>NZ_JALFLA010000056.1 GCF_022775115.1 Agathobaculum sp.
GAACCTTAATAATTTCATATCGAACCGGAGGGAATAACCAGCTTGGACCGCAGGAAAAAGCTCATCAACAATTCCGGTATTCCGCAACACGAAATCGAGTACATCGCCCGGTGCATTCTCCCTGACATCCTAGCCTACTACGACAGCGAAGAAGGTCAGCGGGAGTTCCGGGAGTGGCTGACTCAGCGTGAAACGGAACAGACGGAAAGAAAGGTAGGGAAAAGCAAGTAAGTGACCACATAGGGTGCCGCAAGTTTGGCGGCACCTTTTCTCATGCAAAAGGCACTTCCACTCACGCATTTCGGAGGTGAAATAGCGGCTAATAGCAAGGCTTCTTGGACACATTTTTGATCTGGGAATACAATTACCTTTGGATGTCCAAAACAGGTGTTCTATATGCGTGAATCCTCAAATTCTGTCCGCCGTTCTTTCCGCATCCCTCTTGATAGAATGAATGATTGATAGATCAGTATTTGATTATTCTTTATTTGATTGTTTAGTATTTATTGTGTGCTATTTTCCAGTTTAAGCTTTTCCAATCTTGGATTTTCCAGTATTGGATTATCCAAGATTGGAAAACAGCATTTAGGTCTCTTGCGATATCCCTCTGGAATACGATATCAGTTCTCAAAGGGATGGTACTCCGTCACATTCCTCAAATACTCCCGAACATCCCCGTGGAGCAGCAGGTTCACATATTCAATCGGTACATTATTCACCAACCATTCCAGCTCGTTGCTCTCGAATATATTCCGTGCAACCTCAGCTTCCACCAGAATACAGTCGATGGAGATCATACTGCCATCTGCATACTTGGCCTCCACACAGGCGGTGTCGATATTAAACGCACAAGAAATAACTTTCTTCTCCATAACAGTATCCTCCTAAATCTGTTTCTTTTTTCTCGGGCCTCTGGGCTTTGATTCTGGCCGTTTGATGACACCGTTTCGGAAATGGGTTTCCTCGAATCTTCCGAAGAAAACAAATAATCCGAACCCATCTCCCACAGGGAAGATCTGGTTCGGATTATATTGGTTTGGTGCGGGTAACAGGACTCGAACCTGCACGGTTTCCCAATGGAACCTAAATCCATCGTGTCTGCCAATTCCACCATACCCGCAAATATGGAAGCAGATGCTGCTTTTTTTAATCACAAACGCACGTCTCAAGGCGAGCCCGGCTGCATCCGCCGGCGCCGGCCTCTCGCATATCAACCAGTATACCCGCTGGCGCGGAGTTTGTCAATAATCAGCGGGCGGCGGAATGACTGTCCGCTTCAATGCCCGGTCCCCGCGTGCCAACTGGTAAAATAGCTGTAAACTCTGCAAATTAGAGTACCAAACGCAAAAGCTTTGTGCTATACTTAAAATCGTATCAGTATTTGTTGTTAGCCACGCGCAGGAGCATGATATCATGAAAGCATTCCGATGTATTGCCGCGCAGCTTGCGTTGCTTTTGGGGCTGTCCGGCTGCGCGCTCCCAACGGGAGATGAGCTGTTGGCCGCGCCCAGACCCTCATCCAACTACCAAACGATGCAGGCCGAGCTGGATCAGCTGCTTGCCTCGGGCGTCACCTACACCGCGCCCACGCAGGGGGACAACCGCTCGACCGTGCAGCTGGTCGACCTCGACGGCGACGGCGTGGACGAGGCCATCGCCTTTTTCCGCGGCACGACCGCGGCCACGAGCAACGTCTTCAAAGTGTATATTTATAAAAAGAAGGACGACCGCTTTGTCTGCACCGGCTCGATCGACGGCAAGGGCACGGCGGCCATCCTGTCGGTCGATTATCCGGCCATCACGCCCGACGGCCGGCGCGGCATGGTGATCACTTGGCGGCTTTTGGGTGACCGGGTAGACGCGCTGACCATGTGCGATTTTGATATAAACTGCGCGCCCGGCATCCTGCTGGAAACCGAGTTTTCCGCGATGGAGCTGACCGATCTCGACCGGGACGGCGCGCGCGACCTGCTGCTGCTGACCAATAACCCGGTGGGCAAGCGCGTGGCGCGGCTGTACCGCTACGCGGGCGGTGCGCTCACGCTGATAGGCGAGGCGCCGACCAGCGCCGAGGCCGTCTCGGTCGAGCGCATCAGCAGCGGCCGCGTGACCGATGAACTGCCCGCCGTGCTGGTCGAGCAAAAGACCACGGGCGGCGTCGGCCTGACGACCGATATCTTTGTCTATACCGACGGCGGGCTGCACAATATCGCGCTCGACGGTGAGGATTCAGTCACACGCGGCACCTACCGCCCGGTGTCGGTCTACGCGACCGATATCAACGGCGACGGCGTGACCGAGCTGCCCAGCGCCGTGCTGATGGCCGGCTATACGGACGCGGCTGCGGCGGACGCTATTTTCATGCTCGATTGGTACGCCTACGGCGTGAGCAGCGCGCCCCGGCTGGCCGAGACAACCTATAACAACGTATCCGACGGCTGGCTGCTTCGGCTTGATGACACATGGCACGACCGCATCACCGCCGCAAAAAGCAGCGACAGCGGTCTGAGCTGTGTGCAGTTCTTGGAATATACGGGAAACGGCTACCGGATGCCGCTCTTTACCATCTGCTGCGCCACCGGCGCGCTGCGTGACGGCTATGCCGAGCGCAGCGACCTGATCCAGCTTGGGCAGACGCCCAAGGCGGTCTATTTCGCCCGTTTGGATGAGGGCGCGCAGCAGGGCGCGATACGCATCGACGCGGACGGGCTGAAAAGCCGCTTCTCGCTTGTCACGCAGGACTGGGACAACTGATAGGATAGATGAAGGAGGAACATCATGAAGCGCAAGATCCTTGTGTTGGAGGATGAAGAGAATATCCGCTCGTTTCTGGTACTCAACCTCAAGCGCGGCGGTTACGAGGTGATAGAGGCCGAGACCGGTGAAATGGCGCTGGAAAAATACCACGAAAATCAGGATATCGCCGTGGCCGTGCTCGATGTGATGCTGCCCGGCATCGACGGCTACGAGGTCTGCCGCGCGATGCGCGCCGCGGGCTACGCCGCAGGCGTCATCATGCTGACCGCCCGCACGCAGGAGGCCGATAAGGTGACCGGCCTGATGAACGGCGCGGACGATTATGTGACCAAGCCCTTTTCGGTCATCGAGCTGGCCGCGCGGGTCGACGCACTCTACCGCCGTGTCTCCGGCGCGCCCTTTGCCGAGGAGGATGTTATCAAGTCCGGCCCGTTCAAGCTCAATCTGCGCGCGCGCGAGGTGCTCAAAAACGGCATCAAGATCGAGCTGACGCAGATCGAATACGGCCTGCTCAAGGCGTTTATGGAGAATATCGGTAAGGCGCTCTCGCGCGATGAGCTGCTTGAGATGGTGTGGGGGCATCATTTTGTGGGTGAGCTGAAGATCGTTGACGTCAACATCCGACGCCTGCGCATCAAGATCGAGGACGACCCGGCCAATCCTTCGCACATCGTCACCGTGCGCGGCTATGGCTATATGTGGGAGGGGTGAGCCGCCCCGCGCGAAGCCCCGGCAGGGAAAGGTAGTTTCTATGAATGATCGCAAACCCAAAAAGCAGCCGTCCGCGCCGCCGCAGCCGTCCGCGCCTAAGGTGCTGCATTCCCCGGGCGGCATCCGGGGGCGCTGGATGCGCAACTCGCTTTCCTTTGTGCTCGTCATCCTGGCGGCCGTGGTGATTTTGGTGTCGGTGGGTGTGTCGGGCTATTATTACGCCTCTGTGCGGGATAATCTGCTCGCCCGCGCCACGCAGACGGCCGATATCTACCGCAAATATTTCACCGAGACTTACGACCAGTTCTATACGCAGGCCGAGTCCTCGGTCACTACCTATGAGCAGAAGGACAAGGTAGAGATGCAGTTTCTCGACCGCAACGGCCGTATCCTGCTGTCCACCTCAGGGCTGACGGGTGGCGGCATGGCCTCGACCGAGGAGGCCGTGCAGGCGCTGGCCATGCAGAAGGCCAGCGTGTTCACCGGGCGCGACCCGCTCTCGGACGAGCGGGTGATGAGCGTGACCGCGCCGCTGCTGTCCTCGCGGGGCGAGCTGATCGGCGGTGTGCGCGTCATCTCGTCGCTGCGCATTGCGGAAAAGCAGATATGGCTCATCATCGGCACGGTCATCCTGGTCTGCCTGCTGTTTTTGATGCTGGTCGTCGCCTCGAACAGCTACTTTATCCGCTCGATCATCGAGCCGGTGCTGCGCATCAACACGATTGCAAAGGAGATCGCCGCCGGCCGCTACGGCGTGCGCCTGCAAAAAACCTATGACGACGAAATAGGCGAGCTGTGCGACACCATCAACTACATGTCCGACGAGATCAGCCGCGCCGAGCGCATGAAGAACGACTTTATCTCGTCCGTTTCGCATGAGCTGCGCACCCCGCTCACCGCCATCGGCGGCTGGAGCGAAACGCTGCTCGCCGGCGGGGGAGAGGACCCCGAGGAGGTCATGCAGGGGCTGACCATCATCCAGAAGGAGGCCGGGCGGCTGACCCGCATGGTCGAGGAGCTTTTGGACTTTGCGCGCATCGAATCCGGCCGCATGAAGCTTGAGGTCGAGCTGTTCGACCTGTCGGTCGAGCTGTACGAGGCCGTTTATATGTATGAAAACCTGCTGCAAAAAACCGGTATGCAGCTGCATTATGACGAGGATGTGGACGCCAATTATTACATCAACGGCGACCGCCACCGCATGAAGCAGGTGTTCCTCAATATTCTGGACAACGCGGCCAAATACGGCGCGGATGGCAAGCAGATCGAGATCACGCTGCGCCGCGCCGGGGGCAGGATCGTCGCGGTCGTGCGCGACCACGGCGCGGGCATCCCCGAGGCCGAACTGCCCTTTGTCAAGGAGAAGTTCTACAAAGGCTCGTCCAAGCAGCGCGGCAGCGGCATCGGCCTTGCCGTGACCGAGGAGATCGTCAGTCTGCACGGCGGCACGCTCGATATCGCCTCGACGGTGGGCGAGGGCACGACGGTGACCGTCACCCTGCCTGCGGCCGACGCTGAGGAGGCGCTCGGCATCACGGGCGCGCTGCCCAAAATAGCCGACGCGCCGCCTATCCCCGAACCCGAAGGAGACGGATAAATGACAACACAGAAAAAAACCACCATCGGCGGTCAGGCCATCATCGAGGGTATTGTGATGAAAGGCCCGAAGAAGTCCTGCACCGTCGTGCGCAAGGCGGACGGTGAGCTGATCTCTAAAGAAGAGCCGGCGCACACGCCCGCGCCCCTGTGGAAGCTGCCTGTTTTTCGCGGGGCCTACGGCCTGTTCACCGCCATGAAGGACGGGGTACAGGCCATCAACTACTCGGCCACCTTCTTTGAGGACGAGCAGGCCGACGTGCCGCCCTCCAAATTTGAAGCGTGGCTCGAGCGCAAGCTCGGCTCTGCGGGCATCGAAAAGTGCATCCTCGGCCTGTCGACCGCGCTGGGCATCGCGCTGCCGGTCGGGCTGTTCATGCTGCTGCCCAGCTTTCTGGGCGGCTTCGTGCCGGAAAATTGGGGCGTGCTGGCGCGCAACGCGCTCGAAGGCTGCGTGCGCGTTGTGATTTTCCTGCTTTTTATGTGGTCGGTATCCCATATGAAGGATATCCGCCGCACATTTTCCTACCACGGCGCTGAGCACAAGACCATCTTCTGCTATGAAGCGGGCGAGGCGCTGACTGTCGACAACGTCCGCCGCCAGCCGCGCTTTCACCCGCGCTGCGGCACGAGCTTTATGTTCGTGCTCATCATCGTGATGACCATTGTCTCATCCATCGTGTTTTCGCTGGTCGATATCGTCAATCCCGTGCTGCGTATGCTTGCCCATCTGCTGCTGCTACCGCTGGTCGTCGGCATCAGCTATGAGTTTAACCGCTACGCCGGCCGGTCGGACAGCCTTGTTTCCCGTGTGCTGCGCTGGCCGGGGCTGATGATCCAGCGGCTGACCGTGTTCGAGCCGGATGACAGCATGATCGAGCTTGCCATCACGGCGATGCAGGCAGTCATCCCGGCGGACGGCTCGGATAACTGGTAAGGCAAAGGCGATACGATACGAAAGGCGGGTGTGACCCCTGTGACCAAGACGATCAACGATGTGTATATCGAGCTGTTCAAGCGCTTTAAGGAGGCGGGTGACCCGCAGCCGTCGCTGTCCGCGCGGGAGCTGACGGCCTACGCCTGCAAGGCGGACAAGCGCCGCACAGCCGAGTGGGCGCACGCCTATCTGGACGACGCGACGGTCGATTACGCACAGCTGCTGTGCGACCGCTGTCTGGATGGTGAGCCGCTGGCCTATATCCTCGGCGAGTGGGACTTTTACGGCCTGACCTTTCAGCTTGACCGGTCGGTGCTCATTCCCCGTGCGGACACGGAGCGCCTGTGCGAGCTGGTCATCGAGCGGGCGCGCGCCAAGGTCGCGCCGCGCGTGCTCGACCTGTGCTGCGGCTCGGGCTGCATCGGCATCGCCGTCGCCCACGCGGTCGAGCAGGCGCGTGTGGCGGGCGTCGATCTGTCGGACGGCGCACTGCGCGTCACGCGCGAGAACGCGCGGCGGCTGGGCGTGCAAAACCGCTATATCGCGCTCAAGGCCGATGTGCGCTTCCGCCCGCCCGCAGGCATGGGCGAGTTTGATATCATCGTGTCCAATCCGCCCTATATCACGCGCGCCGAGATGAGCCGGCTCGACCGGAGCGTATACGACTACGAGCCGCACGAAGCGCTTTTCGGCGGCGAGGACGGGCTGGATTTCTACCATGCGATCTGCGCCAAATGGGGTGGCCTGCTCGCGCCGGACGGGATGCTGCTGTTCGAGTGCGGCTACCGGCAGGCCACGCAGGTGGCGGCCATCATGGAGGAGAACGGCTTTGCCGGCATCGGCGTGACAGAGGATTTGTCCGGCGTGCCGCGCATCGTGTACGGCTGTCCCGCCGCCGCGCAGGAGATATGACACTACCCGCCGCACCGGTGAGAGCGGATGAAAACCGCGGTGC
Organism: Agathobaculum sp.; assembly: GCF_022775115.1. GTDB lineage: Bacteria > Bacillota > Clostridia > Oscillospirales > Butyricicoccaceae > Agathobaculum. The sequence goes on from NZ_JALFLA010000056.1 coordinate 6,957, forward strand.
GATACAGCAGGACATAAACGGCGCAGCCCTTGAGCTGCGGATAAGTTGGACTTGCTGAAAAATCCAGCTCCAAAGCGAGGAAGTATGATGGAATGTATAAAATGCAGCGAGAAAATGATTCAAGCAAAGTTGAGAGGAGATGCAGTTGGTACAGTTGTTTATCTGACAAACAAAAGGAAAGGTGTTTTTGAAACAGAAAAGAGAAGCTCTGTTGCGTGTTATGTATGTCCGAGTTGTGGATACATTGAGCTTAATGCGTGCGATGCAAAGCAATTGATTTTAGAGTGATGCTTTCACAAATTCCAGTTTGTCGAGGAGATAGCAAGGCCAGCCGAGCGAGTCAACAGCGGCGCATACATATACCGCCGTTCAAAGTCCCGCCCGCCTTTGCCGATAGGCAATCAAGGCGGGTATTTTTTTATGCAAAAATAACGAACAAATTTTCGATAAAATTCTTGCAATTAAACGGACACCCTGTTATAATAAGGCTATCGCATCAAAAGCAGGAGGCTGTCAACATGGCTACCAAAAAGCAACTGGAAACGGTCGCGCCCGCGGCCGATAAGAAAAAAGCGCTGGCCAAGGCGCTGGGCGAGATCGAAAAGAACTTCGGCAAAGGCTCGGTCATGCGCCTTGGCGAAAACACCGGCATGGCCATCGAGCATATCCCGACCGGCTCGATCGGCATCGACCTTGCGCTTGGCATCGGCGGCCTGCCGCGCGGCCGCATCATCGAGATATACGGGCCGGAATCCTCCGGCAAGACGACGGTCGCGCTGCACTGCGTGGCCGAGGCGCAAAAGCTCGGCGGCACGGCTGCATTTATCGACGCAGAGCACGCGCTCGACCCGGTGTACGCCAAAGCGCTTGGCGTTGACATCGACAGCCTGCTGGTCTCCCAGCCCGATACCGGCGAGCAGGGACTGGATATCGCCGAGGCGCTTGTGCGCTCGGGCGCGATCGACATCGTGGTCATCGACTCGGTTGCCGCGCTCACGCCCCGCGCCGAGATCGAGGGCGAGATGAGCGACTCGTTCGTCGGCCTGCACGCCCGCATGATGAGCCAAGCCATGCGCAAGCTGGCCGGCTCGATCGCCAAGAGCCAGTGCGTGGCCATCTTCATCAACCAGCTGCGCGAAAAGGTCGGCGTGATCTACGGCAGCCCGGAGGTGACGACCGGCGGGCGCGCGCTCAAGTTCTACGCTTCCGTTCGGCTGGATGTGCGCCGCACCGAGCATCTGAAGGAGGGCGGCGTCAGCTACGGCAGCCATACCCGCGTCAAGGTGGTCAAAAACAAGGTCGCGCCCCCGTTCCGCGAGGCCGAGTTCGATATTATTTACGGCGAGGGTATTTCCCGCACGAGCGAGCTGGTCGATCTGGGTGTGCAGTATGGCATTATCAACAAATCGGGCGCATGGTTCTCGATGGGGGACAAGCGGCTCGGCCAGGGACGCGACGCGGCCAAGCGGTATTTCAAGGAGCACCCAGACGAGGCCGACGCGGTGCAAAAGCAGATCATGGCGGCGGTCGAGGAGGAGCGCAGCAAGCAGTATCAGGCGGCGGGCGCCAAGGCGGCAAGCGCCAAGGGCGAGGCCGCGCCCGAGGATGTGCCTGCTGCCAAGCCGGTCGCACCCAAGGCAAGCTCGGCCAAGGCGGTCAGCATCGACGCGGACGACTTTGACGATCTGGACGAGGTATGAGCGAGGACAAATACCACGCGGCGCTTGACGCAGCGGCAAAGCAGCTTTCCTATCGCGCACTGAGCACGGCTATGCTGCGTCAAAAGCTGCTGGACAAGGGACACGACGAGCAGGCGGCTGATTACGCCCTTGCGTGGCTGAGCGAGCGCGGTCTGCTGAGCGACGCGGCCTACGCCGAGGCTGTCGTGCGCTCCTATGCCCACCGGGGCTACGGCGCGCAGCGTATCCGGCAGGAGCTGACCGCGCGCGGCCTTGACCGGGACACCGCCGCCGCCGCGCTGGAGGGCTTCGCACCCGACCGCGCATTGCTGCTGAAGCTGCTGGACAAGCGGCTCAAGGGCGATACGAGCGACCGGAAGCAGGTCGACAAGGCGGTCGCCTTTTTGCAGCGGCGGGGCTTTTCGTGGGGGCAGATCAAGGAAGCGCTCACCGCATACGCGCAGGACGGCGCGCCCGAATAAGGACGAGTGAGGGTTGCCCATGAAGTATTACTTCGCCCCGATGGAGGGTGTGACGGGTGCGGTCTACCGCCGCGCGCACCAGAAATATTTCCCGGGTGTGGATAAGTATTTTATGCCCTTTTTTACGCCGACCGCGGCCGCGCGCTTTACGCCGCGCCAAAAGCGGGAGCTTGCGCCCGCGCTGGACGCGGGTGTGCCGACCGTGCCGCAGCTGCTGACCAAGAACGCCGCCGACTTCATTTGGGCGGCGAACGCGCTGTTCGACATGGGCTTTGACGAGGTCAACCTCAATCTGGGCTGCCCCTCGGGCACGGTGACGGCCAAGGGCAAGGGCGCGGGTTTTCTGGCGCAGCCGGACGCGCTCGACCGCTTTTTTGACGCGGTGTTTGCCGTCTGCGCGGGACGCATTTCGGTCAAGACACGGCTGGGGATGCACGACCCGGCTGAGTTTGACCGCGTTTTGGCGGTTTACGACCGCTATCCCATCGCCGAGCTGACCATCCACCCGCGCGTGCGGCAGGATTTTTACAAGGGCAGCGTGCGGCATGGGGCCTTCGCCGCCGCGCTGCCGCGTTGCGCTATGCCAGTGTGCTATAACGGCGATATCGTCACCGAGCGGGACGCGTGCGCGGTGCAGGCGCGGTATCCGTCGGTCGGCGCGCTGATGATCGGCCGCGGGCTGATTGCCGATCCGTCGCTGGTCACGCGGCTGCGCGGCGGCGCGCGGGCCGACAAAAGCACGCTTGAAGCCTTTCACCACGACCTGTTTGACGGCTACACAGCGGCGTTCGGCGACCGCCGCACCGCCATACTGCGGATGAAGGAGGTTTGGTTCTACCATCTGGGGCTGTTTGCGGACAGCGAAAAGCACGGCAAACGGCTGCGAAAGGCCGTCTCTCCGCAGGAGTATGAAGCCGCCGCTGCCGCGATCTTCCACGAGCTTGCCCTGCTGGACGATGCCGCGCCCCGCTGGTTCCAGCCCGCGTGAGCCGCGCCGCGCAGCCTGCGCGCATACGGAAAAGTCCGCTGACGCGGTGTTTGCGTCAGCGGACTTGCTTGTTTTTGCCCTGCTTACGGCCTGCAAGCAGCTCTTTGATGCCGATATAGAGCAGGAACATACCGAAGGCGCGGCGCAGCCAATCGGTGTCCATGCGCGCAGCGGCCAGCGCGGCCAGCACGGACGCGGGTATGCCCGCCAGTACGCACCAGCCCACCGCCGCGCCCCGCACCAGTCCATTTCGGATGTGCGAGACTAGCGCGGCGGGCGCGCAGGCGATGAAATACAGCAGGTTGATCCCGCCCGCCTGATATTGGTCCAGTCCGGCGGCCAGCGTCAAATAGAGCAGCAGCAGCGAGCCGCCGCCCACGCCAAAGCCGGACAGGATGCCGGTCAGCAGACCGGCCAGCATGGCGAGCAGGCTCATAGCAGCAGCACCGCCCGCACGCCGCCGTACAGGATGAGCAGGCCGAACACCCGGCGCAGCCACAGCAGCTTGACCTTGCCGAAAACGCGCCCTGCGATCAGCCCGCCCGCCGCGCCGCCAAGCAGATAAGGCCATGCGGCGGTCAGGTCAAGGCCGCCCTTGAGCCAGTAGATCGCCGCCGACACCGCACTCAGCGGCAAAATGACCGCGACCGAGGTTGCGAACGCCTGCCGCTCGTCCATTTTGACCCATGAGACGAGCAGCGGCACCAGAAACAGTCCGCCGCCCGCGCCGAAAAAGCCGTTGGCCGCGCCGGCCAGCGCGCCGGTGGCCGCGTATTTGACGTTGGTTTTCATAGCACCCCTCCGCCGGATAGCATTTGCCGGCCGGCGGGGGTTTATGTGCCAAAGGCAGGCTGGGCGCACAAAAAAGGGGGAAAGCATCGCTTTCCCCTTTGATGTTTTCGCGGCGGCTTATTTGGTCGCCCAGTTGCCGGTTGCCAGCGCAGACAGGTAAGCATTGATGAAGCCGTCGATATCGCCGTCCATCACGGCGTTGATGTTGGCGTTTTCGTAGGCCGTGCGGGTGTCCTTGGCCAAGGTGTAGGGCATGAAGACGTAGGAGCGGATCTGGCTGCCCCATTCGATCTTCTTCTGGTCGCCCTTGATGTCGGATATCTTCTCGAGGTGCTCGCGCTCCTTGATCTCGACCAGCTTGCTGCGCAGCATGCGCAGGCAGTTGTCCTTGTTCTGGAACTGGCTGCGCTCGGTCTGGCAGGAGACGACGATGCCGGTCGCCTTGTGGATCAGGCGCACAGCCGACGAGGTCTTGTTGATATGCTGGCCGCCCGCGCCCGACGAGCGGAACACCTGCATCTCATAATCGTCAGGCTTGATCTCGAAATCGGCCGAATCGTCCGGGATATCCGGGATGACCTCGACCGCGGAAAAGGAGGTGTGGCGGCGGCCGGAGGCATCAAACGGCGAGATGCGCACCAGACGGTGCACGCCCGATTCGCCCTTGAGAAAGCCGTAGGCGTTCTCGCCCTCAATGATGATATCGGCGCTCTTCAGGCCGGCTTCTTCGCCGTCCTGATAGTCCATGATCTTATAGGTATAACCGTGCCGCTCGGCCCAGCGGGTGTACATGCGGTAGAGCATTTCGCACCAGTCCTGCGCCTCGGTGCCGCCCGCACCCGCGTGGAAGGAGACGAGCGCGTTGTTCTTGTCGTATTCGCCGGTCAGCAGGGTGGACAGCTTTTGCTCGGCCACACCGTCCTCCAGCTCTTTATAGCCGCTCTCCAGCTCGCCGAGCATGGACTCGTCGTTTTCCTCAATGGCCATCTCGCAGATGGTCAGCAGGTCGTCACACAGCTCGGTCAGGTGGGCGTAGGCTTCGATCTTGCCCTTGAGCGCGCCCATGCGCGAGACGATCTTCTGGCTGGACGCGGGATCGTCCCAGAAGCCGGGCTGCGAGGACTTGAGCTCCAGCTCCTCGACCTCGCGCTTTGCCTTTTCCAGGCCGAGCGCGGTGTAAAGCTCGGTCAGCGCGGGCTTTAAGTTGTTCAGCTTGACCTTGTATTCCTCAAATTGCAGCATGAAAATGCTCCTTCACGTATTTTTCATTATCTTAGGCAACACCGCATAATTCGGCAAAAGCGGCTTGCGAGAAAATTCTGCGCACTGATGAGGCACAATTGTACAGCAATACTTGATGTATTGCAAGCAATTACAACAAAATCAGAGCGAAAAATTGCCGCAAAGCGCCGAAGACATAATTGTGCGGTATTGCCTTTATAGTATACGCATAAAACGGCCGCTTGTAAAGTTTTTTCGCAGTTTTGCTTGACAGCGCGGCGCGCCTTGCTGTATAGTATACGCAAGTAAAAGGGAGTAGCTCACGCGCGGGCCGCGCGTGGTCGACGTCGTCAAACCCGGCGCAGCCTTTGGGGCGCGCCCGGCGTCCACCGGACAGCAGCGAGACTTTTATTGCGCCAGCCGCAATAAAAGTCTCTTTTTTTTACGCCCGATGCTGTATTCTTTCTGTAAGAGGTGTTTTTTATGTTGTCAGTCGTTCTTCTTGTCATCGGTTTCATGCTGCTTGTCTGGGGGGCGGATAAGTTCGTGGCGGGTGCGGCCTCGGCCGCGCGCCGCATGGGCGTGTCCGAGCTGCTGGTCGGCCTGACCATCGTCTCGTTCGGCACATCCGCGCCCGAACTGGCCGTCAGCGTGACGGCGGCGCTCAAGGGTGCAAACGAGATCGCGGTCGGCAACGTGCTCGGCTCAAACCTGTTTAACCTGCTGGTGGTGGCAGGGCTGTCGGCCGTGCTGTGCCCGCTGACGCTTGACCGTGCGCTGCTGCGGCGGGACTGGCCGCTCTCGTTCGGCGCGGCGGTCATGCTGGGCGCGATGCTGTTTGTCGGCGGGGGGCTGTCCCGCGTGGACGGGTTTATCCTGCTCGCCTGCTTTGCGGCGGTCATGGTCTCGCAGATACGCCCTGCGCTGCACACCCGCGCCGTGCGGACAGAGGGAGACGATGACTCGGCCATGCCGGTGTGGCTGACGCTTGTCAATATTGTGCTGGGCATCGGCTGCATCGTGCTGGGCGGCCAGCTTTCGGTAAACGGCGCGACCGGCATCGCGCGCATGTTCGGCCTGTCGGAAACGCTCATCGGCCTGACTATCGTGGCCGTCGGCACCAGCCTGCCCGAGCTGGTCACCTCGCTCGTGGCCGCGCGCAAGGGCGAGAACGACATCGCCATGGGCAACGTGATCGGCTCGAACCTGTTCAATATCCTGCTGATCCTCGGCGTGTCCGCGGCGATCACGCCCATCCCGGTGCAGCCCACCGCGCCGGTCGACTGCCTGATTCTGATCGCGGCGAGTGCGATATGCTATCTGCCCGCCCGTAAGGGCGTGCTCGGGCGCGCGCCCGGCGCGCTGATGGCGCTCGGCTACGCGGCGTATATGGTCTATCTCATCGGGCGGTAAGGCCGCAGAGGGCAGAACTGGAATGCCCATCCAGAATATACAAAAGCATGGGGGTTGATTTGGTGAATTTCCCAAAATTCACATTGTAAATTTCATAATACTTGACAATACAGACAAGAGTCGTTTATCATATAAGCAGAAAACAAACGGATGAAGGATTCCATCAAAAAAGTGGATGAAATGCATCCAGTTTGCAGCATTCACCCTTATCCCGTTGTCCTTCTGCGTTGGCCAGAATAAGGGCGGATGAAAACAGCAAATTTAAGATAAGGACAAAGGAGGTAACGGTATGTTGTTCCAAACCACGCCGGCGCATGAAGAATTGCGCGCCAAGCTGCGCGCTTTCGCGGAGGAGGAGATCAAGCCCATTGCATTTGAGCTTGATCAAAACAATGAGTTCCCCGAGGAAGCGGTGCAGAAGCTTGGCAAGCTGGGCTTCATGGGCCTGCCCTATCCCAAGGAGTATGGCGGCGCAGGACTGGATATCATGAGCTACGCGATCGCTGTCGAGGAGCTTGCACGCGTCGACGGCGGCGCGGGCGTTATTCTGTCCGCACACGTCTCTCTGGGTTCGTTCCCCATCTTCGCCTTCGGTACGGAGGAGCAGAAGAAAAAGTACCTGACCCCACTGGCTCGCGGCGAGAAGATCGCGGCCTTCGGCCTGACTGAGCCCAACGCAGGCTCGGACGCCGGCGGCACGGAGACCACCGCCATCGACAAGGGCGACTACTGGCTGCTCAACGGCGGCAAGATCTTCATCACCAACGCGCCCCGTGCGGATACATATGTTGTTTTTGCCGTTACGACGCCCGACATCGGCACGCGCGGCATCTCGGCCTTTATCGTAGAGAAGGGCTGGCCGGGCTTTGAGTTCGGCGACCACTACGACAAGATGGGCATCCGCTCCTCGACGACCGCCGAGCTGATCTTCAATGACGTCAAGGTTCCCAAGGAGAACCTGCTGGGCAAGGAAGGCCAGGGCTTCAAGATCGCCATGGCTACGCTCGACGGCGGCCGTATCGGCATCGCGGCGCAGGCGCTCGGTATTGCGCAGGGTGCGTTCGAGCACGCGCTCGAGTACTCCAAGGAGCGCATCCAGTTCGGCAAGCCGATCGCGGCGCAGCAGGGCGTGTCCTTCAAGCTGGCCGACATGGCGACCAAGCTGCGCTGCGCGCGCATGCTGGTCTACTCCGCTGCTGAGATGAAGGAGCATCACCAGCCTTACGGCATGGAAGCGGCGATGGCCAAGCTGTACGCTTCCGATATCTCGTTGGAAGTCTGCAACGACGCGCTGCAGATCTTCGGCGGCTCGGGCTTCCTCAAGGGCATGGAGGTCGAGCGCGCTTACCGCGACGCGAAGATCACCACCATCTACGAGGGCACCAACGAAGTCCAGCGCGTGGTTATCGCGGCCTCGCTGGTCGGCAAGCTGGGTAAGGAGGCCGGCGGTTCGAGCCGTTCGGTCATGAAGAAGCCCGCGCCGGTAACCGGTGTGCGCAAGAAGAACATCTTCCGCGAGGGCGACGCCAAGGAGCGCGTAGAGGCGCTGGTGGCCGCGCTGAAGAAGGACGGCCACGACTTCTCGGTCGGCATCCCGATCGATACGCCCATCGCGCAGGCTGAGCGCGTGGTTTCCGCCGGTAAGGGCATTGGCTCGAAGGAGAACATGGCGCTGATCGAAAAGGTGGCTGCGGCGGCCGGTGCGGCGATCGGCTCGTCCCGTCCGGTGGCGGAGACGCTCAAGTATGTGCCGCTCAACCGCTATGTAGGTATGTCCGGCCAGAAGTTCCGCGGCAACCTGTACATCGCCTGCGGTATTTCGGGCGCGGTACAGCACCTGAAGGGCATCAAGGATGCCTCCACCATCGTTGCCATCAACAAGAACGGCAACGCACCCATCTTCAAGAACTGCGACTACGGCATTGTAGGCGATCTCAACGAGATCCTGCCGCTGCTGGCCGAGGCGCTTGACTGCGGCGAGAAGGCTCCCGCCCCGCCGATGATCAAGATGAAGCGCCCGCAGCCGCCCAAGCCGACCCCGATCGGTAAGAGCTATGTGTGCAACGGCTGCGGCTACGAATACAACCCCGAGGTGGGCGACGAGGACAGCGAGATCGCGCCCGGCACCCTGTTTGAAAAGCTGCCCGAGGATTGGGTATGCCCCAAATGTGCTGAGGAAAAAGATCAGTTTATCGAAGCCTGACGGCTGGAAGGAGGAAAAACGATGTATTGTGTACGCAATGTAACTGAAGACCTGTATTGGGTTGGTGCGAACGACCGTCGTCTGACCCTGTTTGAAAACATCCATCCCATCCCCAAGGGCGTATCCTACAACGCATATCTGCTGATGGATGAGTCCACCGTACTGTTTGACACCGTAGACTGGTCGGCCTGCCGCCAGCTGCTGGAGAACCTCTACCACGTGCTGGGCGACCGCCCGCTCGACTATCTGGTCGTCAACCACATGGAGCCTGACCACGGCGCCTCGGTCGAGGAGATCCTGCTCCGCTGGCCGGATGTCAAGGTCATCAGCACCGAGAAGTCCTTCATGCTGATGCGTCAGTTTGGCTTCGAGATCGACGGCCACGAGCTGATCGAGGTCGTTGAGGGCGATACCTACAGCTTCGGCAAGCACGAGGTCATGTTCGTGGGCGCGCCCATGGTACACTGGCCGGAGGCTATGGTCACCTTTGACACCACCAACGGCGTACTCTTCTCGGCAGACGCTTTCGGTTCTTTCATCGCGCTCGACGGCAAGCTCTTTGCCGACGAAGTCAACTTTGACCGCGACTGGATCGACGAGGCGCGCCGTTATCTGACCAACATCGTTGGCAAGTACGGCCCCCACGTGCAGCTGCTGCTGGGCAAGGCCGCGCCCATCCTTGACAAGATCAAGTACATCTGCCCGCTGCATGGTCCGGTCTGGCGCAAGGATCTGGGCTACTTCATCGACAAGTACGACAAGTGGAGCCGCTACGAGCCGGAAGAGCAGGGCGTCATGATCGTCTACGCTTCCATGTACGGCAACACCGAGTCTGCGGCCAACGCGCTGGCTACCCGCCTGTGCGAGAAGGGCATGACCAACGTGGTTATGTACGACGTGTCTAACACCCACGTTTCCTACCTGATCTCGGAGAGCTTCCGTCTGTCCCACATCGTGCTCGCTTCGGTGACCTATAACCTGGGCATCTATCCGGTTATGCACGACTACCTGATGGATATGAAGGCGCTCAACCTGCAGAACCGCACCTTTGCGATCGTCGAGAACGGCTCGTGGGCTTGCGAGTCGGGCGATCTGATGCAGAAGTTCGTCGACGAGGAGCTGAAGAACATGACTGTGCTCAACGAGCGCCTGTCGATGTCCTCCGCGCTCAAGGGCGACAAGGAGACCGAGCTTGATGCGCTGGCCGATGCGATCATCGAGTCCATGAAGGTCGAGAAGTAAGCCTCTCACCTATCCAATCCCAACCGCTTACAAGCGCCGGAAAGCTGGCATACGCCGCTTTCCGGCGCTTTTGCGCGCACGGAGAAAGGTTTTTGCAGTTTACAAAAAATATGTTTGTTTCCCCCTTCGCCTGTGATATAATAGCCGAAGATTGACTATTATATCAATTATTGCACAGTTATATTACCAGCGGCGCAGTGTGGATGATTTGACTTCACAAGCGCTCGCCTTTGTGATATAATACATCTAACTATGATGAAAACGAGGGGTGCTTTATGTCCCCTTTGAAAGGCTGAACAAACAAAATGGCTAATTTTCTCACCAAACTTTTCGGCACACATTCGTCACACGAGCTGAAGAAAATAAACCCCATCGCAGATAAGGTGGACGCGCTTGAGGAGCAATACAAGCAGCTGTCCGACACCGACCTGCGCGCCAAGACCAATGAATTTAAGCAGCGCTACCAGAACGGCGAAACACTCGACCAGCTTCTGCCTGAGGCCTTTGCCGCCTGCCGGGAGGCCGCGTGGCGCGTGCTTGGTATGCGCCACTACCGCGTGCAGGTGATCGGCGGCATCGTGCTGCATCAGGGGCGCATCGCGGAGATGAAGACCGGCGAGGGCAAGACGCTCGTCGCCACCCTGCCTGCCTATCTGAACGCGCTGACCGGCAAGGGTGTGCACATCATCACGGTGAACGATTACCTCGCCAAGCGCGACAGCGAGTGGATGGGCAAGGTCTACCGCTTCCTCGGCCTGTCGGTCGGCTTGATTATTCATGATATCGAGCCGAACCAGCGCAAGGCGATGTACGCGGCCGATATCACCTACGGCACGAACAACGAGTTCGGCTTTGACTACCTGCGCGACAATATGGCCATCTATAAGGAAGCCATGGTGCAGCGCGGCCACGCCTTTGCCATCGTCGACGAGGTCGACTCCATCCTGATCGACGAGGCGCGCACCCCGCTCATCATCTCCGGCCAAGGGGAGAAATCCTCCCAGCTTTATGAGCTGGCCGACCGCTTTGCCGCCGGGCTGAAGTGCCTGCGCGTCAAGGAGGTCGACGCCAAGGAGGAGCAGGACGAGATCGACGCGGACTATATCGTCGACGAAAAGGCGCGCACCGCTACACTCACACCCAAGGGACAAGCGCGCGCGGAGAGCTACTTCAAGGTCGAAAACCTGTCCGACCCGGCCAACACCACCCTTCAGCACCACATCAATCAGGCGATCAAGGCGCGCGGCGTGATGCAGCGCGATGTGGACTATGTTGTGCGCGACGGGCAGGTCATCATCGTCGACGAGTTCACCGGCCGTTTGATGTTTGGCCGCCGCTATAACGAGGGGCTGCATCAGGCCATCGAGGCCAAGGAGGGCGTCAAGGTCGAGCATGAGTCCAAGACGCTGGCCACCATCACCTTCCAGAACTACTTTCGCCTGTACGGCAAGCTGTCCGGCATGACCGGCACGGCCTTGACCGAGGAGGAGGAGTTCCGCCACATTTATAAGCTTGACGTGATCGAGATACCGACCAACAAGCCGGTCGCCCGTAAGGACAACCCGGACGCGGTCTATAAAAACGAGCGCGGCAAGCTCAGCGCGACCATCGCGCGCATCGAGGAATGCCACGCCAAGGGGCAGCCCATTCTGGTCGGTACGGTGTCCATCGAAAAATCCGAGGAGCTTTCCGCGCTGCTCAAACGCAAGGGCATCAAGCATACCGTGCTCAACGCCAAGTACCATGAGCGCGAAGCCGATATCGTCGCGCAGGCGGGCAAGTCGGGCGCGGTGACGATCGCAACCAACATGGCCGGCCGCGGCACGGATATCATGCTCGGCGGCAACGCCGAGACGATGGCGCTTGACGAGCTGAAAAAGGGTGATTACACGCCCGAGCTGCTCTATGAGGCCAACGGCCACGCGGAGACCGATGACCCCGAGGTGCTGGCCATCCGCGCGAAGTTTGACGAGCTGTACAAAAAGTTCAAGGCCGAGACCGATGCGGATGCCGCCAAGGTGCGCGCGGCGGGCGGCCTGTATATCCTCGGCACCGAGCGGCACGAGTCCCGCCGCATCGACAACCAGCTGCGCGGCCGCGCCGGCCGTCAGGGCGACCCGGGCGAGTCGAGCTTCTATATTTCGCTCGAGGATGACCTGATGCGACTGTTCGGCTCGGAGCGCATCCAGAACATGATGGACAGCCTCGGCATCGCAGACGATGAGCCGATCGACCAGAAGATTCTGTCGGGCGCGATCGAAAACGCGCAGAAGAAGATCGAAAGCCGTAACTTTGCCACTCGTAAGCATGTGCTCGAATATGACGATGTGCTCAACACCCAGCGCCAGACCATTTATAGCCAGCGCTTGCAGGTGCTTGAGGGCAAGGATGTTAAGGACAGCATCCTGCGTATGATCGACGATACTGTTGCCAACGCAGTGCACGCCGCCATTGGTGAGCACACGGTCATCGAGCCGTCGATGGTCGAGCAGGCGCGCCGCCCGTTTATCGGCGTGTTCCTGCGACCGGAGGACTGCACCTTCACGCCGGAGGAGTGCGACGATCTGACCGCCGAGCGGCTGACCGAATGCCTTGCCGCGCAGGCGCACCGGGTGTATGAAGCCAAGGAGCAGGCGCTCACGCCTGCCATCATGCGCGAGCTGGAGCGCGTGGTGCTGCTCAAGAACGTTGACAGCAAGTGGATGGATCACATCGACGCGATGACCGAGCTGCGCAGCGGCATTGGCCTGCGCGCCTACGGTCAGCATGACCCGGTGGTCGAGTATAAGCGCGAAGGCTTTGATATGTTCGACGCGATGATCGACTCCATCCGGGAGGACACCGTGCGCATGATCTTCTTGGCGCAGGTGCGCACCCGCGAAGAGCCCAAGCGCGAGCAGGTCGCCAAGGAGACCGCCGCGGCGGGCGCGGACGACGGCACGGTGCAGAAGCAGCCCAAGCGCGTGGGCAAAAAGGTCGGCCCGAACGACCCGTGCCCGTGCGGCAGCGGCAAAAAATATAAGAAATGCTGCTATCTGAAGGCGGATAACCCGTACAAATAAGCGGATAGCCTACGAAAAGCAGAGAATAAGCCGCCGCGCACCGGGTGATACCGGCGCGCGGCGGCTGTCATGTAGGGCGACATGGTCATCCCCGGCTGCGCTTGTAGTCCAGATAGCCTTGTAAAATCAGAGCGGCGGCCACCGCGTCGACCGTCTGGCGGTGCTTGCGGGTTTTCTTGCCGGCTTGATGCAGAATATCGTGCGCGGCTACCGTGGTGCGGCGCTCGTCCCACAGCACGACCGGCACGCCCGTGCGCGCCCGCAGGGTTTCGGCAAGGGCCTCGCATTGCTGCGCGCGCGCGCCCACCGTGCCGTCCATGTTTTTCGGATAGCCCAGCACAATCTTTTCGATCCGCTCCTCGGTGACGACGGCGCAGAGCTTGTCCACCAGCTTGTCTCGGTTCCACTCGTGGATGACGCGCGGCGAGCCGGCCAGAAAGCCCGACGGATCGGATATGGACAGCCCGGTGCGCGCATCCCCGTAATCAATACCCAAAATACGCATATCTACACTCCTATATCTTGTGGTTTGCCATAGTATAGCATAGATACGCAAAAAAATCAGCACTTTTTTCACAAAAACTACTTGACCGCCAAACATGGCCATGCTATACTTTAAGAACCTATGCGGGTTCTTTTTTTTGCGCGCATTTTTCGTGTGTCCGGAAAACGCGCGCCGGAACACCGGCAAAGGGAGGCAAACAGTCCCGCGCCCCGCAACAGGGGACGGACGAATTTTAAGAAGGAGGTGCCGTTATTTATGCGCGTAAAGATCACGCTGGCCTGCACTGAGTGCAAGCAAAGAAACTATGACACGATGAAGAACAAGAAGAACAATCCGGACCGTCTGGAAATGAACAAGTACTGCCGTTTCTGCCGGAAGCACACGCTGCACCGCGAGACAAAGTAAGAGAAAGGAAGTAGCCCCATGGCTGAAGAATCCAAGGTTAAGAAGCCCGGTTTCTTTGCTCGAATCGGCAAGTGGTTCCGCGAGCTGAAGGGTGAGTGCCGCAAGATCGTGTGGCCGACCCGCCAGCAGACGACCAACAACACGCTGGTCGTATTCGCCTGCGTCATCGTTGTCGGCATCTTTATCTGGGTGCTCGATATCGTCTTTGGCTTTGGCATACAGGCGCTGCTCACAAGTTTTGCCGCCTAACCGATAAAGGAGGCATTTATGGCAGACACTGCAAAATGGTATGTGGTGCACACATACTCCGGCTATGAGAACAAAGTGGCTTCTTCGATCGAAAAAGCGGTCGAAAACCGCAGGCTGCATGACCTGATCACAGCCGTCAACATCCCGACCGAGACCGTCACCGAGGTGAAGGATGGCAAAAGCCGGGAGGTTGAGCGCAAGCTGTTCCCGGGTTATGTGCTGGTCAAAATGGTGATGACCGATGAGACTTGGTATCTCGTGCGCAACACGCGCGGCTGCACCGGCTTTGTCGGGCAGGACAAGTCCGGCGGCTCCAAGCCGATCCCGCTGACCGAAGAGGAGATCGCCGCGATGGGCGTGGAAAAGCGCGAGATCGAGGTCAATTACGCAGTGGGAGACAGCGTGCGCGTCATCGACGGGGCGCTGGCCGGCTTTATCGGCGTCGTTTCGGCTGTTGAGCCGGAGAAGAACAGTGTGAATGTCGTCGTTTCCATGTTCGGACGCGAGACCCCGGTCGAGCTGGAGCTCGATCAGGTGGAGACACTCGACGAATAAATCACCGGAGCACACCGCCAAAGGGTGCGCTCCGTCCGGAAAAGTCCCCCCGCGCAGCGGGCGGGCGGGCGGCTGCGGCCGCCGAAGTGGGAGAGCGCCCACCGCGCTCGCCAACCACCACATTTATTGAAGGAGGAACCTTTCAACATGGCACAGAAAGTAGTAGGTTATATCAAGCTCCAGATTCCCGCCGGCAAGGCGACCCCCGCGCCCCCGGTAGGCCCGGCGCTCGGCCAGCATGGCGTGAACATCATGGCCTTTACCAAGGAATTTAACGAGCGCACCAAGAATGAGGCCGGCATGATCATCCCGGTCATCATCACAGTCTACGCTGACCGCTCGTTCAGCTTCATCACCAAGACGCCCCCGGCGCCTGTGCTGATCAAGAAGGCCTGCGGTATTGAGTCCGGCTCGGCCGTACCGAACAAGACCAAGGTTGCCAAGCTGTCCAAGGCGGACTGCCAGAAGATCGCGGAGACTAAGATGCCCGATCTGAACGCCGCCTCGCTCGAGGCCGCGATGAGCATGATCGCCGGCACGGCGCGCTCGATGGGCATTACCGTCGAGGAGTAAGCCCCAGCGCCGCTGGCCAAACCAAGCTGCGGCATACCGCCGCATACAGTGGGAGGGTTTTAAGTTCCCGCTTAACCACTTAAGGAGGATTTATTGTGCATAAAGGTAAAAAATATGTAGACAGCGCGAAGACCATCGACCGCACCAAGCTGTACGATACCGCCGACGCGCTTTCCACCGTGATTTCGACCGCCAAGGCCAAGTTCGATGAGACCATCGAGCTGCACGTCAAGCTGGGTGTAGACTCCCGCCACGCCGACCAGCAGGTGCGCGGCGCGATCGTATTGCCGCACGGCACCGGCAAGCAGGTGCGCGTGGCGGTGTTCGCCAAGGGCCCGAAGGCCGATGAGGCGCTGGCCGCCGGCGCGGACATTGTCGGCGCGGAGGATCTGATGGAGCGCATCCAGAAGGAGAACTTCTTTGAGTTCGACGTGGTCATTGCCACGCCCGATATGATGGGTGTTGTCGGCCGTCTGGGCCGCGTGCTCGGCCCCAAGGGCCTGATGCCCAACCCCAAGGCCGGCACGGTCTCTATGGACGTTGCCAAGGCTGTGCAGGAGTCCAAGGCCGGTAAGATCGAGTACCGTCTGGACAAGACCAACATCATTCACTGCCCGATCGGCAAGGCGTCCTTCGGCCCGGAAAAGCTGCAGGACAACTTTGACGCGCTGATGGGCGCGATCATCAAGGCTAAGCCGGCTGCTGCCAAGGGTCAGTATATCCGCTCCTGCGTCGTTGCGTCCACCATGGGCCCCGGCGTCAAGGTGAACGCGGCCAAGCTCATGGGTTAAGGCTGGTTTCGCGGTAAAACAAAATAAAAAAAGGCGCATGATGCGCCTTTTTTTCATGCCGTCCGCCGGGACAGCACAAAAAAGCAGGGGAGGAACGGTCAGGTTCCTCCCCGTTTGGTTTTGCGGCAGGGCCGTGCTTACATCAGATCAAGCAGCTTATAGCAGCGGGTCTTGGTGTAGCTCTGCTTAAAGCTGGCGGCGGCGAGCTGGGCGGAAATCTCGTCCTCGCTCTCCCGCGAGGCGCTCTTCGCGCCCTCGTCACGCTCCTCGACCCATTGCTGGTAGCTGGCCTCCTCGGCTGCGTACTGGTCGGCGTTGAGCACGGTGGCCAGATGATCGTACATGTTGCTCAGCAGCTGATCCCACGCCTCGAACGAGGCGGCGGTCAGATCGAAGGCCTGCTCAGTCGTTTCGGCCTCGGCGATCTGGCGGTCGTTTTGCTCAAGCTGCTCGATTTGCGCGCTGAAGGCCTGCTTTTTCGCGGCGGCTTCCTGCGCGTTCTGCTCCTGCCGCTGCGCGGCCTCCTGCGCCTCAGTAAGCTGCGTGCGCAGCTGCTCGACCTGCCGCTTCTGCTCGGCGCTCAGCGTGTCGTCCGCGGCGAGCGCGTCCAGCTTGCCCGCGGCCGCATCGTACTTCTTATCATCAAAATAGGCCTGCGCTTCAGCGATATCGGCGGCAAACTCGTTTTCCGCCTGCCCGGCGGTTGCCTGCTCGATGAGCGCGTCCACGGCCTCGCCCAGCGGGGCGGTCTTGTCGAGCAAACGGCCGCGCAGGTCGTTGAGCGTAGCCAGCGCGGCGGTATAGTCGCCGCTCTCAACCAGGCTGCGCGCCTGCTGGAAGCTCTTGAGCTGGTCGATCTGAAGCTGGATGGCAGCAGGATCCTTGGCTTCGGCCAGTGCGGCCTCAAAGGCGATGAGTGCGTCATCAAACTTGCTGCGCTCCATATATTTCTCGGCAAGGGTCAGGTTTTCATCCGGCCGGCGGCTGAGCGCGAACCACACGCCGCCGCCGATCAGCCCAAGGATGAGCAGAAGGATAAGCACGACCGTCACACCGCGCTGCGCCTTAGAGGGGCGGCGGTAAGGCTCGTCGGCCGGGGCGCCTGCATCGAAATATGTAGTGTGGGGCGCGGACTGCGCGGATGACTGAGGTGCGCCCGCAGGGCGGCGCGTGGACGGCCGCTCACCGGCGGTGGGCATACGCGGATCGGTCACGGTGAGCGGGTCACCGGTGGTCACGCCCGCCTTACCGGAAAGGGAGGCGCCAGGATGGCTGTCCTCCATCGCGGCGTCAAACGCGGAAAGATCGATTGGTGTGTTCAACTCGTCCGGCAGGCCGGTGAATACGGCGGTCTCATCGTTTGCGCCCGTCTGCTCGACGGTCGCGCCGCAAAAGGGGCAGAATTTGCCGGAAATAGGCAGCTCCCTGCCGCAATTTTTGCAAAGCATGGGTGGTTTCCTCCTCGATTTGTCCATCATAAAGGTCTGAGTTTAAGTATAGCACATAGTTGCGCGATTGTAAACCTTTGCTTGATTTTGGCGGGAAAACACGGGGAATCGTTTGCAAAGCAGTTTGATTATGCTTGACAAGCCTATCCGCCGACCGTACAATATAAATACTATGGAACACAGGGGGAAGAGAGACCTTGAAAAAGAGAATGCTCAGTGGTCTGCTGGCCGCGCTGATGCTGTTCACGGCCGCGGCTGTCAACGAAGGTGTATCGGCCGAACAGAAAAATGAGGGTATAACTGTCGAACAGGCGCAGCAGGCGGCGTTTCAGGCTGTTTTCCCGGAAAATACCAGCCAACAGGCCGCACAGGACGCGATGGAGCGCGCCGCGCGCGTGTTCGAGATGCAGCTGCCGCAGCTTGGCTATGCGGGCAGCACGGTAACGCAGCAGGGGGATACGCTGCTGGTTTCGCTGCCCGCCGGGGCGGATGCGGCGGGGCTGCTGGATGCGCTGAATGCCTACACCGGCCTGACCTTTGCCGATGAGAGCGGCAGGGTGTGGCTGGGCAGCGCGGCGGACTATGGCGCGGCGCGCGTTGTGACCGAGGACGTGGAGGATGCGGTGCTGGGTGCGCTCCAAGCGCCGCTTGTGCAGGTTGAGCTGACCGAGCAGGGCGCGCGCGCGCTCGCGGAAGCGAGCGAAGCGGGCGGCAGACTGCTGGTCACGCTGGGCGGTGAGCCGTTGGGCGAGATACCCGGTGGCGCACGGATCGAGACTGACTGCTGGAACATCGCCGCCGGGCTGAGCGAGAGTGATGCGGCCGCGCTGGCCGCGCGTGTCAATGCCGGTGCGCTGCCGGTGCCTTTCCGGCTGATCGAGCAGGCGGAGGACACGGCGCAAACGCCAGCAGTCCCCGCAGAGCCGGTTTTTGACGATATGAGCGGCCACTGGGCCGAGCAGGCGCTGCAAGCCGGTGTGCAGATGGGGCTGCTCAAGGGGATTGACGGCCGGCTTCTGCCGAATAACACGCTGAAGCGGGCGGAGGCCGTCACCATGCTCGTCCGTGCGCTCGGCGCGACTGAGCAGGCCAACCTTTCCGGTCTCACCCGCGTAACGGGTGAGCAGTGGTACGCGCCCGAGCTGGCCAAGGGCATCTATCTCGGCCTGATCGACGCGGACGACAGCCGCGACTTTGATGCCGCCGCCACCCGCGGCGAAGCCTTTGTGCTCCTCTCCCGCGCGTTTGTCTTTGCGCGTGCGGCGGATGAGACGAATGCGCTCGCCGGGTTTACCGACACGGCGGCGATGAGCGTCGAACAAAAGCAGGCGGCTGCCGCGCTGGCTGTGGCGGGCATCATCAACGGCTCGACGGCGTCCACCCTTTCGCCGGACGCGCCGCTGACGCGCGCCGAATTTGTCACGATGCTGACGCGCGTGGTGCGCACCAACATTGACGAGGGTGGCGATATGGAGCGGCTGGCGGGCGGTGCGCTGCTGTTCGCGCCCGAAACCACGCTGGCGGACAGCACGGTTGACGGCGATTTGGTCTTTCCTGTGTCCGCCGCCAAGGCCACGCTGGACAGCACCAATGTGCCCGGCCGGGTGGTCGTCAAGGGCGCGGCGGATTTCTCGCTCACCGCGAGCGGCGAGACCGCGATCGGCGTGCTGGCGCTCGACCCGGCGGGCAGCGCGACGGTCAAGCTGAAAAAGGATGCCGCCGCGCACACGCTGCTCATTGCAGGACAGGGCGGCAAGGTCTCCTTCTCGGGCGAGGCGGCGAACATTGAGATCACCGCGTCCGGCCGTGAAATCGACCTTGGCGGCATGAAAGCCGATACGCTGACCGTCACCGGCAGCGGCAACAGGATCACGCTGGACGGCACGGTGAGTACGCTGCTCGTTGCGGGCCGGGGCACGGTGGTGGACGGCCACGGCAAGGCGGATGCGGTCGATATCCGCGCGATCGACTGTAAGGTCGGCGTCAAGGCGAACTCGATGGTGGAGAATATCGACTCAGGCCTTGCGGGGGTCGGTATCGAGTTCGGCGTGCCGAATAAGGTGTTGCCGGGCGGCGCGCTCAACACGCTGGTCCGCTTCACCGGCGTGGACGAACCAAGGACTGTGCGCGCTGTGTGGTATCAGGACGGCGCGCCCATCCCGGACTGCGCCAACGACGCATTTGTCATCACGCCGGACAAAACCTCCTACCATACTACATATTTCACTTTCACCAAGGATATGAAGCCGTCGGTCACGATGGGCTTCCAGCTGCTGTATGAAAACCCCTCGACCGGCCGGACCGAGGAGGTATTTCGGGAGATCACCGTGCCAATCGAAAACTACTCGGACGATTGGTACTACCAGCGCAGCGCCGAGCGGGTGCTGGGGCTGGTCTCCTCGACCTATCGCGGCAACTTTGCCGCGGCCTATGCTATCAACAATGACTACCAGCCCTATGAGAAGGAGATCTGGGTCAATGCCAAGGGATACAGCAGCAAGACCGAGTATCTCGTGTGGATCAACCGTGCCTACCAGCACGTCAATGTGTTCACCGGCTCAAAGGGCAACTGGAAGCTCGACCGCTCGTTCCTCGTCGGCACGGGCGCAATGAGCTCACCCACGCCGGTCGGTGTGACCACGGTAAGCTATAAGTCGGCCGCCGGCTGGACGACCGGGTCGTACACCGTGCGTCCGGTGGTTGGCTTCTATCCAGGCACGGGCTATGCATTCCATTCGCGCCTGTGCTACCCCGGCACCGACCGGGAATATGACTTCAGCAGCGGCTACCCGGTTTCGCACGGCTGTGTGCGCATGAAAAAGCCCGATATCCAGTGGATATACGATACCATTCCGGTCGGTACGACGGTTGTGATCCATTGATTCGCCCGCCGCACCGCCAAAGCCCTGTTTGACAGACCAAAGCGCGCAGTCTCTCGCCGGAGGCTGTGCGCTTTTCTGCTTTGCTGTATAAAATTATTTGCATCAATACAAATAAAATCCTGCAAATCGTGGTTTTAATGTAGAATTAAAGTTGCAAAAAACATGATTTTTGCGTGACTGCGGCCGGTGCGGGGTTTGACAATCCTGCAGCCGTGCGGTAAAATATATGCATATTCTGCCATTTGCTGCGGAAAGGAGCACATCCATGACATATGAGGATACTTTTGCAAACGAGACGCTCTTGCAGGAGCTGAGCGAGAGCTTTCGCGCACATAATCAGATACCCGAAGCGCTGTTCTCCCGGTACGGCATCAAGCGTGGCCTGCGCAATGCGGACGGCACAGGCGTACTGGTCGGCGCGAGCTGGCTGGGCAACGTGCACGGCTATATCGTCAACGAGGGCGAGCGCGAGCCGATCGAGGGGCGGCTGACCTATCGCGGCTACGACGTGTACGATCTAATCCGCGGGCTGGAGGCGGAAAACCGCTTTGGCTTTGGGGAGATCGGCTATCTGCTCATGTGCGGCGCGCTGCCCACCCGCCGCCAGCTGTCTGATTTTCAGGCCATGATCGGACAGGAGCGCGCGCTGCCCAATAACTTTACCGAGGACATGATCATGCGCGCGCCCAGCCGAGACATTATGAACAAGCTCGCCGGGGCGACGCTCGCGCTCTATTCCTACGACCAAAACCCGGATGAGACGACGGTCGAAAACGTCATGCGGCAGGGCATCAGCCTGATGGCCAAGTTTCCGGTCATCATCTCACACGCCTATCAGGCCAAGCGCCGCTATTTTGACGGGGATTCGATGTATCTGCACATGCCCGACCCCGCCCGCTCAACGGCCGAAAACATCCTGCACCTGATCCGGCCGGACGGCAGCTATACCGACGATGAGGCCAAGTTGCTCGACCGCTGCCTGATCCTGCACGCCGAGCACGGCGGCGGCAACAACTCCTCGTTTACCGTGCGCGTCGCCACCTCGTCGGGCACGGATACCTACTCGGCGATCGCGGCGGCGGTGTCCGCGCTCAAGGGGCCGCGGCACGGCGGCGCTAACCTGCGCGTGGTGCGTATGCTCGACGAGATCAAGGCCAACGTCGGTGATTGGTCGGATGAGGACGAAGTCGCCGCCTATCTGCGCAAGATCATGGACGGGCAAGCGGGGGACGGCTCGGGCCTGATTTACGGCATGGGACACGCCGTGTACACGCTGAGCGATCCGCGCGCCGTCGCGCTCAAGGAGGCCGCGCGCCCGCTGGCCGAGCGCAAGGGCTTCTCCCGGGAAATGGCGATGATCGAGCTGGTCGAAAAGCTGACGCCCGCCGTCTTTAACGAAAAGAAAAAGCTCGACAAGCCGATGTGTGCCAATGTCGACCTGTATTCAGGCTTTGTTTACAAGCTGCTCGGCCTGCCCGAATCGTTGTACACGCCGCTGTTTGCCACGGCGCGTATCGTCGGCTGGATGGCGCACCGGCTGGAGGAGCTGACCACGGGCGGCAAGATCATCCGCCCGGCGTACAAGCCGCTGGGCAAGGCGATGGAATACCGCAATCTGGACGAGCGGGAATAAAAAAACGGGTCGGGAAATCCCGACCCGTTTTTGTTGTGTTTCTGCCTTACAGCGTAGTGCGCCACAGGCCATGCAGGTTGCAGAATTCGTAGACCGCTACGGCCTTTTCGTCCGCCGCAAGGCGGAAGGTCGCCTCCGGCGCGCCGGTGTGCGGCAGATCGCGGCGGTATACGCCCTTGTCAGTCACCAGCCAGACATGGGCGATGTGGTGCTCGTCCTGCATCGGGTGGGTGACCTCGCCCACACAGACGGACACAGTGTCGCCCTCGGCCTTGACGACCGGCAGGTGCTTTTCGGAAGCGCCCTCGGTCTCGCCGGCCTTGAACTGCTTCATCGGCTCACCGCAGCAGAATACAGGCACGCCCTTGTCGTCAATCATTTCCATGATATTACCACAGTGCATACACTTAAAAATCTTCAGTTCCATTGTTGAAGTCCTCCTTGTATTTTGGTATTTTGAAAACGCAGTTTGCGCGTTTTCCAGTGTGAAATGGGTGCGGCGTCAGTAGCCGTGCCGGCCGTCCAGCACATCGTCGCAGGCGACCCATTCGCGCACATCGACCGTGTCGTAAACGTTATGGTCGCGGCGGATGATCACCCGTCCGATACCGGCGTTGATGATGAGCCGCTTGCACATGGTGCAGGCATTGGCGTCGGGCATGATTTCGCCCGTGGACATATCGCGGCCGACCAGATAGAGTGTCGCGCCGAGCATCTGCTCGCGCGGGGCGGCGATGATCGCGTTGGCCTCGGCGTGTACCGAGCGGCAGAACTCATACCGCTCGCCGCGGGGTATGCCCAGCTTTTGGCGGATGCAAAAGCCGATGTCAATGCAGTTATCCCGTCCGCGCGGCGCACCGGAGTAGCCGGTGGATACGATCACATCATTTTTGACGATCACCGCGCCGAAATTGCGCCGCAGGCAGGTGCCGCGCTCGAGCGCGACCTCGGCCATATCGAGGTAGTAATTGGCCTTGTCCCGTCGGTTCATGGTATGCCTCCTCCGGTATCCGTCCGTCAGCTGGACAGCACACCGTTTTCCAGATACAGCCGCCGCCCGGCGCGCGCGGCCGCGGCCGGGTCGTGCGTGATGAGCACGATAGTGTTGCCGCAGCGGTGCAGCCGGTCAAACAGGTCGAGCACATCGGTCGCCGACGCGGGGTCGAGACCGGCGGTCGGCTCGTCCGCCAGCAGCACACAGGGGCGCGTGACAAGGGCGCGCGCGATAGCCACGCGCTGCTGCTGCCCGCCCGAGAGCTGCCCGGGCTTGTGCGCCGCCCGGTGCATCAGGCCAACCGAGGCTAGCGCCTGTTCGGCGCGGCGCAGCCGCGCGGCGCGTGGTACGCCTTGCAGCGTTAGCGGCAGCGCGACGTTTTCCAGCGCGCTCATCCCGCCAATGAGCTGGAAGTGCTGAAAGATAAAGCCAATCTGCTCCCCCCGCAGGCGCGCGAGCGCGCGCGGCGGCAGGGCGGATACCTCGTTCCCATCGAGCAGGTAGCGTCCCTCGGTCGGCGTATCGAGCAGGCCGAGGATGTGCATAAGCGTCGATTTACCGGAGCCGGATGCGCCTGTGATCGAAACGTACTGGCCGCTTTGCACGGTCAGGCTGACGTTGTCGAGCGCACGCACGCCGCCCCTATCGTATATTTTACTCGCATGAATGAGTTTTAGCAAGATTTTTCACCTCCTTTTTTTCAGTTTATGGAAAAAGAGGACAAACTATACCCGGCGCGCCATGCCCCGGGGAATGAAAGGGCGCGCAAAAAAGCTCCTCCGGGGATGGAGGAGCTTTGTAAGCTGTGGTGCTCAGGCGCGGCGCGCGAACTTCGCGCGGATGACCAGCGTGGCGATGACCAGCAGCACCGCGCCGACCGCCAGCGCGACGATGCCGCTGCCGGTGATGCCGCCGGCCAGATAGCCGAAGAAGCAGAGCACGGCAATCAGCAGCGCATAGGGCATCTGGGTGGAAACATGGTCGATGTGGTTGCACTGCGCGCCCGCCGAGGCGAGAATGGTCGTGTCCGAGATGGGCGAGATATGGTCGCCGCAGACCGCGCCCGACAGGCAGGCCGCGACGGTCATAATGAGCATGGTGCTGGGCACATCGCCAAACACGGCCACCGCGATCGGAATGAGAATACCGAAAGTGCCCCACGAGGTGCCGGTGGCAAAGGCCAGGCCGAGCGCGATCAGGAAGAAGATCGCGGGCATCAGCATGGTGACTGTGGTGTTGTTCTGCACGACCGAGGAGACAAAGCCGCCGATGTCCAGATAATCGCCCGAGCAGACGCCGGACAGCGTCCACGCGAGGGTGAGGATCAGGATGGCGGGCACCATGGCCTTGAAGCCCGCGGTGAAGGACTCGCAGAACTGGTTGAAGGTCAGGATATTACGCGGGATATACAGGATAAAGGTGAAGATCAGCGCGAAGAACGAGCCGAGCACCAGCGAGGTCGAGGCCGAGCAGTTGGCAAAGGCTTCGATGATGCCGACGCCGTCCAGAATGCCGCCGGTGTACAGCATGGCGGCCACGCACATCACGATCAGCACAACGATCGGCAGCACAAGGTCAGATACCTTGCCCGCGCCGCCGACGACGTGGGTCTCCGCCAGATGGGCGAGGTCGTCGTTCTTGTGCGCCTGCTCATATTTGCGCATTGGGCCGAAGTCAATATCGGCTGCCATCAGCCAGATGAGAAAGGCCAGCGTCAGCAGGGCATACAGGTTCATCGGGATGGTTTGGAGAAAGAGCGAAAAGCCGTCTATCGTGCTGGATTCGGGCAGCGAGGAGCCGACCGCCGCCGCCCACGAGGAGATCGGCGCGATGATGCAGATCGGCGCAGCAGTCGCGTCAATGATATAGGCGAGCTTAGCCCGGGTGATATTGTACTTATCGGTCACCGGGCGCATGACCGTGCCGACGGTCAGGCAGTTGAAGTAGTCATCGACAAAGATGAACATGCCGAGGAACGAGGTCGCAAACGACGCGCCGCGGCGGCTTTTGATCGACTTGACTGCCCACTCGCCATAAGCGCGGGACGCGCCCGACTTGGTGACCAGCGAGACAAGGATGCCCAGCAGCACGAGAAAGATACAGATGTTGATGTTGCCGCCGACCTTATCGCCCATGATGGTGAAGGTCGTTTCAACGGCGGTGAGCGGATGGAAGCCGGTATACAGCAGCGCGCCCGACAGAATGCCGATCAGCAGCGAGGAGTAGACTTCCTTGGTGATAAGCGCCAGCGCGATCGCGATGATCGGCGGGAGCAGCGTCCAAACGGTAGCCGTCATGATTTCTTGATTCCCCCTAAGATTATTTTGCGGCGCAGCGCGGGCGCTGCACACAAATACATCTCAATTTTACAATTATTCCGCGGGAAATACAAGGACAAAATGCCCGCAAACCCACTCTGCGCTATGGTTTTGTGCAAATTGCGGGAGGACGGCCGCCGAATATGGCAGATTTTATCAAATATGGTTTGCACGGGCGTAGCGGCGCCATTCGGCCAGCGCCTGACGGCGCAGACCGAGCACCCCGGCCAGATTGGGCAGCGCCATCAGGCCGTTGAACGTATCCGCCAGCGCCCAGACAGGCTCGAGTCGCATCGTGCTGCCCAGCACGACCGCCGCGACGAACAGCGCCCGGTAAACCGGCACAGCGCGTGCGCCGAACAGATACTCCGCCGCGCGCTGGCCGTAGAACGACCAGCCGAGCAGCGTCGAAAAGGCGAACAGCACCAACGAGAGCGCGACAAACGCCCCGCCCGCCCGGCCGAAGACGGTCGAGAACGCGGCGGCGGTCAGCAGCGCACCGGTGACGCCGCCCGCGCCTTGGTAAACGCCGCTCGACAAAATGACCAGCGCCGTCACCGTACACATGACGATGGTGTCGAAAAACACCTCGAACACCGCCCACATGCCCTGCTCACACGGCTCGCTGATCGCGCCCGCAGCATGTACCATCACCGACGAGCCAAGCCCGGCCTCGTTGGAGAACACCCCGCGCGCCACGCCCACGCGCACCGCCTGCGCCATGCCGTAGCCCGCAAGGCCGGCCGCGCCTTGCCGCAGGCCAACCGCGCACGCTACGACCTCCCGCAGGACGGGCAGCAGCGCCGTGCGGTGTACAAACAACACATACACCGCGCCGCCCATGTAAAACAGCGCCATAAACGGCACGAGCATCCCCGTTACGCGGGTGATGCGTGTAAGTCCGCCCGTCAGCGCCGCCGTCAGCAGCGCCGCCGCCGCCAGCCCGGTGACGAGCGGCGGAACGCCGAACGTGCCCCACAGTCCCTGCGCGATCGAGTTGCACTGAACCATATTACCCACGCCGAACGAGGCCGCCGCCGCCAGACCCGCGAACGCCCCTGCCAGAAACGGGCTGCCCAGCCCGTTCTTCAGATACAACATCGGCCCGCCACGCCACGCGCCGTCCGTGCCGCGCTCGCGGTAGAGGATGCCCAGCACGTTTTCCGCAAAGGCCAGCATCATGCCGAAAAACGCCGAGATCCACATCCAAAACACGGCCCCCGGCCCGCCGAGCGTCAGCGCGGTCGCAACGCCCGCGATGTTGCCCGTGCCGACTGTTGCGGCAAGCGCGGTGCACATCGTCGCAAAGGGCGAGGGTGCGCCCGCCGCGCCGCGCCGCGCGCGAAAAACACCCGCCGAGCGTGCGCCGCAGCCACAGCGGCGCGCACCGCAGCTGGAAAAAACCAGTCTCTATCGTAAAATACATTCCCGCGCCGAGCAGCAGCACCAGCAGCGGCACACCCCACACAAACGCGCGCACCATATCATTCACCAAAAGCAAACGGTCAAGCATCCAAACGCCCCCTTTGCAACAGGATATGCTTGACCCGCGCGTATTTTTCCGCTATACTGCGTTTTGGACAGCCACCCCTACCGGTGGCGCTTATTTTTGCCAAAAAGGAGGCGGGCGCACCCATGCTGACCCGTTATTCAGTCATTCAGGAGAAAAACCCCCGCGAAATCGTGCTGCTGCGCGGGCGGGGCTGCGCGTGGAAGCGCTGCAAATTCTGCGACTACCATCTGGACGCATCCGGAGACGAGCAGGACAATCTTTCCATCAACCGCGCGGCACTCGCGTGCGTTACCGGACGGTTTCATAGGCTGGAGGTCATCAACTCCGGCTCGTTTGCCGAGCTGGACGCATCCACCGTCCGCCTTGTCGAGCGGGTGTGCCGCGAAAAGCGCATCGCCGACCTGCATATTGAAAGCCACTGGCTTTTTCGCCGCACGCTGCCCGCGCTGCGCGCGCGGTTTGCCGCGCAGGGGGTGCGCCTGCACGTTAAAATCGGGGTGGAGACCTTCGACGCGGACTACCGCGAGCGCCTGCTCGACAAGGGCATCGACCAGACCGATCCCGCCGCGATCGCTGCGGATTTTGACGAATGCTGCCTGCTTTTTGGCCTTAGCGGGCAGACAGCCGAGGGCATGATGCGTGATATTGAGATTGGCCTTGCCCATTTTGACCGCGTGTGCGTAAACCTGATGGTGGAAAACACCACGCCTGTCCGGCCGGATGCCGCCGCGCGCGCCGCCTTTCTGCGGGCGGTGTATCCGCGCTATCGGGACGAGCCGCGCGTTGACATCCTGCTGGACAACACGGATTTCGGCGTTGGCGGGCAGGGAGAAAAAAGGTAGCTTATCCCGCTTCCGGCGGTGCACCGGCTGAAATCGACAAAGCAGGTGTACAGTGTTTGCCTTCGTTAATGCATAGGCACAAAAAACCACATCTTCCTGTAAATTGTGGAAAAATTATTGTTAAGGCAACACCGCTATTAATAAAAATACAGTACAGAATGGCGTGTATTTCAACGCGGCTTTTTCTGAGCCGGAGAAAAACGAGATCGTACCGGTCAGAACGTCTGCCGGTGCGACCGAAGTGTATGGATATGACCGGAACAATCGATCTGGTGCGCGATCAATTTGCTAATGCAATGACGCGCCCTGGTATCAAGATCGACCCGAGCGCTCAGCTTCGCCGCAAGCGAATCCATCACCGATGAGCTGGAAGCGCCGACAGGACGCGCGTGGGACGGCACCGGCAAGCGTGTGGGGCAAGGTCACCCACAACGCTGACCAATCTAAACGGCAGCGGCGTGGGGTACGCGGTGCAGGGTCATCCGTACACCACCACACTGCCCAAGCAGGCGGGCGTGAATGATTACGGTCTGCCTGAGACGATTACTGTAAGCGTGGGCGGCACAACGCTGACAGTGAACAGCGGATACACCTATGATGCGAATAGCGGACTGGTTGCAGTTGACGCTGGCGCGCTCACCGGCGTGATAACGATCTCGGCCGTAGGTGTGCAGGATGGCATGTAGCTGAGCGCTCAGGGTCAAGATATGCTGGCGGCGCTCGACTTCGGCACTATAACCTACGGCACGACCACGGGCGCGCAGACTGTGACCGCCGATTCCCTTTGTTTTGCCCGCGCGGGTAAAAGCAGGCTTGACTTGACCGCATTTTTCCGCTATACTGGGGCAGTAAAGCGAAGAACAGACAGTTCGTGACCATCCTGTCTCTAAACAAAACTATGGCTCTCCCCGGCCGGACGGCGCGGGGGCTTTGTTGTGATGGCATACCCGGCGGGTATGCCTTATTTTTTCGCCGCGGTTTGCCGGGCTAACATGGGAGGAAAAGAAAAATGAATGAATTGCTGCTGACCGGCTCGCTGCTCGTGCTGTACGGCGCGGTGCTGCTGTGGTTTTACCTGTTCGGTGTGAGCGGGCTGATGGCGTTTACGGTATTTGCCACCATCGCGGCCAACATCGAGGTGATGATATTGGTTGACGCCTTCGGCATGGAGATGACGCTGGGCAACATCCTGTTCGCCACGACCTTTCTCGCCACCGATATCCTGAGCGAGACTGCGGGCAAAAAGGCCGCGCAAAAGGCGGTTTGGGCGGGCATCGCGGCCAATCTGCTGTTCATTCTGGTGTCCCAATCGTGGCTGGTCTATGTCCCGGCGGCGGGGGACTGGGTCATGCCGGCCATGCGCACGGTTTTTTCCAACACGCCGCGCATGATGCTGTCCTCGCTGGCAGTGTACGCGCTCGCGCAGAGCTTTGATGTGTGGCTGTACCACAAATGGTGGACGCTGACCGAGCGGTACACCGGCAGCCGCCGGGCGTGCCTCTGGCTGCGCAATAACGGCTCGACGCTGCTCTCCCAGCTGGTCAACGCTGTGTTGTTCACCGTCTTTGCGTTTTACGGCACCTATGACATGCCGACGCTGCTGTCGGTCGCGCTGTCAAGCTATGCGATATTCATTGTCACCTCGCTGCTGGACACACCGGTCGTTTATCTCGCGCGGCGGATGCACGACCGGCGCGGCAGCGTGGCGGGGGAATGAGGGAAGCGGACACTCAGCTCTTGGACTTGGGCTTGGCAAGCAGGGCGAACAGGCAGCCGAACACGATGGCCGCCGCAATGCCGCCCGCCGCGCCAGTCACGCCGCCGGTGAACGCGCCGAGCAGCCCCTTTTCGGCCACCGCCTTGGCCACGCCCTTGGACAGCGAGTAGCCAAAGCCCAAAAGCGGCACGGTCGCGCCCGCGCCCGCGTAGTCGACAAGCGGTTGGTACACGCCGATGCCCTGTAGGATCACGCCCAGCACGACCAGACTGACCAGAATGCGCGCAGGGGTCAGCTTGGTTTTGTCGATAAACACCTGACATACCGCGCAGATCGCGCCGCCCACCCAAAAGGCGTTGATATAGTCCATCCAGTTCATGTGCCGCTCCTTTCGATCACGACCGCGTGGCAAATGCCCGCGATGGGTTGTCCCTGCTGCACCGAGGTGGGGCTCATCATCGCGCCCGTGCCTGCGAAGACCAGCCGCCGGATGCGCCCGGCCTGCATATCGCGCAGCAGCGGGCCGCACAGCACGGCCGCTGAGCAGCCGCAGCCCGACGCGCCCGCGTGCGCGTCCTGCTCGTCGCCGAACAGCAGGCTGCCGCAGTCCGAGTACACCGGCGAAAGGTCGATCTTGTCCTCGCGCAGCAGCGTCAGCAGCAGATCGGCGCCGACGCGGCCGAGGTCGCCGGTGACGATGCAGTCAAAATCCGACGGCTGCGCGCCCAAATCGCGCAGCAGCGCGCTAATGGTGTCGTAGGCGGCGGGGGATGATGTGATTTTAGGGCAATACCGTTCTGCCGCTCACGCGGACTGGGTATGACCCGCGATATACGCCTTGGCTGCGGCGTAGGCGTCCGCGAACTTGAAGCGGATGGTGATGCCGCCGCCCTCGTGGACAAGGATCATGTCGATCAGCTCGACCACGACCTCTCTCGTCAGCGTTTGCAGGTTGCGGTGCTTGACAAACTGCGTCAGAAAGCAGTTGCTCTCGCCTATGCCGCCCTGTGCGGCGGCAAGCTGGCTGTCGAGCGCCTTGAGCTGCCCGTCAAGCTGCCCCAGCTTTTGCGTAAAGCGCGCCTTCAGCCGGTGATACTCCTCGCGGGAGATATCGCCTGCCTTCCAGTCGGGATACAGGTCGAGCATCATGCGCTCCTGCCGCGCGCGCTCGCGCGTCAGCCGCTCCCGTTCGGCAGTCAGCCGCGCGGCAGCGCGGTTGTTGACGCCGCTGCGCTCGATCTCTGCGATCAGCGCGTCCATCTCGACGGCCAGCGCGATCTGCTGGCGCAGCGTTTCAAGCACGGCCTGCTCCAAGTGGTCGCTGCGGATGGTATGCTTGGTGCATGCGCCGCTGTGCTGCTTTTTGAAGGTCGAGCATATATAATAATCATAGTTCCCATACGGCTGGGAGATCTGCTTGCGGTGCATGGCCTTGCCGCAGTCGGCGCAGCGGATAAAGCCGGAAAACAGATATACCCTGCCGCGCTGCGGGGCGGTGCGGGTGTCCCGTGCGAGCAGGGTCTGCGCCTGCCGGAACAGCGCGGGCGGTATGATGGCCTCGTGGGTCGCCTCGACCGCGATCCAGTCCGCCTCGGGCACGGCCTCGCTGACGTGCAGCTTGTGGCTTTTGATGCGGTTTTTGCCCTGTACCATCGTGCCGGTGTACAGCCGGTTTTTGAGGATACGGCGCACCGAGCTGTCCGGCCAAAGGCCGTCGAGCTTGTCCGAGGCGGGATGGCGGTAGTTCATACCCTGCGCCCGCTTGTAGGCCGAGGGATTGGGCACGCCCGCCGCGTTGAGCCGCTTGGCAATGCCGAGGATGCTCATACCGCCGACAAACCACTCAAAAATATCGCGCACGACCGCGGCCGCAGGCTCGTCGACCAGCAGACGGCTGTGGTCGTCCGGGTCTTTGCGGTAGCCGTAGCTGGCAAACGAGCCGATGAACTTGCCCTGCCGCCGCTTGAGGTCGAGCGAGGCGCGCACCTTGTTGGAGATGTCCCGGGCGTACTCGTCATTGAGAATGTTGCGGAACGGCACGATCAGGCTGTGCATCGACTGGGGATCAAGATGGCTGTCCACACGGTCGTTGACCGAGATGAAGCGCACGCCGAGCAGCGGAAAAACACGCTCCAAATACTCGCCCACACCGACGTAATTGCGCCCAAAGCGGGACAAATCCTTGACGATCACGCAATCGACCGCGCCCGCACGCAGGTCGGCCAGCATCTGCCGGAAGGCGGGGCGGTCAAAGTCGGTGCCGGTGCAGCCGTCGTCCGTATAGAGCCGGGGCGCGGTCATATCGGTCTGCGCGGCGGTAAATTCGGCCAGCAGCTCGCGCTGGCTGATAACGCTGTCGCTCTCGTCGCGGTCGCCGTCCTCGCGGGACAGACGGACGTAAAGTGCGGGGTGCCACAGCCGTATCGTGGGAGCGGATGTGGCTTGGTCGTATTTACTTTTTCTTGCCATTTTGTGTGCCTCCTCAAAAAACAGGCGGCACGCCGATGACTGTGTTTGTACCTTGATTGTACCACAGCCGCCGGTGTGCCGCAAGCGATGCGCGAGGGCGGTTAAATTTGTCAGAGACGGCTGCACAGGCCGGTTAAACAGGCTTGCAGGCTGGGTGCGCCGTCATCGAACAGCACCTGCACCGTGGTTTCACCCACACGGAAGCGGTAGGGGTCGCCTACGGCGGCCGCGAACAGGCGCAGCCGCTCGTCGACCGGCAGGGTGGGGTCGATGCGGGTGGAGCGGATGTCGGGAAGCGGGCAGTAGGGTGTAGGCTTCATGAAAGCTGCCTCCTTTTCAGCTATACTATGCGCGCAAGACGGTCTGCTTATGCGGTTTTGCCGCGCGGCAAAAGAAAAAAGCCGCTCCTTGCTTCCAAGGAACGGCTTTGCAGGGGGCGGCTTGGTATCAATACCGCATCAGCGGGATAGGGTGCGGTTCGCTCTCGCCTGCGGGCAGCAGCATGGCGGCGATATCCGGCCGCTGGGTCTCGATGAAGTTGACGCCGCTGTGGATCAGCCCGGCGAGCGTGCGCTCGCTGCCCGTCGGCAGGCTCATGGTGAACAGGCCGGCGCGGCGGCAGGCCGTGATCAGCTTGGGGGTCAGGTCGCCCGCGGCGGCGCGCAGGCCGAACAGCCCGGTCGTTTGCGCGGCGCGCACGAGCGCGTCAATGTTATCGGGCAGAGCGGGCAGCTCGCCCATGATGTGCAGGTCGGGGTTGGCAACCGCGATGCGCGCCGCCTCAACCAGCCCAAGGCCGACAAAGATGGTATTGTCCAGATAGTTCGCGTGGCGCAGCGTCATGCGCAGCTGGGGCAGCAGCGTCTGGTTGTGCACCGTGATGGCGATCTTGGCGTGGCATGCGCGCGCAAGGTCGATGGCCTGTCCGGCCGGGACAAGCTGCGGCGCTGTCTGATGCAGCTCGGCGTAAGTATAGTCGGAGATGTTCATGCGCACCCCGTCCGCCGAAACGCAGTATCCGTCCGACGAGAGCACCGCGATGCCGTCCGCCGTCATATCGACCGACAAACAGCAGCCCTTCGCGCCCTCCTCGTTGCCGGCAAGGATGGACTCCAGCCCATCCCGTTCGGTATCCATGCAGCCGACCGCGGACAGGACGAAGATATCCTTATTGGTGTAGTACAATACCGTCCCCTTCTTTCTTACAGGGTCTCAGGCGGCTCGTATTCCACACCCTGCGTATCGACTGTTACGCGCTTCATCCGCTGGGTCTCGCGCGGGCGGTCGTGCCAGTCGCGCTTGGTGCTGACGATCGCGTCAACCACATCCATGCCCTCGGTCACCATGCCGAAGGAGGCATACTCGCCGTCCAGATGCGGCGAATCCTCGACCATAATGAAAAACTGGCTGCCGGCCGAATCGGGCGCCATCGTGCGCGCCATCGAAAGCACGCCGCGGCTGTGAATGAGGTCGTTCCGGAAGCCGTTGGCGGTGAACTCCCCGCGGATCTCATAGCCGGGGCCGCCCGTGCCCGTGCCGTCCGGGTCGCCGCCCTGTATCATAAAGCCCGGGATGACGCGGTGGAAGATCGTGCCGTCATAAAAGCCCTTTTGCGCAAGCGCAATAAAATTGCGCACGGTGTTGGGCGCTACCTCAGGGTATAATTCGGCACGGATCACGCCGCCGTTTT
The DNA here is from genome assembly GCF_022775115.1 of Agathobaculum sp. Classification (GTDB taxonomy): domain Bacteria; phylum Bacillota; class Clostridia; order Oscillospirales; family Butyricicoccaceae; genus Agathobaculum. Next base: position 40,623 of record NZ_JALFLA010000056.1, read on the forward strand.
CCATTTCGATGGTGATGACCGGATTGCTCATCGTTTTTTCACTCCATTATCATAATTCCCGCAATGCACCGGCGGATAGTAAAGGCAGCGCCGCGGCATTGAGCCGGGGCGGCTTGCGTGGAAATTTTCTGTTCTGATAAGGCACGGCGCGCGGCCAAATCAGGGCACAAAATTTCCGCAATCCGCCGGGGAAAAACATACGCGGCGCTGACTTACTACTATTGTAGCAAATATTTGCGCCAACGGCAAGTCATGTTACCATAATGAAACAATGCCGCCGCGCCGCCGGGCGGGGGAGGTTGTGCAGCTGTCAATAAATCCACATTATGCACAAAAGTTTCCACAGGATGGCTGGGGATAACCTTGTGTACAAAGTGGATAACTTCGGGTATTCCCCGGCGGCAGAGCGCGGTGATACCTGTATCTGCCCTTTACGCGCTGTAATATCCGATACAGAAACAGGAAAAATCCCGTATGAAAGCGGCCGCCGCGCGGCACACTGTTGATACATCCACCTATGTATCAAGAGAGGAGCTTCGCATTGGAGGATATCCAGTCCATCAAAGCGCCGGAGGAAAACAGCATCGCGGAAACCGGCTCGATTACCGCCAAGACCGCGCGCGGCACGGTGCACTGTATCACCATCGTCGGCCAGATCGAGGGGCACATGGAGCTGCCGGCGCAGAACAAAACAACCAAATACGAGCATCTCATCCCGCAGATCACCGCAGTCGAGCAATCCGAGGAGATCGATGGTATGCTGGTGCTGCTCAACACGGTCGGCGGTGATGTTGAGGCCGGTCTGGCCATCGCCGAGCTGATCGCGGGCATGACAAAGCCGACCGTCTCGCTCGTCCTCGGGGGCGGGCACTCGATCGGCGTGCCGCTGGCCGTTGCCGCGAAACAGAGCTTTATCGCAGCCTCAGCCGCCATGACCATCCATCCCGTGCGCATGAACGGCACGATCATCGCCGTGCCGCAGGCCTTTGAATACCTCGTGCGTATTCAAGAGCGCATCGTCGATTTTATCACGGCGCACTCGCACATCACAGCCGAGCGGCTGCAGGCGCTCATGCGCGAGACCGGGCAGCTGACCGCCGATGTGGGCACGGTCATCTCCGGTCGGCAGGCGGCTGAGCTGGGGCTGATCGGTCAGGTCGGCACGCTGTCCGACGCGCTGGACGCGCTGTATGAGATGATCGCGGCGGCGCGCGGCAAGGCGGCTGCCGCGCCGTGAGTGTCCGCGGACAGAACAAAGGCCTCGCCGTATGAGTTGCTCATCGACGAGGCCTTTTATGCCGTCTGTCCCATGGGAATCGTTCCCTTTCCTTGGTGTGTATGCCGCTGCCTTCCATTCCTTTGCGCCATAAGCGAACGAGTGTGTCATTTTATCCTGCATTCGCGGGGCTGCCCGGCTGCGGTTCTTGATTTTTTCATCGAACCTTTGGATGCTGCTTGCAACCTCACGGATTGATGTTCGCACCATCGTCATGTTCTCAGCTTTTCACCGAACGCTTTGTACCGTCCGGTCACCTGCAACACGCGCAAACTCTATGTTCCTATGCATGACGCGCCCTTTACACGGCGGATAACTGTTCGATTCGAATCCGCACCGCCCGGCATCCGGTGTGGTCAAGCCTTGATATCATCGCGGCCTGCCGCCTTGGCTCTGCCTTGTGCGCACCATACTCATCAGTATGCCCATCGGCCAACGGGTGCGCGTTTGTGCGGCGTATGCGGTCATCGCCCGGTTGTGTTTTTCGCCGGCACGTCGTGTATGCCTGATATCCCTGTCCTGTGCGAACCTTGCTGTCCTGCTGCCTCGATCCGCCTTGCCTTCCGGTTTGTTTTACGGACGTTTTTGATTGCTGAGGATAGCTTCCTCCAAGGCTTCCGTTCCCACGCTTTACAAGCCGATCGCGCTTTTCAGGCAGTTCGTCTGGGGGATGTGAAACTCGCTTTTTCCGATAGCCCTCACCTTAGCTTTATCCTGGCGAACGCACCGCGGCGAGCCCCGCGAATGAACAGGATATTTCTTCTGTTACCATTGGACTCACCCCTTTCTCGAGCTTTCCGGCGGTTCTGCCGCCGCCCGTTCAGATGAGAGACTGGGTTGCCGCCGCGCCGCAGGGTCTGTGTCCTGCGCTTGCGGTGTTTGCCCTTCTCTTTTCTGTGCCTTTATCATATCATTAACTTTGCACAAGGTCAAGCGTTATTTATTATTTTTATATGGGCATTCTGCACCAAAAAAACGAATCGCTTTCATCGTTTTCCCCCTTTTCACAGGACGCAGAATTTGGTATAATGGTTACATCTGGCGTGTTATGTCTAAAAGGGGGTCGGGTGACTCCCTTTTTTGGAAAAGGAGGACGATTGATATGCAGAACTTCAGCTTTTATATGCCCACGCGCCTGTTTTTCGGCGCGGGCGCGGTCGCAAGGCTGTCCAAGGCGCACCTGCCTGAAGGCAAGGGGCTTATCATTACGGGCGGCTCATCGACCACGCGCTTCGGCTATGTGGCCAAGGTGGCCGACGCGCTCGCGCAGGGCGGGCATGAGATCATCGTATATGACAAGGTGCAGCCCAACCCGACCATCGAGGGCGTGCGCGCGTGCGCGGCCATCTGCCGTGAGCAGGGCATCGCGTTTGTCGTCGGTCTGGGCGGCGGCTCGTCGATCGACACGGCCAAGGCGGTCGCCATCATGGCCACCAACGAGGGAGACTGGTGGGATTACGTCCACGGCGGCACGGGTGGCGGCAAGCGCATCCCGCACGACGGCCTGCCCATCGTCGCCATACCGACCACGGCGGGCACGGGTACCGAGGCCGATCCCTTCACAGTCATCACCAACGGGGAGGAGAAGATCGGCGGCGGCGGGGAGAAGTGCTTTCCGGCCATCTCGATCGTCGACCCCGATTTTATGCTGACCGTGCCGCCGCACCTGACCGCCTATCAGGGTTTTGACGCACTGTTTCACGCCTGCGAGGGCTATGTCGCCAAGACCGGCAACCCGATGAGCGATATGTTCGCGCTGCGCGCGATCGAGCTGATCGGCCGCGCGCTGCCCACTGCTGTGCGGGAGGGGGATAACAAGGATGCGCGCGCCGAGGTGGCGCTGGCCAACACGCTGGCCGGCTTTGTCGAAACGCTGTCCAGCTGCACGGGCGAGCACGCCATTGAGCACGCGCTGAGCGCGCTCCATCCCGCGCTGCCGCACGGCGCGGGTCTTATCCTGCTCTCTGAGGCGTATTGGAAGCGCTTTTTCGCAGCCGCAGGCGAGCGGATGACCGCCATGGCGCGCGCGCTTGGTGATGTGTCCGCCGACCGGCCGGAGGCCTTTATCGCCGCGCTCGCCCGGCTCAAGCAAAGCTGCGGCGTGGATGGGCTGCGCCTTGCCGACTACGGCTTCCGGCCCGAGGACGCGGACTGGATCGCGGACAACGCCATGCAGACCATGGGCGGCCTGTTTAAGGTCGACCCCGCGCCGCTCTCGCGTGAGGATATCGTCCAAATCGTACAGGAAAGCTGCCGCTGAGCGCGCTTTTCCAGTCATAAGGAGGCATTCGATGAAACACGTCTTACTGCTGGCCACCGGAGGTACGATCGCCAGCCGCCAAACCGGCCATGGGCTGGCGCCCTCGCTCACCGGCGAGGAGTTGCTGGACTTTCTGCCCGCGCTGGGCCGTATCTGCAAGGTCGTGGTCGAAAACCCGATGAGCATCGACTCGACCGATATGTGCGCCGAGGACCGCATGAAGCTGGCCACCATCATCTGGCAGAATTATGACCGCTACGACGGCTTTGTCATCGCGCACGGTACGGATACGCTCAGTTACACGGCCGCGCTGCTCTATCATGTGCTGCGCAACCTGAACAAGCCGGTCATCATCACCGGTGCGCTGCACCCGGTGGGCGAGCCGGACTCGGACGCCGAGCGCAACCTGCTCGACGCCTTCCGCGTCATCGAGGCCGGTTACGTCGGCGTGGCTGCCGTGCTGCACGGGCAGATCATCCGCGGCAATCACGTCGCCAAGGTGCATACGACCGATGTCGACGCTTTCCGCTCGGTCGGCGCGCCGCTGGCCGGCACGGTGGACGACAGCGGCCGCGTTTGGCTCAAGATCGTGCCGCTGCTGGGCGGCGAGCCGCGGTTTGTCGAGCATGTCGATCCCCGCATCGTGCTGCTCAAGCTGGTGCCCGACCTTGACCCCTCTATTCTGGACTTTCTCAGCCGCTATCCCAAGGTCATCATCGAGGGCTTCGGCTCGGGCGGCATTCCGCAGCGGCTGGAAAAGGTCGTGCAAAAGCTCATCCAGAGCGGCACTAAGGTCTATCTGACCAGCCAGTGCATCGAGGGCGAGACCGATCTGGGCAGGTACGAGGTCGGCCGCCGGGCCGAGGCCATGGGCGCGGTTTCGCTCGGCCACCGCACGACCGAGGACGCGCTGGCCGCGATCATGTGCGGGGAGATATAGGGCGGCGGCGCGCATCACGATATCCAATTATATAATGTATAAGGAAAAAGCGATCCCTTGCAGCGCGCAGGGCGATCGCTTTTTGCTTTCAAACACAGTATTCCGGCGTGCCGGGGGATGTATGGGTCTATATTGACCTCTTCGGGTGCCATCGCCGCCCCCATGTTGTTAGCGTCGGTCACGCCCAGCTCGACCATGCGCCCAAACAGCGCATGGGTGACGCGGATGCGCCCCGTGCCCTTGGCGGAGAGCACGGCCGCGCCTGCGGCGGTCGCCGTCCACTGGGCGGTGGGGGTGCGCTGCCCGCCATAGGCCAGTGGAAAGCGGTACTGCCGCTCGGCTGAGCAGAAGTGCGACGAGGCTGCCGCAAGCAGGTGGCGCGCCGCGCCGCCCTCGACCAGACACGCGCCGAGCGCCAGTCCCTGCGCCATGGTAGAGCACGCGCCGTACTGGCCGAGATAGGGTACACCCGAATCGACCGAGGCCAAAAACGAGCTGATGCATTGGTTGAGTAGGTCGCCCGCGAGGATGACATCCAGCTCGTCCTTTTGCAAATTGCCCTTTTTCAGCGCCGCGTCAATTGCAGTCTGCTGCAGGCGGCTTTCGGCTAGCTCCCACGATTTTTCGCCCATGCGGTCGTTTTCGGCCACATAGTCAAACAGCGCGCCGAGCGGGCCCGCTCCTTCCTTTTGACCGACGGCCGATGCGTGGGCGAGCAGGTAGGGCTGTGCGGCAAAGCGCAGCGTGCGTTGTCCAATGCGTTCGATCATGCCGCGCCGCCTCCTCCCAGCAGAACGAGTATCAGGCCGTAGAGCACGCTGGCCGAGATGCCGTAAACCAGCACCGGCCCCGCGATGACGAACAGCTTCGCGCCCAGACCGAGCACCAGCCCCTCGCTTTTGAACTCCATCGCGGGCGAGACGATCGCGTTGGCAAAGCCGGTGATCGGCACGATCGTGCCCGCGCCCGCGTGCTTGGCCATCTTGTCATACAGGTGCAGGCAGGTCAGCAGCGCGCCGAGAAAGACCATCGTGATCGCGGTCGCGGCGGCGGCGTCCGTCGTCTCCAGCCCGCGGCCTTGATAAAAATTGCTCACCGCCTCGCCCACCGTGCAGATAGCCCCACCGAACAGGAATGCCATCAGGCAGTCCCGCCACAGGGGCGAGTTCGGGCTTTTCTGCGCCAGCAGCTGCTGATAGCGCTGTTTATCCAGTTGCATGGATGTTCTCCCCTTCCGTTTTTCCCATAGCATGTGCGGCGCGTGCGCCATTATCCATCTGGCATTATAAAATAAATATAAATTGACCATTTCAAACAGGTCATATTTGCGGTATGATAGGGAAAACCAATTCTACATCTCAGAAAGAGGGGGAATCCTGCATGGAAACCAAAAAGAGCAAGCTTACCCTGTATGACATTGTCGCGGTCGCGCTGATGGCGGCGGTCGTGTTCGTCGTCACCATGTTTTTGTCCATCCGCATTCCGACCCCGACCGGCACGACCATGATCAAGCTGGCAAACGCCTTCGTGCTGCTGTGCGGCCTGCTGCTCGGGCCGGTGCGCGGCGGTCTGGCCGCCGGACTCGGCTCGATGTTCTTCGACCTGATGACGCCCGAATATGTGCCCGAGGCATGGATCACCTTTGTCCGCTTCTTCCTGATGGCGTGGCTGTGCGGCGTGATCGCCCACTGGGCGGGCGCGCGCGCCAAGAGCTTCCGTCGCAACCTGTGCGCGACCATTATCGCCGCGGTGTTCTCAAGCGTGTTTTATATGTTCAAGGGCATCATCACGCTGATGCTCGGCGGCAGCGCGTTCGTGCCGGCGTTTGTGGCCAATCTGCCCAAAATGCTGACCTCGCCGCCGAACACGATCATCGCGGTCGTCGTGTCGCTGGCGCTGCTGCCCGCGCTGCAAAAGGCCATGCAGTCGACCTCGTTCGGACAGCGCATGGAGCAGGCGGGAAACCGGTCGTAAGCCATTTTAAGCGGGAAAGACGAAGCGCTGTTCTCGGTTGACCAAAACCTCTCGGTGCTGCCGGGGTAAGGACGACCGCCGTTTTCCACAAGCGCAGCAAGCCTTGCGAGCCACCGGCCCGCAAGGCTTGTTTTTGTGTCGATCATTGCTCACCGAGCAGCCAAGGCAGTGGCGTGCGGTAGGCAAAGCTGTTGTGGAAGAGTGCGAGCGCCTCCCATGTGGCGCGCTCGGTCACGCCGGTGACCGGCAGCAGGAACACGGCCTGCGCGCGGCGAACGGCTGCGGTCGTGTCCGCGTCGTACACGCCGGTCAACGGCACGGGCGGCACGCTGGAAAAATGCGGTGCGGCGGTGTTCAGCATCATCTGCACCGCAAGCACAGCCGCGCCCCGCGCGCCGGGAGACAGGCAGGCGTCCGCGCTGGGCGGAAAGACCACGGCGGCGGTGGGCAGCACATCGCCCACGATCAGTGGCAGATACTGCGCGTAAATGCGCGTCCAAGTGTCGTAATCGGCTGTGCCGGTCACGGGAAGACCGTTTTGGCGCTGAAAATCACGCACGGCGGCCGCGGTCTCGGTGCCAAAGAGACCGTCTGGCGCAAGCGGCTGCAGATGCCCCTGCGCGCGTTGGATGCGGCGCAGAAAGCGCTGCAAATTGTCAATATGGGCGCGGCGCTGCGCTTCGGTATACATCAGCCTTCGCCCTCCTCTCCGACCGGATAGCCCGGATACTGCCCCTCGGCGGTCTGGCTGCCGGCCAGCACGTCATTGGCCAGCGCGGCGAGGTCTTCCCAAGTCAGCGGGCCGACCGCGCCGGTCGCGGGCAGGCCGAACATGGCCTGCAAGACCGAAACCGCGTCGCGCGTGGCCGGGCCGAACACGCCGTCGACCGCCACCGTTGGCACATTGGGATAGGCGCGCGCGATGGTGTTGATGGCAAGCTGCAGCTCGCGTACCGGCTCGCCGCGCATGCCCTCGACCAGGAAAATGCCGCCGGGCAGGTTCAGCCCGACCGCGCCGGGCAGCCATTCCTCGATCGGACGGGCGCGCAGCACCGATTGATAGGTCGAGACGAGCGCGTTCCACGTCACCCGGTCGACGATGCCGTTGACTGGCAGCCCCATCATGCGCTGATAGGCCTCGACGGCCTCGCGCGTTTTGGAGCCGAACACGCCGTCGATCTCGTTGACGTTCCACTCGGGCAGCTGGTCGTAATACGCGCCGACCACGGCAAGGAAGTATTGCAGCAGCTGCACGCCCGGGCCGGACGCGCCCGTTTGCAGCGTTTCGGGGAACTGGCGGGACACGTCCTCCAGCCGCAGCCCCTCGCTGTCCAGCTCGGAAAGGCGCTTGACGTTGTTGTAAATAAAGGCGATGCGGTACCAGGTCGCCTTGCCGACCAGCCCGTCGGGTGTCAGGTTGAACTGCTGCTGGAAGGCGCGCACGGCGCGCTCGGTGTCCGCGTCAAACACACCGTCGGCGGGGTATATCTTGGGGATGCTGGGATAGTTGGACGAGATGCGGTTGAGACGGCGCTGGATGGTGCGCACGTCCTCGTCCACGTCGCCCAAGCGGTATACCACGCCCGGCCACGAGCCGCCGACGTTGGGCGAGACCGGCGCGTTCATGACGAAGTTGATATCGTCGCCGAAAAAGTGGCGCACGATCTGCTGGGCGTCCATGCCCTGCTCGGCCAGCGGCACGGTGCCCCACTGGCTCAGCCCGCCCGGGCAGGTGACCGTCGTGCCGTTGCAGTACTGCGCAAAGAGCGGCTCGATCGCGTCGTCGCGCACGAGGTAGTTGTTGAACATATCGTCGACGATCGTCGAGATGTTCTCAAAAATATCGCGGCCGGGCACAAAGGACTGGTCGTAGCGGGTCGAATTGGTGATGTCAAAGTCATAGCCCTGCGCGCGATACCATTCGGTGAACACGCGGTTGAGTGCATAGGACACCTGCGCATAGATGTTGGCGCGGATGGCCTCCTCCGGCCAAGTGGGGTATATCTCGCTCGAGGCGACGTTCTTGATGTACTCGGCAAAGGGCACGGTGATGTTCTCCGCGTTGGACGAGGGCGGGCCGAGATGCACGGTGATGGTCTCGGGGATAGTAACCGGTGGTGTTTCGGGCATGGCGGCTCACTCCTCTCCGGGGTAGCGGCCGAGATACAGCGCCTGCGGCTCGCCGGTGGCGGTCAGGTCGGTCTCGCCGGTCGGCTGGTTTTCGGCAAGCGGCACCATCGTGACGGGCAGCACTGCGGGCACGCCCTCGAACATGGTCACGCGCAGCGCGGTGACTGGGTTAAAGCCCTCGTGCGCGACCTCGACCGTGTAGACCGAAAAGGGCGTGCCGCCATCCGGCGTCATCGAGTTTGCGCGCGGCGGGGTGGCAAGCGCAAGGGGCGGCGTCATGCCGCTGCTGTTGGTGCGCACCGAGTAGAGCAGCGTGCGCGCGCCGTTCTGGTCGGCTTCGGTGGACACGGTGACCGACGCGCCCTCGATCGGGACGGCGCCGAGCGCGGTCGTGACGACCACGCGTAGATCGGCCATGCCGCTGTTGGTTTGTGGCATAAAAACCTCCTTATTCGGTCAGCGGGGTGAGGGTGCGCGGCCTACACCAGCCGCACATGGTACTGCTTGAACCAGCAGTCGAGCTGGATGATATAGGCGAGGATCTGCGGTGCGCGCATGAGCTGGCCGAACCACGGCTCGGGCAGGCTGTCGGGCTGCTCCATCAGCCGCTCGACCGCGCGGTGGTCGAACAGCTGCGCAGCCAGCGAGGTGCTGTCGGCAAAGATGCGGCGCACATAGTCGGCGCACAGGCGGGTGTAGGCCGGGTGGAAGGTCTTTGGATAGGGGCTTTTCTTGCGCCAAACGATGTCCTCGGGCAGCTCGCGGGCAAACGCGCGGCGCACTACGCCCTTTTCCCGTCCGTCCAGCGCTTTAATGTGCCACGGCATGTTGTAGGCGTATTCGACGATGCGGTGGTCGCAGAAGGGTACGCGCACCTCAAGGCCGGAGTACATGCTCATGCGGTCCTTGCGGTCGAGCAGGGTGGCCATGAACCAGTCGAGGTTGAGCACGAACATCTCGCGCATCCGCGCGTCCTTCGGGCTGTCGGTGGGCAGCTTGTCGGCGCGGCGGCAGGCGTCCAGATAGTGCGCGCGCACAAATTCCTCGCCGTCCCGCACCACATCGGGCGCGAGCAGCGAGAGCCGCAGATCGACCGAGCGCGACCACGGAAAGCCCTCGCTGAACAGGATATCCTCCCGGTGGTACCATGGGTAGCCGCCGAACAGCTCGTCGGCGCACTCGCCGGACAGGCACACGGTCGCCCCGCCCTTTTTGACCGCGGCGCAGAACAGCAGCAGCGAGGAGTCCACGTCGGCCATGCCGGGCAGGTCGCGCGCATCGGTGGCGGGCAGCAGTGCGGCGCACAGCGCCTCCGGCTCGATGACGACGTTGTGGTGCGCGGTGTGCAGCGTGTCGGCCATCAGCTTGATATACACATCGTCGCTGTTGGGCTGGAAGGCGCTTTTGGTGAAATACTTGTCGTTGTCCCGGTAATCGACCGACCAAGTGTTGAGCGTTTGGCCGCGCGCGGCGTAGTCGCCCGCCGCCAGCATGGACAGGATGGACGAGTCCAGCCCACCCGACAGAAAGCAGGCCAGCGGCACATCGCTGACCAGCTGCCGCCGCGCCGCGTCGCAGATCAGCTCGTGCGTGCGTGCAATGGTGGTTTCCGTGTCGTCCTCGTGCGCGCGCGCCTCCAGCCGCCAATAGGTGTGGTCGGTCAGGCGCTCGGGGGTCAGCACGGCATAATGGCCGGGCAGCAGCGCGTCGATCTGCCGGAACACGCCCGCAGCCGGCGGACGCGCCGGGCCGAGCAGTAGCAGCGTGCGCAGGCCGTCCTCGTCCACGTCGGGCTCGACCTCGGGGTGGCAGAGCACCGTGCCGATCGTCGAGCCGAACGCCAATCCGCCCGGCGTGCGCGCGAAAAACAACGGCTTTACGCCCAGCCGGTCGCGGCAGAGGATGAGCCGCCGCCGCTCCTTCTGCCAAACGGCAAAGGCAAAGATGCCGTTGAGCCGCCGGAAAGCGTCGGTGTCCCACTCCAAAAAGGCGTGCAGCAGCACCTCGGTATCCGAGTGCCCTGCAAAGTGATGCCCGCGGGCGAGCAGGTCGCGGCGTATTTCTTCAGTATTATATAACTCTCCGTTATATACAAGCACGGTATTACCGTCGGGCGATGACATGGGCTGCCGCCCGCCCGCCGGGTCGATAACGATCAGGCGGCGGTGGACGAGTATGGCGTCCGTGTCGCCGTATTCGCCCGCCGCGTCCGGCCCGCGCGGGGTCAGCACGCGCTTCATGCGCTGCGCCGCAGGCGCGTAGCGCGCCGCGCCGCGCTGGTAATCGACAAAGCCGCCGATTCCACACATAGGCTTTTTCCTCCTTCAACTGCAAGCTACGGTCTCCTTTGTTTTTTATGCCGGCGGGACGGCGGATATGCGTGCCGCGTAGATTACAAAACGGAGACTTTGCAGGCATTTTGACCGCGCGTAAAAGCCCGTGGAACAGGCAGGCGAAAAGTATGCGCAAAAGTTCGGCAAAACTTACCGGCAAGGCATGTTAAATCCTTGACATATTTCCACTAAACGATATAATAGAAATAGACATGCTCCAAAGTTGGGTGTCGGCTGGTGCGCTGCCCGGTGCCGGTCAAACGGCTCCGCACGCGGCGCGCCCTGTTACCCGCGAATTTTTTTTGGGAGGTATATGGCATGGATTTTAGGCTAACGAAAGAAGAAGCACTGTTCCAGAAGATGTGCCGTGAGTTCGCGATCAATGAAGTTGAACCGCTCGCCGCGGAGATCGACGAGCAGGAGCGCTATCCTGAGGAAACCGTCCAGAAGCTGATGAAGTACGGCCTGATGGGCATTCAGTTCCCCAAGGAGGTCGGCGGCTCGGGCGGCAACTACGTCATGTACTCGATCGCCATCGAGGAAATGAGCAAGTTCTGCGGCACGACCGGCGGCATCATGTCCGCGCACGGCACGCTAGGCGCTTGGCCGATCTACCATTTCGGCACGCCCGAGCAGAAGGAGAAGTGGCTCCGCCCGCTGATCGAGCCCAAGGAGGGCGCGAAGATCGGCGCGTTCGGCCTGACCGAGCCTAACGCCGGCACTGACTCCGCCGCGCAGCAGACCATCGCGGAGAAGCAGGCCGACGGCTCCTACATCCTCAACGGCACCAAGGTGTTCATCACCGGCGGCGGCCGCGCGGATACTTATGTTGTTTTCGCAATGACCGACAAGACCAAGGGCAACAAGGGCATTTCGGCCTTTATCGTGGATAAGGACGACCCCGGCTTCTCGATCGGCAAGATCGAGCACAAGATGGGCATCCGCGGCTCGCAGACCTCCGAGCTGATCTTTGAGGATGTGCACCTGCCCGCCGACCGTCTGCTGGGCAAGGAGAACGGCGGCTTCAAGATCGCCATGATGACCCTCGACGGCGGCCGTATCGGCATCGCCTCGCAGGCGCTCGGCATCGCGCAGGGCGCGCTGGACAAGGCCGTGCAGTACATGAAGGAGCGCGTGCAGTTCGGCAAGACGCTGGACAAGTTCCAGGGCCTGCAGTGGATGGTGGCCGATATGCACACCCAGATCGAGGCTGCCCGCCTGCTCGTGCGCCGCGCAGCGTTCAACCACGACGTTGGCCTGCCGTTCACCAAGGAGGCCGCGATGGCCAAGCTGTACGCTTCCGAGGTCGCCATGGACGTTACCACCAAGTGCGTGCAGATCTACGGCGGCTACGGCTACATCCGTGAATACCCGATGGAGCGCATGATGCGCGACGCCAAGATCACCGAGATCTACGAGGGCACTTCTCAGGTTCAGAGAATGGTCATCGCCGGTCAGGTACTGCGCTAAGAAAAGGAGGAAAACAGAACGATGAAGGCAATTGTTTGTGTAAAGCAGGTTCCGGATACCTCCGGCAAGGTCGCGGTCAACCCGGACGGCACGCTCAACCGCGCGTCGATGCAGACCATCACCAACCCGGACGACCTGAACGCCGTTGAGGCCGCGCTCCAGCTCAAGGATGCGACCGGCTGCAAGGTGGTCGTGGTGACCATGGGTCCCCCGCCGGCCGAGGGTATGCTGCGTGAGCTGCTCGCCATGGGCGCGGACGAGGCCGTGCTGGTCTCCTCGCGTGAGTTCGGCGGCTCGGATACCTACGCTACCTCCCAGATCCTCGCCGCGGCCATCAACAAGATCGGCATCGAGGATGAGGACATCGTGCTCTGCGGCCGTCAGGCGATCGACGGCGACACCGCACAGGTAGGCTCGCAGATCGCGGAAAAGCTCGAGATCCCGCAGGTCTCCTACGCGGCCGACTTCAAGATCGAGGGCGGCAAGGTGACGGTAAAGCGTATGCTGGAGGACGGCTACATGACCATCCAGACCAGCACCCCCTGCCTGCTCACCTGCATCAAGGAGCTTAACGCGCCCCGCTACATGTCCCTCAGCGGCATTATGGACTGCTACGCCAAGCCGCTTAGCGTTTATGATTACAACACCCTGAAGGACGATCCGCTGATCGAGCCCGATACCATTGGCCTGAAGGGTTCTCCCACCAATATCTTCAAGTCCTTCACTCCCCCGCAGAAGGGCAAGGGCAAGATGCTCGAGGGCGCTGACAAGGCGACCTGCGAGAGCCTCGCAGCCGAGCTTCTGACCAAGCACATCATCTGATTGAAAGGAGAAACTACTAATGGCTGAATTCAATAGCACCAAGCTGGAGGATTTTTCCGGCGTTTGGGTATTCTGCGAGCAGCGTCAGGGCAAGCTGCAGCCGACGGTTCTCGAGCTGCTGGGTGAGGGCCGCAAGCTGGCCAACGATCTGAACACCGAGCTGTGCGGCCTGCTGCTGGGCAAGGACGTTGACGGCATCGCCAAGGAGCTGGGCGCTTACGGCGCGGACAAGGTATATGTAGCCGACGACGCGCTGCTGGAGACCTACACGACCGACGCTTACGCCAAGGTCATCTGCGACATCGTCGCGGACAAGAAGCCCGAGATTATGCTGATCGCGGCGACCAACATCGGCCGCGACCTCGGCCCGCGCTGCGCCGCACGCCTGCACACCGGCCTGACCGCGGACTGCACCCATCTGGACGTGGATGTGGACAAGTACGCCGACTTCCTGCGTGAAGCGTCCACCCTGCCGGCGGCGCAGATCGACGCGCTCAACCGCGCCGACCGCAACCTGAAGATGACCCGTCCGGCGTTTGGCGGCCACCTGATGGCCACCATCATCTGCCCGCGCTTCCGTCCGCAGATCGCCACCGTGCGTCCGGGCGTGTTCAAGAAGGGCGAGTACGACGAGGCCAAGGGCAATGCCGTTGCGGTTGAGAAGATCGCCGTTTCGCTGAGCGAGGCCGATCTCGAGACCAAGGTGCTCGAGGTCGTCAAGGAGGCCAAGGAGCTGGTCGATCTGGCTGGCGCTGACGTTGTTGTATCGGTTGGCCGCGGCATTTCCAAGGACGTTGCGGCGGGCATCAAGATCGCTGAGGATCTGGCCGCTGAGCTTGGCGGCGTTGTGGGCGGCTCGCGCGCCGCGACTGACGCCGGCTGGCTGACCGCAGACCATCAGGTAGGTCAGACCGGCAAGACCGTACATCCGAGACTGTACATCGCGCTGGGCATTTCGGGCGCTATCCAGCACAAGGCTGGTATGCAGGACTCCGAGTGCATCATCGCTGTCAATAAGGCAGACTCCGCGCCGATCTTCGACGTGGCGGACTACGGCATCTGCGGCGACCTGTTCAAGGTCGGCCCGATGCTGCTGGACGCATTCAAGGCTGCCAAGGCTGGCAAGTAAGCGAAAACGAAACAAGGCAAAGCGCCTGTCCTTTTGGACAGGCGCTTTTCTTTTTTCAAGCGCGGGGCGGCACGGGGATTTGGGCAAGGTCAAAGCGCCCGTCCTTTCGGACAGGCGCTTTGTTACTGTTTACTCCGCGGCTTCGGGCTGCGGCGCAGGCTCTGCCGGGCGCAGCGTGAGCTTGTCGTCCGCCACATCGAGCGTGACATGCTGTCCGGCCTTGATCTCGCCCCGGAGGGAAGTCTCGGCCACCAGGTCCTCGACCTCGCTCGTCACGGCGCGGCGCAGCGGACGCGCACCGTACACCGGGTCGAAGCCGGCCTTGGCCAGATGCTTTTTGGCCGCTTCCGTCCAGTCCATCGTGATCTCCATGTCCTTCATGCGGGCGGCGACCTGACGCAGCATATTTTCCGCGATGGCCGCGATCTCGTCTTCATTCAGGCGGTTGAACACAATGATGTCGTCGATGCGGTTGAGGAACTCTGGCCGCACCGCGTTTTTCAGCTCGCCCAGCACATCTTCTTTGATCTGCTCGAAGGTGCGGGCGGACTGGTCGGCCTCGCCGTCGGCAAAGCCGAGCGACTTGCGGCCGCTGCCTGTGATCTTGTGCGCACCGATGTTTGAAGTCATAATGATAATGGTGTTTTTGAAGTCCACATGGCGGCCTTGCCCGTCGGTCAGTACACCGTCCTCCAAGATTTGGAGCAGTAGATTGAACACATCGGGGTGCGCCTTTTCGATCTCGTCAAACAGCACGACCGAATACGGATGGCGGCGCACCTTTTCCGAGAGCTGGCCACCCTCGTCATAGCCGACATAGCCCGGAGGTGAGCCGATCATGCGGGAAACCGCGTGTTTTTCCATATACTCGGACATATCAACGCGAATCATGGCGTTTTCGTCACCGAACATGGCCTCAGCCAGCGCCTTGGAAAGCTCGGTCTTGCCTACGCCGGTCGGGCCGAGGAACAGGAACGAGCCGATGGGGCGTTTGGGGTCGCGCAGGCCGACCCGCCCGCGGCGGATGGCCTTGGAAACGGCTGTGACGGCCTCGTTCTGCCCGATGACGCGCTGGTGCAGCGTGTCCTCCAGCCGCAGCAGGCGCGCGCCCTCGTCCTCAGTCAGCCGCTGCACGGGTACGCCCGTCCAGCCGGAGATGACGGCGGCGATATCGGCTTCAGTAACGGTGCCGTGCGCCTTGCTCTGCTGGTCGGCCCACTCCTTTTTGCGAGCCTCCATCGCGTCGCGCTTGGCTTTTTCCTCGTCGCGCAGTGCGGCGGCATTTTCATAGTCCTGCCCCTTGACGGCTTCCTCCTTCTTGGCCGAAAGGGCGGCAATCTCGTCCTCCAGCGCCTTCAGGTCGGGCGGCGCGGTCTGCGTGGACAGGCGCACCCGCGAGCAGGCCTCGTCGATCACGTCGATCGCCTTGTCGGGCAGGAAGCGGCCGGTCACATAGCGGACGGACAGCTTGACCGCGGCTTCGATCGCCTCGTCCGGGATTTTGATGCGGTGGTGCGCTTCGTAGCGGTCGCGCAGCCCCTTGAGAATGGCGACAGCGTCCTCGGGAGAGGGCTCACCGACCTGCACGGGCTGGAAGCGGCGCTCAAGCGCGGCATCCTTTTCGATGTTCTTGCGGTATTCGTCCAGCGTGGTCGCGCCGATGACCTGCACCTCGCCCCGGCTGAGCGCGGGCTTGAGGATGTTGGCCGCGTCGGCCGCGCCCTCGGCTGCGCCCGCACCCATCAGCATGTGCATCTCGTCGACGAACAGAATGGTATTCTTGCCGGAAACCAGCTCCTCGATGACCTTTTTGATGCGCTCCTCAAATTCGCCGCGGTACTTGGTGCCCGCGATCATGCCGGTCAGGTCAAGCGAGACAACGCGCTTGTCTTTCAGCGTTTCGGGCACATCGCCCGCGACGATTTTCTGCGCCAGCCCCTCGACGATGGCGGTCTTGCCCACACCGGGGTCGCCGATCAGCGCGGGGTTGTTCTTGGTGCGGCGGGACAGAATTTGTATGACGCGCTGGATCTCGTCCGCGCGGCCAACGACCGGGTCGAGCTTGCCCTCGCGGGCGGCGGCGGTCAGGTCGCGGCCATACTGGGCGAGCGCGCCCTCTGCCGTGCCGCCGGATGCGCCGGACGCACCGGCGGGCGGATACTCACCCTGCCGCGCGCCGCCAAGTGCGTCGGACAGCCTTTCGGCAAGCGTCTGCGTGGAGACCTTGAGGTTGTTCAGCGCGGTCAGCGCGACGTTCTGCCCCTCCCGCAGGATGCCGAGCAGCAAATGCTCAGTGCCGACATAGCCGCTGCCCATCTGCGCGGCCGACTGGATGGCCAGTTCGATGATACGCTTGGTGCGCGGGGTCATGCCCTGCGGGGCGGCCGCATCGGGCGCGCCCCGGCCGGACAGCGCTTCGATCTGCGCCGAGAGCGCCTCGTCGGTCACACCGGCGGCGGTGAGCGCCTTGGCGGCGGGGCCGCCGCCCTCACGCAGCAGGCCGAGCAGCAAATGCTCCGAGCCGATATAGCTGTGGCCAAACGAGCACGCGGCTTCCTGCGCCAGCGTCAGCGCCTGCTGCGCGCGCTCGGTAAAACGATTTTTGTAGAACATATACAACACTCCTTCCGGGCGTAAGCGATGGTTAAACGATTTGCAGGGATGCGGCGGCTTCGCGAAGCAGTTCGGCGCGCTTGCAGTCGCGCGCGCGGGCATCGCCGGTCAGCATAGCGGGGTGGATGGCCTGCTCCAGCCGGTACAGCTTTTGCGGGTCGGCGCCGGTCAGCACGCCCATTTGCAGGCCGACCAGCGCGTCCGAGATGCATTGCAGCGCCTCGTCAGTCTCCATTAGATAGGCCGTGCGCATCACACCGGCCGCGCGGCAGATGCGGTCGCGCAGGCGGAGCTCATCTTGGGCGCGCACCTGCTCGCGCGTTTTCTTTTCCGCGTCGATGATGGCGGTCGCAGTCTCGACCAGCCGGTCGGTCAGCTCGGCGGCCGAAGATCCCAGTGTGATTTGGTTGGAGATTTGGTAAAATCCGCCGACTGCGCCCGAGCCTTCGCCATATGCGCCGCGCACCGCGCAGCCACGGCTGCCGGCGTAGCCGATGATGCGGTCGATACCGCCGGTCAAGGTCAGCATGGGTAGGTGCAGCATGACCGAGGCGCGCAGGCCGGTGCCGATATTGGTCGGGCAGGCGGTCAGGTAGCCCAGCCGCTCGTCATAGGCAAAGGGCGTTTCGCTCTCGACCAGCGTGGCGATGCGCTCGGCTGTTTGCAGGCACTCCTTGGGGCACAGCCCCGCGCCGATCGCCTGCAAGCGCAGGTGGTCTTCCTCGCCGACCATGATGGACACACCGCCGTCGCGCGAGACGATCAGCCAGCCGCCGTTCTGCGCCAGCTCGGGCGAGATCAGGTGCGCCTGCACAAGACGGGCGGCCTCGGCTGAGCGGGGGACGATCTGCTTCTGTTCAAACTCCGCGCCGATGGCGGGGTTGGCGCGCAGCGCGGCAAACACCTTGTCCGCGACCTCTTTTTGCTGCGCTTCGGTCAGGCGGAAGGGGTAGCCTGCAAGGTTGCGCGCCAGCCGCACACGGCTGGACGCGGCAAGGCCGGTAAAGCCGCCGGTTATCGCAAACATGCTCATTTTTGCACACCCTCCATTCTGCGGATCTCATCGCGCAGGCGCGCGGCCTGCTCGTATTCTTCTTTTTCGATGGCTTCCTTTAACTGGGCTTTGAGCGCGTCCACAGGATCGGCCTGCGGCTGCGCGGCCTGCGCTGGTGCGGCGCCGATGTGCCGCGATGCGCCGTGCACCTTTTGCACATAGGGCTGTAGGATATCCGAAAAGGTCTGGTAGCAGTCGGGGCAGCCGACGCGCCCGGTCTGGCGCAGCTCGCGCTCGGTCATGCCGCAGGTCGGGCATTTGCGTCCGGCGCTCGGCTGGATGGCCGCAGGCGCGGCCAGCATATCGTTCCACAGGCTGCCAAAGCCGCCGCCGAGCAAGGAGTGGAAGGGATCGCTCCACAGCTGATCCATCGACTGGAACGCCTGCTCAAACGCGCCGCCGAGGTTTTCCTGCTGCGCGCAGGCGGGGCACAGGTGCATTTCGCGCGCCTTGCCGTTGATGGTTTCCTTATAATACATTGTGGCCTCATTCTTGCCGCATTTTTGGCATTTCATAAGTCATTTCTCCTTTCAAAGCGGGGTGTGGAATGGGTTTCGTAAATCGTATGCACGGACGCGGGCGGGCTTTCAGACGGTCGCCACGCCCATGATCGCGCAGCGGAAAATCGCCGCGCGCAGCCGGTCGCGGTCGTTCTTGCCGACCTCAGCCAGCGCGCCGTCTGAGCAGGCGGAGAGCAAAAGCTGTCCCTCGCGCTGGGTCAGCAGCTCGGCTGAGACGAGTGCGCGCGTCAGCCGCGCCGCGTCCTTTTGGTTCAGCCGTCCGCCGATGCCGCGCGCCGCCTCGAGCAGCGTGTGCTGCTTGTCGTCCATCAGGCGGACGATGCGGATGTAGCCGCCGCCGCCGCGCTGGCTTTCGACCAGATAGCCGTGCTCGGGCGTGAAGCGGGTCTCGATCACATAATTGATTTGGCTGGGCACGCAGTCGAACCGGTCGGCCAGACTTTTGCGCTGCAGCTCGGCCACGCCGCCGTTGTCGGTCAGCATTTCGCCGATAAAGTCCGCAATCAGGTCGGACATTTTCATGGTTTTCACGCTCCTTCAGGCCGGAGGTCTTTGTCTGACTTTTCCTGACCTTTGTCTCTATTATACAGCCTGCCCGCAAAAATGCAAGCGTATTATTTGACTAAATCTGACCTTTGTGGAGGATAATACAATAAAAACAGATAAGTTTCTCTTAAAATCTCATGCAATCAAGCGAAATCTCTTTTTTTTGTAATATGCATGACTCAAAAAAGTTACTGGAAGCTAACCAAAAGCACGTCTTGTTTTTTGGTTGGATTGTGTTACAATAATAACGTAATCTAATTTGGAGGTGCAATACCAATGGCATACGTAATTTCTGACGCTTGCATCAGCTGTGGCGCCTGCGTGGGCGAGTGCCCCGTCGGTGCGATTTCTGAGGGCGATGGCAAGTACGAGATCAACCCGGACACCTGCATTGACTGCGGAAGCTGCGCTGGCGGCTGCCCGGTCGGCGCGATCTCCCAGGGCTAAGCTCCGTACTTAACGGTAATAAAAACCCGCTCTGTAAGGGCGGGTTTTTTATTTTGTCCGCCCGCGCGGGGCGGCAAAGCCGCGCAAAATCCTTGCTGGATAGCCCAAGCTGTGGTATACTAAAAATGTATGTCAACGCTTCTTGCTGGAGGGAGTCGAATGAAATTTTCAAAAGGATTGCCGCTGCTGGCGGTCGGGCTGTGTGTGCCGGGCGTGGCGCTGCGCGCGCTGCATCTGCGCGGCGGTTTTGAGGCGGGCAGCGGCTTGCCCCTGCCGGGCAATGGCTGGCTGTGGTGCTGCATTGCGCTGTTTGCCGTGTGCGCGGTGCTTTATGCCGGTCTGGCGCGGCCGCTTGCCGCGCGGAGGGCGCAGCCCTTCGAGCAGCTGCTCGGCACGGACAGCCCATTGTTCCGTGTGGCGGCGGTGATCGCGGGTTTGCTGCTGCTGGTGGGCGGCGTGTTTTACCTTTACCTGACGGCGACAACAGTCGAGCAGGACGCGGTCGGCTGGGCGCGCCCGGTGGAATGGGTGTACGCGCTCGTCACGCTGCTGGCCGGTGCGTGCGCCATCGGCCTTGCCAAAGCGCAGGGGCACGAGATGACAGCCACCTCGGCCAAGCTGACGTTGCCGCCGCTGCTGTGGAGCTGCCTGCATCTGCTGGTCACCTACCGCATGACCTGCACTGACCCCAAGCTACCCTCATTCGCGTTTGGACTGGTGGGCGATGTGCTGGTCGTGCTGGCCTTTTATCAGTTGGCGCGGCTGCTGTATGATAAGCCGCAACCCGCGCTGCTGGCGTTTTTCGCAGCGCTCGCGGCAACGGTCTGCCTGTCTGATCTGGGCGGATACGGACTGGCGTGGCTGATGGGTGTGCGCACGGTCGTGTGGCCGGCCAAGATGGTTTTGCGCGGTATGCTGTCGGCGGCGGCTTGTCTGCTGCTGCTGGCCGAGCTAAGCGTGCTGACGGCGGGGCGCGTGCAGCAGGCTCAAGGCGTATCCGGCGGCGCGCCGGACGACGCAACAATATAAGAGGGGAGGAAGAAGCATGGTATTTTTATGGTATCCGAAGTGCACCACCTGCCAGAAGGCGCGCAAGTGGCTGGACGAGCAGGGCGTTGCCTACGAGGTGCGTGACATCAAGACAGACAACCCAACCGCGGACGAGCTGCGCGCGTGGCACAAAAGGAGCGGCCTGCCGCTCAAGCGCTTTTTCAACACGAGCGGCCTGCAATACAAGGCGCTCGGCCTGAAGGACAAGCTGCCTGCAATGAGCGAGGACGAGCAGCTTGCGCTGCTGGCCGGGGACGGTATGCTGGTCAAGCGGCCTATCCTTGTGGGCGAGGATTTTGCGCTGCCTGCCTTTAAGGAAGCCGAGTGGGTGGCGGCGCTGGGCAAGTAGGGCCGGTCGGACGCGCGCAGGGGGGACTGTGCGCGTCCTGCTGCGGCGGAAAAACAGCGAGAAATCCGCGAGAAATGTTTGACAAGCACGACGCGGTATGCTATAATTTATTTTGCTTATCGGGCATGAGATGGAGCGGTATCGAAGCGGTCATAACGAGGCGGTCTTGAAAACCGTTTGCCCGAAAGGGCGCGTGGGTTCGAATCCCACCCGCTCCGCCATCAAATCTGGCCGAGCATGGATTGTAATGCAGCCTGATGATAGCAGAACAATGGCAAATATGGTATGGAGAAGTACCCAAGTGGTGAAGGGGCTCCCCTGCTAAGGGAGTAGGGCTGGAAACGGTCGCGAGGGTTCAAATCCCTCCTTCTCCGCCAAAAAGACCAAAAGCAATGGCTTTTGGTCTTTTTCTATGCGCTGCGGTGCTTTTCGTCCGGGGCGGTATGCGCTGCGCTTGCAGACCGGACAAGCGTGATTGCGCTTTGCCTGCCGCTGTGCTATAATGGTAACAAATACCGCTGAGAGGCCCGGCCTCCGGCTGCGGGAGGACATCCTATGACCCATCACACGACGAAAAAACTGACCGTCTCAGCCATGCTCATCGCGCTTGGTCTGCTGCTGCCGCTGCTAACCGGGCAGATCCCGCGCATCGGCAATATGCTGCTGCCCATGCACCTGCCGGTGTTTTTGTGCGGCCTGCTGTGTGGCTGGAAGCACGGCGCGGCGGTCGGTTTTATGCTGCCGCTGCTGCGCTGCGCACTGTTTGGGCGGCCGGTGCTCTATCCGACTGCCATCTCGATGGCGTTTGAGCTGCTGACCTATGGATTGATCGCAGGGCTGCTGTATGGCCGCTCGCACTGGCGTTGCGTGCGCGCGCTGTACCGCGCGCTGGTGGCCGCGATGCTGGCGGGGCGCGTTGTTTGGGGCTGTGCGCAGGTGCTGCTGCTTGGTCTCGGCGGCGAGGCGTTTACCATGCAGATGTTTGTCGCCGGGGCATTTCTGAATGCTATTCCGGGCATCGCTTTGCAGCTGGTGCTCATCCCCGCGATCATGCTGGCGCTGCGGCAAACGTCTGCGCCGTGGGCGGACGTGCCCGGGCAAGCGGAGCGCGACGCATGACCGGCATACAGGATATTGCCGCGCAGCTGCTGACCTTGTGCGGACAACCGGCAGACAGGCCGCGCCCGCTGCTGCTGGCGATCGACGGCCGCTGTGCCGCGGGCAAGACGAGCCTTGCCGCCGCGCTGCAGCAGGCGGCTGGCTGCAGTGTGCTGCACATGGATCACTTTTTTCTGCGTCCCGCGCAGCGCACGGCCGCGCGGCTGGCCGAGCCGGGCGGCAATATCGACCATGAGCGGTTTCTGGAGCAGGCGCTGCTGCCGTTGCTGCGGGGGCAGGCCTGCCGCTATCAGCCGTATGACTGCCGGAAGCAGGCGCTGGCCGCGCCTGTGCTGGTCGAGCCAACGCCGCTCTGTGTGATTGAGGGCGCGTATGCCTGCCATCCCGCGCTGTGGGAGCATTACGACCATAGGGTGTTTCTGTCGGTCGCGCCGGAGGAGCAAATGGCGCGCATCCGCCGCCGCAACGGCGCGGCCGCGGCGGAGCGCTTCCGTACACAGTGGATTCCGCTGGAGGAGCGGTACTTTGCTGCGTTTAGCGTGGTGGAGCGCTGCGCGCTGCGCTTTGAGACCGGCTGAGACTGGCCGCGCGCATCAAAAAAGAGACGGCGAACGGTAGCTGCTCATAAAACAGTATCAACCAACAAACTGAAATAGGGCAGCTGCCATACAGGGTGCGAAGAAAGCCGGGTGAAAAGCGATTGCTTTTTGCCCGGCTTTTTTGTCCCTGTTACGCAGTAGAAACGCCATTTCGATGATAAAGGTATAAAACCCTTAACTTGCCTTGAACGAGCTATGAAAGCTGCATAAAATCAAGGG
>NZ_JALFLA010000066.1 GCF_022775115.1 Agathobaculum sp.
GCCGCAAAGCGCCGAAGATGTAATTGTGCGGTGTTGCCTTAACTTACAGCCTTGCCTCCAGCTCCTTACGGCGCTCCTCATAGCCGGGCTTGCCGAGCAGGGCGAACATATTCTTCTTATACGCCTCGACCCCCGGCTGATCGAAGGGGTTGACGCCGAGCAGATACCCCGAAATGCCGCAGGCCTTCTCGAAAAAGTAGACCAGATACCCGAAGTGCCATGCATCGGCCTTGTCTATCTCGAGGATGATATTGGGCGTGCCGCCGTCCATATGGGCGATCAGCGTACCCTGATAGGCCTTGGCGTTGACAAACTGCACGCTCTTGCCCGCCAGATAGTTCAGGCCGTCAATATCCTCGGCGGTCTCCTCGATAAAGCTCTCCGAGCGCGGCTCCTTGACCCATACCACAGTCTCAAACATCGAACGGGTGCCGTCCTGAATGAACTGGCCGATCGAGTGCAGATCGGTCGAGAAGTTGGCTGAGGTGGCGAAAATACCTTTGTGATCCTTGCCCTCGGACTCGTCAAACAGCTGCTTGAACCACTCGCCCAGCATGACGAGCGCAGGCTCATAGTTAACGAGGATCTCCACGCCCTTACCCTTGCGGTACAGGATGTTGCGCAGGGCGGCATACTTGGCGCAGTCATGGCTGACGCCCTCGGCAAAGGCTTGCCGCGCCGCGGCTGCGCCCGCCATCGCCGCATCAATATCGACGCCCGCCGCCGCCATCGGCAGAAGGCCGACCGCGGTCAGCACGGAAAACCGGCCGCCCACGTCATCCGGCACGACAAAGGTCTCATACCCCTCGTCATCAGCCAGCTTTTTCAGCGCGCCGCGCGCCTGATCGGTGGTGGCGAAGATGCGCTCCTTCGCGCCCTCCTTGCCATATCTCTCCTCGATCAGCTTCTTGAAGATGCGAAACGCAATGGCGGGTTCGGTCGTCGTGCCCGATTTGGAGATGACATTGATGCAGAAATCGCGCGCACCGATGATCTTGACCACATCATTCAGATAAGCCGACGAGATGCTGCTGCCGACAAAGTAGACCTCGGGAATACCAGCGGGGCGCACACCGTTGTACATCTGCCCGTTGACAAACTCGATCGCAGCACGCGCGCCGAGATACGAGCCGCCGATGCCGATGACGACCAGCACCTCGCAGTTGTTCTGTATCTTCTTCGCTGCCGCCTTGATGCGCGCAAACTCCTCCTGGTCATAGTTTTCCGGCAGGTCAAGCCAGCCAAGGAAGTCATTGCCCGCGCCCGACCGGCTATGCAGCACGGTCTGCGCCACCTCCACCTGCGGCGCCATATTTTGCAGCTCTGCTTCGCCCACAAAGCCCTGCAAACCCGTCAGTTTCAGTTCCATTGCCATTGTTATCGTTCCGCCTTTCCCTTTTTCATACTGCTTCTATTATGCCACACCGGCGGGTGCATTTATCACCCCGCAGACACGACCTGTGCCTGTCTTTTCCACTTTTCCGTCCAGCTTTCAGCCGCAAAGAAGCTCAGGTCGCTGATATGCTCCCCACGCACCGGATAGGGCCATCTTTTATCCAAGGAGCATATCCGCTTACCTGAGCCTTAGCTTATTTTACTTGAATCAGTAGATCGGATACTGCGAGCAAATGTCGCAAACGTTGTGGCGGATCAAATCGGCCTTGCCTTCAAAATCGGTAGCAGCCTGCCAGATGAATTCAGCGATGCGCAGCATTTCAGGCTCCTTAAAGCCGCGGGAGGTGACGGCCGGCGTACCAACGCGCTGCCCCGAGGTGACAAACGGGCTGGCCGGATCGTTCGGGATCGCGTTTTTGTTGGCCGTGATGTACACCTCGTCCAGGCGGTACTGCAGTTCCTTGCCGGTCACGCCGGTCTTGCGCAGGTCGATCAGGATCAGGTGGTTGTCCGTGCCGCCGGCGACCAGATCAAAGCCCTGCTCCAGCAGCGCCCCGGCCAGCGCCTTAGCATTGTTGATCACCTGCTTCTGATAAGCCTTGAACTCGGGCCGCAGCGCTTCACTGAAGCAGACCGCCTTGGCGGCAATAACATGCATCAACGGGCCGCCCTGCGTGCCAGGAAAGATTGCCTTATTGAACTTTTGGCCCAGCTCCTCATTATTCGACAGGATGAGACCGCCGCGCGGGCCGCGCAGGGTCTTGTGCGTTGTGGTGGTGACGACATCGGCATACGGCAGCGGATTCATATGCAGCCCCGCCGCGACCAAACCGGCGATATGCGCCATATCCACAAACAGGTACGCGCCGACCTCGTGCGCGATATCGGCAAATTTTGCAAAGTCGATCGCGCGCGGATAGGCCGAAGCGCCCGCGATGATCATCTTGGGCTTCTCCTTCTTGGCCAGCGCGCGCACTGCGTCATAATCAATCAAGCCGTTCTCATCGACGCCGTAGGACACGATATGGTACAGCAGGCCGGACTGGTTGACCGGCGAGCCGTGGGTCAAGTGGCCGCCGTTGTTGAGGCTCATGCCCAGCACGGTATCGCCCGGCTGGCAGAGTGCCTGATAAACCGCCATATTGGCCTGCGCGCCCGAGTGCGGCTGTACATTGGCATACTTTGCGCCGAATATCTCACAAACACGTTTGATAGCAAGGTTTTCGACCTCGTCGACACACTCACAGCCGCCGTAGTAACGCTTGCCCGGATAACCCTCCGCATATTTGTTGGTCAGTACCGAACCCATCGCGGCCATCACAGCCTCGCTGACGATGTTTTCCGAAGCGATCAGCTCAATATTGCGCTGCTGACGATCATACTCCGCCTGCATCATGCGGCCAAGCTCAGGATCATACGCCTTTACAAAGTTCATTGCCTCGCGTACCATGTTTCAACCTCCATCTAACGTGTGATATTTACTGTGACATTATTAAACCATATTTTTCACGCGGTTTCTATTGGCAAACAGATGGATTTTGCAGCAGTTTCCCACATCTTTCATGTTGATTTTGTTTAAGACAACACCCCACCATTGCATCTTCGGCGCTTTTCGGCAATTTTGCGCCGTGATTTTGTCGCAATTACCTGCAATACATCAAATATTGCTGTACAATTGCGCCTCATCCGTACCCGGAATTTTCTCGCAAGTCGCTCTTACCGAATTATATGGTGTTGCCTTCATGCCGCCACATATTCTTCTCTTGCTTTCTCCTGCCGAATCTGCTACACTAATTTTGATAAAATACTATGCTTTTCGGGAGCGCTGACATGACAAAAAAAGAACGCGCCGCCGCCGTGACCGAGCTGCTCAAAGCCACCTATCCGGACGCGACCTGCGCACTGCACTACACACATGATTATGAGCTGCTGTTCGCCACGCGCCTGTCCGCGCAATGCACGGATGCGCGCGTCAATATCGTCACCGAAACGCTGTTCCGGCAGTTCCCTACGCTTGAGAGCTACGCCGCCGCGACCGAGGGCGAGATCGCTGAGGCGATCAAAACCTGCGGACTGTTCCGCACCAAGGCGCGCGATTTGAAAAACTGTGCGATCATGCTGCTGGCCGAGTTTGACGGCCGCGTGCCGGACAATATGGACGATCTGCTGCGGCTGCCCGGCGTTGGCCGCAAGACCGCAAACCTTGTGCTGGGCGATATTTTCGGCCAGCCTGCCGTTGTGGCGGACACGCACTGTATCCGTCTGTCCAACCGGCTTGGCTTTGTCAAAAACCAGAAGGATCCGGTCAAGGTCGAGACCGCGCTGCGCCGTCTGCTCGACCCCAAGGAATCGTCCGATTTCTGCCACCGGCTGGTGCTGCATGGACGCGAGTGCTGCACCGCACGCAGCCCCAAATGCGAAAACTGCGCGCTGGGCACGGTGTGCCCTTCCTATCCTGCTGCAAAAAAGTAACCGTCTTTGCATATAACAGCGAAAAAGCCACGCGGAACAGCGCTTCCGCATGGCTTTTCTTTTTTGTCAGTTGTCCCCCGGCACGTCGATCAGGCATATCTCGCCGTCGAGCTGGCGGTTTTCAAAGGCCTCCCGGTTTCTCTCGTAGATCAGGCGCAGGCCATCCAGCGTCAGGTTGGGCGCAACCTCGTCGATCAGCGCGCAGTATTGCGCCATCATGCGCCCCATGCCGCCCGTGGCGACCACGCGCACCTGCCCGCCCAGCTCCTGCCGGATATCAGTGATAATGCCCGCCAGCGCGCCCACATAACCGCGCACCGCGCCCGACTGCATCGACTGCACGGTCGTCTTGCCGATGGCCTTTTCCGGCCGCTCGATATCGACGCGCGGCAGCTTGGATGCCTTGTGAAAAAGCGCCTCCATCGCCACCTTGATGCCCGGAAAGATCACGCCGCCCTGATACGCGCCGTGCTCGTCGATCGCATCAAAGGTAGTCGCTGTGCCGATATCGACGACGATGAGCGGCTTGCCGTATTGCTCGACCGCGGAGACCGCGTTGACCAACCGATCCGCGCCGACCTCGCGCGGGTTGTTATAGCGGTTTTCAATGCCGATGGCCACATCGCGCCCGGCAACCAGCGGCTGCACCCGCAGATATTTGCGGATAGCGTTGATAAGCGTGTACATCACCTGCGGCACCACGGACGCGATGATGACCGCCGAGGTCTCCGCGCGGTCGATGCCGTGAAAGTGGTAATACTGCGAGATCTGCATCCCCAGCTCGTCCGAGGTTCGCTCGGCATTGGTCGAGATGCGGAACGTACCGCGCAGCGCGTCGCCCTCGTACAAGCCAAACACCATATTTGTATTGCCTACGTCTATTGTCAGCAGCATGTCTTTTCCCTTTCCTATCCGATTCTTTCCTGCCGCAGCAGTGCGCCGTCCTCACTGAGCAGCGCAAGCAGCCGCGCCTGTCCGTCCTCGATGGTCAGCCGCGCAAAGCCTGCCCGACCATCCCGCGGCAGGCTGATGCTGCCCGGATTGCAGACCAGCACACCGCCCACGCGCTCGAGCATCATACGGTGCGTATGGCCGAAAAATGCAAGGCCGCAGCCCTCCTCCCGCGCCCGCTGCGGCACGATGCCGCAGCCGAGCATCGAGACCCGGTCGCGGTGTCCGTGTGTGATGTAAACCGGTACGCCGCCCAGTCTGACGCAGGCGTACAGCGGCGTATCGGGCTGATAATCGTTATTGCCGCGCACCCGGTACACCGGCAGCTGCGGCCACGCGCGTTCCAGCTCGCGCGCGTCGTCCGTATGGTCGCCCAGATGGAGCACCGCGTCGGGCGCTTCCCGCTCGACTGCCCAAAACATGCCGGCGTTATAGCTATGCGAATCGGAAAAGACCAGTACCTTCACCCGCTTTTCCTCCCTTGAATACAGATACAGCAGTATTTTACACCGCCAAAGCGCGCTTGTAAAGCCAGCGGCTCACATTTTTCTCCTTCCCCGCATATACTGGCACTGAAGCAAGCTTAAGAAAGGGATGGGAAACGATGCCCGATCAAAATGAGATACTCCGCCGTCTGGCTGCGCAGGCCGGCAACCCGCAGGCCGCCGACCAGCTCCGCGCTGCACTGAACACCCCCGACGGCCGCAAGGCTGCACAAGTTATCTCCGCGCGGCATGCGGCCGAGCTGGAGCGCGCCGCACAGGCCGCGCAGCGCGGTGATATGACCGAAGCCGCCCGCCTTGCGCAGCAGCTGATGCACACGCAGGAGGGTGCGGCACTGGCCGCGCAGCTGAAAAAGCTGCTCGGTAAATAAGGAGGGGCGAATATGGATAACGATATGCTGTCCTCGCTGCTGAGCGACCCGGAAGCGCTGCAAAACGCAGTCAAGGCGGTTTCCGGTATGCTCGGCGGCGGGGCGCCGCCCGCCGCTTCCCCGCAGCAGCAGGATTACGACCCCTCGAGCGAGCTGATGGAGCGCGCGCTGCCCGTCATCGGTGCGGTCGTGCAGAGCGGCCAGAGCGCGGTCGGCCCGGAAAAACGCGCCCTGCTCGGGGCGCTCAAGCCCTTTGTCACCTCCGAGGTGGCCGGGCAGTTCGACCACGCCATGCGTCTTGTCAGCATGGCGCGCATGGCGCGCGCCGCGCTCGAGCAGTTCGGCCACCCCAGCAGTGCGCCGGACGAGGGCACGCAGGCGCTGTGACCTGCACAGAAAGGAGAGCACACCTTGTACAACCAATACCTTGCCGCGGCTGAGCAAGCGCCGCTACATACGCAGGCACCATGCGCGCAGCCGCCTCCGCCGCCCGATGATTGCGGTGAGTCAAAGTCCGCGCAGGCGGCGGCGGTATTCTCCGATCTGGGGCGCAGCCTGACCGACCGGCTGAAAAACGTAAAGATCGATATGGATACTCTGATCGTGCTGATTATTGTATGGTTTCTGCTCGGAGACGGCAACGAAACCGACTGGGATGAGCTAATGCTGATCGGCGCGCTGCTCCTGCTGGGGGTCTGACCTTTGTCAGACTCCCTTTTTTCTGCGGCGGCGCGGCGCGGGCAGCGCCCCGCAAGTCTGCCGCACCAGCTCGGCCAGCAGCGCGCGGTCGTCCAGCTGCTCGACATGCAGAAAGCGCGCCCCTTCGTGCGGCTCGACGATCTCTGCCTGCGGCAGCAGCGCGCGGCCGGGCGCAGTGATCTTCAGGCACAGCATATTATCCTCAATCGTGCCGAAGAACACACCGTCATGCCACAGACCGTATTCCCCGAACAGCCGCTTGCAGACGATTTCGCCCGCATCTGCGAGCTGCGCGCACACATAGCGCGCGAATGCCGGGTCTGTCGCCATCCGTCAAACCTCCTCCGGCAGCTCGGCCACCTTATCCGCCAGCGCGGCAAACTCCTGTAGGGACAAGCGCTCGCCGCGCACCCGCGCGTCCAGTCCGACCGACTCAAGCAGCGCGGCGATGCCCGCCTTGTCCAGCCGGCCGCCCAGCAGCGGCACGAGCGCGTTGACCAGCGTTTTGCGCCGCATATTGAACGCCGCGCGCACCAGCGCGAAAAACAGCTTT
The DNA here is from genome assembly GCF_022775115.1 of Agathobaculum sp. Taxonomy (GTDB): domain Bacteria; phylum Bacillota; class Clostridia; order Oscillospirales; family Butyricicoccaceae; genus Agathobaculum. Next base: position 6,945 of record NZ_JALFLA010000066.1, read on the forward strand.
TCATCCCGCACCGCGACCGCAGGCTGCGCCAGCGGCGTTAGCTGCAGCACAGCCGAATCGACTTTGGGCTGCGGCACAAAGCAATTCGCGGGCACATCAAACAGGATTTCCGGCTGCGCCCAATACTGCACGTAGATAGAAAACGCCCCATATGCCGCCGTGCCCGGCTGGGCGCAGATGCGCTGTGCGACCTCTCGCTGCACCATGACAGTGATCGTTTCAAACGCGCGGCTTTCCAGCAGCGCGGTGATCGCGGGCGTAGTGATATAATACGGCAAGTTGGCGCAGGCGACAGCCCCTTGCACCCCGAATTTCTCCCGGCAGAGCGCGGCCAGATCGAGCGCGAGCACATCACCCTGCACGACCTCACAATTGTCAAACCCTGCGAGCGTTTCCGCCAGCACGGGCAGCAGCGCACGATCCAGCTCGACCGCGATGACTTTATTCGCCCGGCGGCACAGCTCGGCTGTCAGGCAGCCCATGCCGGGGCCGATCTCGACCACGTTACCCACCCTGTCCGCGCCGCTGTACGCGGCGATGCGCTGCGGCACGCTGGCATCAGTCAGAAAATTTTGCCCGAGCGATTTGGAAAAACGAAAGCCATGCCGTCCCAAAACCGCACGAATCACATCAATATCGCATAGATTCATAAAAACCCCTTAAAAAGAGCCGGCAGACCATGCCTGCCGGCTCATATTTTCCGTTATCGACGCCCATAGCCTGTCCCCTAGGGGAGCGAATCAGTCCTCGTCCTCGATCAGGCCGTAACCGCCCTCCGCGCGCTTGTACACAACGGCGTGGATATTGCCGTTATCCGCGTTGCGGAAGAAATAGAACTGGTGATCGAGCAGGTTCATCTGAAGGATTGCCTCATCCACACTCATAGGCTTGACCTCAAAGCGCTTACGGCGGATCACTTCAAAGGCTTCCTCAGCGAGTGCGGCCTGCTGCTCCGCCAGCTTGTCGAACGCGCCTTCACGTAGGCGCTTTTCCAGTCTTGTCTTGTGCTTGCGGATCTGGCGCTCGATGCTGCTGATTGCACCGTCGACCGAGGCGAACATATCGGTAGTGGTCTCCTCCGCGCGCACGACCAACCCGGCCTGACGCACCGTGATCTCTACCGTCTGCTTGCCGCGCAGCTCACTGAATGTCAGCGTGGCGTCGGAATCCTGATGGAAGTACCGATCCAGCTTTTCAACCTTTCTCAGTGCGTATTCACGCAGGTCATCAGCGATCTTGGTTTTTCTCTCGACGATGGTGAACTTCATAACATCATCTCCTATCGGGCGCACAGCCCAAGATACTATTGAGGATTTTGCTATATATAGTATAGCACGTCTCCGGTGAAAATGTCCAATCATTTTTGAAGAATTTACAATTTCATAATTCGTAATATTTAATACAGCCAGCGCGTATCGGGCCATTGCTGCAGCGGTACATAGCTGTCTTCCAAGTGCAGGCTTTTGTCCGTTTTTAACCGTTTCTCTTGCACTTATGATACGGCATATTGCCTTCAAGGTTCCGCGGGCCGAAGGCTTTTCAATGCTACTTCAGAGGCTGTTTTTCACGCTTTGCATGTGGATACTGATTGAGAAAATCCCAGTATTGACAGCACCCCTTGCATATCGGGACTCTGCTTTTATGCCGGCCAATAAAAAGCGAGCCGCGGTAAAGCGGCTCGCCAAAATATAGGATATACGATGCCCAGACAATCCAGAACAAGTTTTGCCCTCACCTCGAGGCGCATTGGATAATAGCGCCTTAAGTGTACGCAGTATTTTGCACGCTTTGCACAAACCGCATCAGCATAGCCGCCAGCTGCGCGCGTGTGATTTCACCCTGCGGATCAAGACGCCCTTCGCCATCTCCTGTCAAAATACCCTGCTGTATTGCCCAACCGATCGCCGTTACAGCATAGTCGCTGCATTGTTCTGCGTCCGTAAAGCCATCCAGTGTGCCGTTAACGACCGGCGAATCCGCATATCTCCACAGCATAGCCGCCGCCTGCTCACGGGTCAATCGGCCGCCCGGATTGCTGCCGTCACTCACGCCCGCATCCATCGCCCATTTCATGCCTGCCTCATACCATACCGCACCGCCCGCGGTGTTCACACCATCCAATCGGGCCAGTCCAGTCATCAGCATTCCGCGGGTGAGAGAGCCTTCGGGCTCAAAGTGCGCCTGCCCCGTGCCACGCAGCAGCCCACGTGCCGAGACAAACGATACTGCCTCCGCATACCACGCTGACCCTGACACATCGTTAAAATCCAGACCTGCATCTATGATTTCATATGTGCCTGCCTGACTCGCCGTAAATGTTACCCCGTCCGGCTGGATGATTACCCACGGCAGCACATGGCGCTCGCCGTTGTCATCCGTGCAGATCAGCACCTGACCGGATATATTGGCAGCACTGTCCCAATCTGGCAGTAAACGGTTCACATCAAAACCCTTGGACAGCGTCCCCGCAGGCACTACTACATGCAGCGCCTCCGTCTGCAGCTCGATAGCGGCCCTGCTATTGTAATCGACCAGCACTACCGACTGCTCGGCTGTGATTCGCTGCTCCACACGTGTGAATTGAATTGTGCCGTCGATTTCCATTATCTTATTGGCACTGTCCTGCATTGGTGCTTCGGCTGCCTGACTGCCGCCGCCAGCAGCTCCACCGCCGCCAGCAGACCCGCCGCCGCCAGACCCACCGCCACCGCCAGCAGACCCGCCGCCGGTGTTAGTGCTCCAATGGGCATAAACCGTCAAGGAAGCATGTACAGGGGTTTGCTCGGTAAACCGCGTACCACCATTCTGCTCGGTATACCAGCCATCAAACGTATAGCCTTGACGACTGGGCGGCGTAGGCAGCGAAATCACAGTTCCCTCGCGTACTGCGTCAGCACGACTATATATCTTATCTTCGCTCTGGAAGGTGATGGTATAACGCGGTATGCCGCTCTTTATTTCCAGCATAACCTTCAAGGGCTCTTCCGTCCCAAAGAAAATATATACCATATAAAAGCCATCCGACAATGAGGTAAGCGCTCCGCCATCCACTATCAGTGCAGACGTACCATTCGTGCTGATTTCGCCAAGCCTGTACTGTGTCTCTTCTAACGATACACTGTCAACCACTACGCCAGTGATCGGATTGCCAAACAGCATGAGCGGAATCTCGACCTGCAGCATTGTATCGCGATCAAAGGAAACGACGCTTTGCACCACAGTCGGTTGGCTTGGAGGGATAGCATCTACCGTGAGCGTGACCGTGACGTCACCCGCCACTCGTCCGTTGCTTGCGCCCTGCACATGTAACCGAACGCTCTTACCTGCATCTGCGCCAGCCGGCATATAGGTCAGCTTTGATCCCTCAACCGTCAGTGTCCCTTCCCCTTCTTCAACCGATGCAATACAGGTGAAATCACCCGGCAAATTCGCTTCTGTGCCATACTGGAACCACGCTGCGGCATCCGCTATATAAGGTACAGCAGCCGTTAGCGTATCCAGCGAGGCAGGGCGCGCTATACCCGTCTGAGCTTGTTGTCCCTCAGCCACATGCAGCTGCTCGAGCCGTATGCGAAGTGTGTAAGTAACTGGTGTACTGGAAGCGCCCGTAACGGTAAAGCTCCAATGATTGCCGCCGTCGGTCGTTTGCGGTGAGCTGACCTGGCTGTCCGGTTTGCTCGGCCGAACCGTAATTTCCGCACCTGTGAATGCCGTCAGAGCGGTGCCAAAAGGCAGATAGACCTCATACGTCTTGCCATCCTCCTGCAATGTGGCAGGTATGCCATTGACGCTGACCGTGTCCACCGCTGCCCCCTCGTCTCTCTGCCAGATGGCATAGAGTGTCACATCGCCTAAGGAACCTGCCGGAATCGTTGTAACCGGGCTGCCGCCGGCTTCCTTATCACGATACCACCCTGTAAACATCCAGCCAGGGCGAACAGGCGTGGGCAGGGGGAGCGTGCTGTCCGTCACACGATAAGCAGCTACTGCATCCGTTGCGAACATGCCGTCATCCAGCTCATAATTGATAGCAAACTCACGCTGCAGCTCGTCAACAAATGCCGTAACATTGACAATGCCGTAGCCATATTCCGTGTCGTAGCCAGATGCGCCCGCATCATCGACAGTGCTTTCCAGCAAGTAGCGGATGCCCTGCTCGGTGATATCGCTATCATAGCCCAATGCAAGCGCAATCATGCCAGACACCACAGGCGCGGCAAACGACGTGCCCATGTTGCTTTTCGAGGTTAAGTCGAGCTTATAGCCATCCGTCGCAATGTTATCCAGGCCGGGCACGCCACCTCCGGGCGCCGTAACATCAACTGTGCTGTTACGTTGAGAGAAGGTTGATACCCTCATGTCCTTATCAACCGAGCCAACACCAATTACGCCCGGATAAGCCGCCGGGTATTGCAGCACCGATGAACCGTTGTTTCCCGCCGCAGCGACGACAATGACTCCCTGTTTCTGTGCCCACTCCACAGCTGTGCGCAGCGTGTTGGACTGATTCACCGTGCCAAGGCTCATATTGATAATATCACATCCGTCTTCCACGGCGCGATATAGCGCATTGACCACTGTATCCATTGTGGTCGTCCTACCTGAAAATACGCGGTAGGCCATTACCGTGGTGTTGGGTGCAATGCCTGCAAGTCCCACACCATTATCTGTCTGCGCCGCAATGATGCCGGCCACGAATGTACCATGCCCAAAATTATCCTTATCATATGGCAAGCCATCTTCATGAAAGTTCAAGCCGTTGATACGATTCGCATCCAAGTCCTCATGGCTGCGATTAATGCCCGAATCAATGATGCCAATCGTGACACCTTCGCCCATCAGGCCGCGCTCATGCGCAGTCATCGCCCCAATGTTTTGCAATCCCCACTGATGGCTGAGATAGTACGGGTCATTCGGTGTGTAGGTTGGTGTGTCTGTAGTAAACAACTCCACATAGTAATTCGGCTCAATGTACTCAATATATTCTTCTTCAATGTGCTGTGCCTGCTCCAAACTATCCACTACCAGCAGGTTTTCTGATCCTATACGGTCCACGTCCGCATAAAAGGACTGTATAACCGGTATGTCATCACGCAGCTTAACAATATACCCGTCATGCGTATCATCATCCTCCGGCACGATAGCTAGGCGGGCATCAGTCGAAGCGATCGTTTCGTCCGCCGTCCCAGCAGGCACAGCAGACTCATCCTCCATCCTCATAGCCGGAACAGCTTCTGCCGCAGCAGCCGCAGCAGGAAGTGTACCCAGCTCTGCCAAAAGTGCAATACACAGCAACACCGATAATAACCGCTTGATAAGCTCACATCCTCTCTCATTTTATAGAAGCGAAAAATAGGCGACTGCAGGCAGGATACCCTGCCTGCAGCAGCCAAAAATGTCCTAATTTTTTATGATGCAATGGCCATACCGGCCAGATCGCCTTGTCCCCGGCCGACATCCAGCAGCTCATGCAGCATACCCTCAACTACACCTATGAGTTTGTTGACAGCCTGCATGTGATTATCATCCGACTGCTCACGAAGCGTATAATCAATCAGACGGATGAGGACTGCGGCGCCCTGCACGCGCGTTGCTATACCGTGGGGATCAAGCGTGCCATCCGGCTTACCATTCATCATGCCGCCAGCAACCATCCATTCTACTTGTACATGCGCCCAGTCGGATACGCGCCACTCATCTGTGAAGCCTGTGAGGTCAGCCCTACCCCGCATATTATAGCCGGAGAACTGGGCATACCGATATAGAATAGCCGCCATCTGCTCACGGGTAATAGCTGCCTCCGGGTCAAAGCGGCCATTACCCACACCCTCTACAATATTGTTTTGGCGAGCCCATTCCACATAGGGCGCAAACCAATCTGCAGCGCTCACATCTTGGAAGCTCTGCGTGTTGTACTGCGCGGGGATCACACCGTGCAGCCTGCCTAACATGGTAACAAACATGCCGCGTGTTATCACCGCATCGGGCAAGGCTAGATTCTGATCCGTGCCCTGCAGCAGATCACGTGCAGTAGCTGCATACAAGATATCCTCTCCCCAGTGTCCCTGTATATCGCGCAGTATGCTTGACCTGTGCACCAGTTCATACTTGCCTACCCGGTCAGCCATGTAGAAAATACGACCATCTATCAGCATGCTCCATGGTTGAATAGCGCTTTGACCATCCTGCGTGGTGTATTGTATCACATGCGCCGTTTGCGGTGTAAGCAATGTATCCGGCATGGAAACGATCATATCCTCAATCGAATCACCTTGACGCAGCGTTCCCATCGGAATAATAACGACGCAGTGCTCACGCTTGATTACAACCGGTTCCTTCTGGTTGCGATCAATGAGCGATTGTTCATCGCAATCTGTAGGCTGCCTCGTATTGTTTCCGGTGGATGAACCGCCAATGGCAGTAGAGAACAGTTCGGTATGCAAGTTGTCCTGCTGCTGTTTATCACGCACGACCAACTGATACCAACCATAATCACATTCGGTAAAGACATATTCGCTCCCGCCCTGGTCTTTCCAAGCAAGCGCATCATCCGCGTTAATAGCGGACTGAATACCAGCGGTGTCAAGTGAATCATTACCATGCAAGCGCGGTATGAGGCAGAACTCGTACTGTCCGCTACCGCCCGCAGCGCGCACTGTAATGTCATATGTTCCTTTGTCTACCTTGCGCTCTGCCACAGCAGTGAAAGAAACCGTATCGTCTTGCACCGTCAAGTTATGGGCGAGATCGTACCCTGTGCGCGCCGTGGAATCCTGTGCATCACGCACATAAACGGTATAAGTACCTGCGGCCAATCCGCTGAAAACAGCTTCATTCTGCCATTTTAGCGGCGTTGTTGTCTGCTCACCCGTCAGCGCGGCAGCCTTAGCAATCGCAAACTCATAGACGTTGGCGTACTGGTTTTGCTGCGGATCAGATAGCTCCTCATCGTAATTTCCGCCACGCAGCTTGTCTGGGTCAATGCGGATACTGCCGCCATTCCGCTTGCCGCTGTATGTGCTCTCAACCGTTACCCATGTATCATCCAGCGGACAAACCGGCATATTAACAGGCAGCACACTATTATGCCGGTTTCCTGCCTCATCAGTCGCAACTATGCTGTACATGCCACCATATGCGATGGGCAGTATGCCGCTTACGCCTCTGGGCGCATCGGCCGCTAGCACCGACGGCTGATGTGTAAACACGCTAAAACCATTAATAGTTACAGCGGAAATACCAGAAATGCTGTTTTTGCCGCGCAAAACAATAAAGCGCAGGGCATTTTCCCCATCCAGCCCATCGGGCAGATATTCCAGTTGGAGTGTGGGCAGCTCATCATTGAAGCATTCCATCTTGAATACATAATTGCTTTCCATTTCGGCTTTCTTAGCATTAGCACGATAAATACCGTTTTTATCCGCCTGATATGCACCCCCATGCATCGGAATCTCTAACCATCGCCCCGTATTCTGCTGGCGGCTGCTGCTGTTAGGCACGGCAGTATCAGCGGCAGCTGGCGTTTTGGTAACTTCCGGCTCACCCACCACGTTGCCCACTCCGTCTGTGGTGGTTACGGTACGAATGAGGAACCAGCCATCCTCCTCTTCGTCTAGGCGATATTCCGTATGAATGTTGGTCGTATCAATGCTATAGTACCAGACGCTCACCTCCGCATCCGAATCGGTATTCACCTGAATCAGCGCATGCTGGCCAGCTGCCAGCTGTGGATTGGAATCGACATTCTCCAACGGCCGGCCGTCAGCATCGACGTAAATCACGGAAACGTCTATCGGCAACGAAGGCTCTTCTGTGGCAGCCGATGTACTGAACCAGTCTACTGTGACGGTTCGGGTCGTGACATTGCCCGCCGTGTCAGCCGCACGGATGGTCAGAATTCCATTTTGTCTGATCGACACTTCCATCTCATAGAAGCCTGCATTGTGCATAGTCTCACTTTTAATAACCGCCCCGGTTTCTCCTGGTGAAAGCGTGGGTTTGGTTAATTCGCCTTCATCCAGCACATAAACTGTCAGCGGATAGACCGCATCTGCCAGCTGTGCAGGGTCAAGCGTGCCAGCTTTAGGCAGCGACTGTCCAAAGTAAATCTGCGGTGCATCCCCGCTCAAATCGGGCAAAATATCCTGACCGTTTGAGAAGGTTTCCACAACGCGGTCAAACGAGACATTATCTGAAGCAGCGATCACTGTCACGGTGTGTGCTTCATTGAGTGGGTTTTCTCCCAGTTCAATAGTAGCAAAGCCATCCGCTCCATTGCCGCCGTTTGCCGTATAGGTGCGCGAAACAAAGCCGGGGAAATCGCTGACAACGCGCACCGTGCCGCTGAAATACAGCTTTAGCGTTTCAGCCAAGGTCTGGAATGAGAAGGACGCACCCTCTACATTTGCATGCGCCAGGTCAAACTGATATGGCGCACCTGCACTTTGCTGATTAGTCCCCCATTGCATGACTTTTTGCTGAAATTTCCATGCAGCAGACGAGGCTTCATTCGGATCAAATTTTTTACCCGACGCATCATACCAGGTGAAAATACCATTATCCGAAAAGATATTAATACCCTCACCCGGCTCTGTAACGGTAAAGGCAATGTCCGTCCAGCTATTAGTCGTTACATCAGACACGCGGATGATGCCGCTGCCCATTGCCTCAGGGCTGAGCGTGAGATAGCCATTGGCGCCGGTTTGATCAGCGCCCATGCTGTAATAGAGTGTGCCCATGGAAGACGCATGTGCTGCTTGCGCCGGGCCTACTATCTCATTTACAGTGATTACCGGCTGATTCGGCCCTGCGGTAGTTACCGGCAGGCTCAAGCGCATCGTGCTTCCCAACGGCAGCGTGATCTTCGCCGGCGCAGCGAAAAGACTAACAGGCTCAAGCGTATAGAACGCGCTGTTATTCGAACTGGTATACTCGTTCTCAAAGGAGGATGTCTGCACGCCGGCGGCAGATAGGGTGGCAGTATCCGCATTGGCATCGAACACCGTGACCCGTAGGTTGACGCTGCCGTTAGCGCCAGCCGTGTTATATACGCTGCGCGGTATCAGCATAGTGCCGGTAACTGTACGCATGTGACCAGCCTTCAGATCCTTACCGTCTGCACCTTGCAGTTGTAAAATTCCCAGCGCCATATCGCTCGAAGCATCCATGAGGCTGAGCAACTGCTGGTTGGAAATCTCAAACCGACCGGAGGAAATATCTATCGGCTCATAGATAGCCTGACCCGCAATCATACCATCCCGTCCATCAGACATGCCGGTCTGGCGAGAGAACTGCACATAGGGCGCACTTGCGGCCACACTGCCACGGTTGCTGACTTGCATACTGACTGCAACCCGCACATTGTCTCCTTCCACACCGACCGTCTGGAAATCCAGATCGTCTACTGCCAGCTCCGGACGCGAAGGAATGATCCTCACAGTGCCACCCGGCGCCGTAAGTGAGCTGTATTGCAGCGCATCTTGCACACCTGCGGGATTCTCGTCGCTCCAAGCAGTTTCAGATACGGTAAAGTAAATTGCACGCTCGGCAAGCTTGTCCGGCAGCGGGCTGGTGTACAGCTCGGGGGTAATTTCCACACTTTGCCCAACAGCGATATTTTCTTCAACGATCCACTGGGCAAGCCTCTGCCCAGCGCCGCGCACACCGCTGACCGGCTGGCCGGAGATCCATAACTCAATCGTGATGGGGGCATCCTCAGAGCCGCGCAGCGCCACATCACCTGTGTTTTTGAAGGAAATCGTAGGCAAGAGCTGTGTACCCGGCGTAAAATCAGGGTCGGCAAAGGTAATCAATCCCTCGCCCACGTTTTTTTCGCCTACGCCAAACGACAACGCATAGTAGCCGGTATTGCTAACCAATTTTCCCTTGTCGTCATACTTAGGCAATACCACCTGATCCCCGTCGTCCTCACCCAAAAACTCTTGCTCCGTTAGCGCCGTCTGCGTGCCTTGGGCCAGTATAAGCAGCGTTGAGCGATCGGCAGTGACAGGCGGGGCGCCCTGTCCATCCTCCGGCGGCGCAGACTGCACCGGTTGACCCTTGGTGAGACCCACCGCTACCTCCAAATCGGAGAACACGAAAGTGGACATGCTGCCGCCGGCATAACCTGCAAGCTTGCCATGAAAAGCCTGCTCGGTCTCCTCCGCGCTCCAGCCGCCGGCAATGGCATCCTCATATACCTGCATATGATTCATCGCCAGCATACGCCCCTCGCCAAAAGACGCGGTATTGGGATCATATTTGCTGACATAAATCGCGTTATTGGTCGTATTGGGTACGGTGTCGGTATATACGGCCGCGATGTTGCCATCACCATCCGCACCGATGGCCATACCGCTGCGGGTACGATCTTCCATCGTAGGCCGGAAGAAGGGGATCACTGCGCCTGTACCGCTTTCCGTAATACTCTCCAGGCTATCCTGTGGCACCACATAAGTCGCGCCGCTCATTTCAAAGAGCAAGAACACGCTGCTGTCAGCAGACAACGGAGTAAGCGCAAGGCTCTCACCGAAATTCTCCTCCGTGCCACTCAAGGCGCCCAGCTTGCCGGTGAGGAAGCGCACCTTGCCAAAATAAGGATCCTCAACAGCCTCAACCAGCTGGGCTCCATTGCCATTGTCAGCATACACGCCATCCTGCGTAGCGCCGGAACCTCCGGACAGCGTGCTCAGTCCGCTGGTAAGCGTACCTCCCATGCCCATATCGTTAATATCCACCAACTGACGCAGCATCTTTGCAGTATCCAATGTGACTTTTCCAGTCGCAGTATCTACCTCCCCCTTTTGCAGATACAGCTTATGCACATTCCTGTCGCCATAGCGATTCGCGTCAACCGCCATTTCGCTCTGCGTAGCAGTATAGGCCAAGTAAAAGGTGTTGTCACTATTGCTCACCATGTCGACACTGGTCAGACGCATACCGGCCTTATCCCAGTCCTCCGGCGTAAAGCCGGTGGTCACCACCGAAGTCGTCCCATCAGCCTGCGTCATCTGATAGGCGAACCAGAGCTCGGTATTTTTCCCATACACATCGTTCATCGAGGTTTCAAATGCATAGCGGAAAGCTGCCGTAGGATCACCCTGACCCGTGCTCACACCGTCGCTATCGGTGCTGTAACTGCCGCGGCTGGCCTCATAATACTCCTTTGCCTTTTGCTGTGCCGCAGTTTTTTCTTCCTCGCTATAGTGATTGGTACGAGCATAGAAAGCCAATCTGCCATCCTGACTGACAGCCGGCAGGAATTGATAACCTTGCGTATCCTTCGATAGCGTGTATTGGTCGGTCACGCTGCTCTTCCCACCGTTGACCGCAAACGAGGCGTATTTCAGCTCCGTATTATGCGCCGACTTGGCTAATAATTGCTGCAGATCATCCGTTGCCTTGCTGCGGCTGCTGAAATAGGCATGCCATGCATCATAGGCAGCTTTCTTCTTCTCATACTCAGCCTCATCAGCTGTGCTTTGCTCCTGCGGCGACCGATCAAGCTGCAATGCCATATCCGATGACAGCGTGATATCAGTATCTGCCGTGATATTGTACTCTGACGATCTTGTATCATCTGCCTGCACACCGGGTGTGGCAGCCTGCTGTGCATCGGTGTCACCCGCTGGCAAATCAGTTGACTCGGGTTTTACAGGTATGAAACGTGTGTCTGTGTAGTTGTCCGCGTTCATCGAAACCCACTGGCCAGTCCCATCCTGATACTGCGGACGAGCAATGCTTGCCTCTGGCATAGCAACGCTGGATACTGAGCCGTCGCTCTCTGTTGGGCTCTTATAGCTGACCCAGACAACGTGGATGCGGTCACCCTGCACCTCTGCCCTGAAGTCCAAGTCACCCGTCTTGTCATCGTCAATAGGCAGGTAGTTCTGGTTGAGCTCAGTACTGCCGGTCACTGGATGTGCCAAACCGACCGACTCACCGGTGCTCTGCACCTTGGATAGCACCAACATGCTCGAATCCACTGCATGCTTCGCATCTTCGCGGCTAACGGTATAAAGCAGATAATTTTCATTGCCCACAGTGAGTAGCTGGTGCTTCGTACCCGAAGACAAATTGGATGCCAATCGGAACGCATTCCCTGAGGACGAATAGCCTGAAATCTGGAACTCGTTGGTGGGCAGATCCTGCGGGTTAAACGCCAGCGCATCAATCTGATCCATCACCATCTCCGCGTCATCCGGGCCGAACATCTGCTGCGCAGTAAAGGTATTAGAAGGCAATGTGATTTTAACACCGGGGAAGCCATCACTATCGTCAATATCCTGAAGATCGTAGGTTTCCAGCGTGTAAGAATCGTTCAGTGCATACCATGCAAAGCGTCAGCCGTTATCGTGGAAGCCGTCCGACGGGTTGCCCACCTTTTTTCTATCATAGTCAATGCCAAACTGGATGGCTCTCAGCTCGAAGTTGAATAGCAGGAACACAACACGCACACCAAACCCTGCGCGGAAGCCCATGCTATCAAAGGTGAACTGTTTTTCGGTGGAGTCCGCCATCGCTGAGATCGTATCATCCAATGCAACAATGTCAGCAGACGCCCCCAGCAGCGATGTCGTAGCAGCATCGCCCGTTGTCTGCGCTTCCGGTTTCGGTGAGATCGACATGGTCATGGTCAGATGCGCCTTGAAAAAGATCTCCGCTTTGAGACAGTCCACACCAATGCCCGCGCCTACTTCCATAAAGAGGAACGGCGTAATTACCAAAGTGTCAAAAGTCGTATCGCTGCGTACTGAGGAAATGGGCACTGCGCGGTCAAAGCTTGCGGTTTCATCCAGTACAGTGATACGTACCTCCAGCGCGGCGCTCCCATCCACCTTTTCATCAAACATCACCAGTACTGGTGCAGAGCCATCCGAAGCGACATACCCCAGGTTTTTCCATATGTCGTTCTGCTTCATCTCAACTTTGAACTTACCAGTAAAATACAGGTTGAGGGCATCGGAGGGGCTGGTGATCGTAAATGCATCACCCTTTATTCCGGTAAGCACCTTACGCCCAGAAGCCCCCTGATCGTTTGTTACTTTCCAATCCGAATTACTTCCCGTATGCAGATTGACAGCGTTATGCGCAAGACGACCGCTCTGGTATTCGGCGCTGCTCGCGCTCCCTTGTCCGACCGGCGCTTTATCCGGATCAAAAGCACTCGCAGTATCTTCCACAACTTCACGCTTATTTGAAATACTGCCTGCCGTTTTAAGGTTGCCTCCGATCGTAAAATACGCATGAATAATCGGGCACACAGTCAGGCGGTATGTCATGGAAAACTCAAAACCGAACTGCATCAGAATCAGTGCGGAGCTGAAATAGTAGGTATTATCCACCGGGCTGTATTTGAACATGACCGTCACATTAAAAGCTATTGCGAATTGCATTTTTTTGCTGGTAACGACACTATCGCCGTCAGCCGCTGCCTGTTGTGCGCGTACTGCATTCTCCCATATCTCAGAGTCGATGATCTTGTTCGGGTCCGTAAAGGCCTCTTTTATCCCATTCATGATACCCGCATTTGCGTCAATCACATCCACGTTGCTCCACGAGCTATGCGTCGACGAAGTGTGGGACTGCTCGGACTTTTTCTTAACAAATACCGGCGCGCCAATCGAAAAGCCAACCTCACTGCCGCCCATAATCAGCGTTACATAATCACTGATTGATAGGCGCAGGGATGGCAGATCGACGCCCATATTCAAATTGATGTTGTATAAATAAAGTTGACAGCTTATTCTCAAAGAATTCATGTATAGTAAAGAGAATAGGGAGGAACTCTCAATGTCACGTACCCAACGTAAATATGACCATGAATATAAGGTGCAGGCTGTCAAACTTGCCAGAGAAATCGGCGGTGCTAAGGCAGCCAAAGAATTAGGTATTCCAGAAGGAACCATCCATACATGGCTGAAAGCAGTTAG
>NZ_JALFLA010000070.1 GCF_022775115.1 Agathobaculum sp.
GAGAAAGACTAACTATTAAAAGTCAAGTCTAAAAAGTGTGGTGAGGCAAAAACCGTAGACAGTTCAAAAAGGGTATAGCAAAGCTGACGTCCGTTTGGACATCTGGCTGAGCTTATGAGAGCGAGAAGATTATGCGGCGCTATTATAAGGCCGGTTTGATTTCTCCATGGCGTAGATCAGCCGTACAAGTTTCTTAGCAGCATGAGATATGGCGATATTGTAATGCTTTCCCTCCGCCCGCTTCTTGGCAAGATAGGCAGCGAAGGTCGGATCCCAAAGACAGACGTATTTAGTGGCATTGTAGAGAGCGTAGCGCAAATATCTGGAGCCTCTCTTTTCCATGTGCGAGTATGCTCCGGATAACGAAAGTTGTCCGGATTGGTAGGTAGACGGAGACATACCGGCATAGGCAAGGATTTTGTCCGGCGAGTCAAAACGAGAGAAGTCACCAATTTCAGCCAGAATCATGGCGCCCATGCGGACACCTATACCTGGAATTGTTGTAATGGGAGATCGCGTTTCTTCCATTATGGACTGGATGGCAGCCTCGACGTCTTTAATCTCGGCATCCAGTTCCCGGATCAGACGGATGGTGTGCTGCAGCTCCAGCGACTTGGCAGGCATTCTGGAGCCGATAGAATTTCTGGCAGCGTCCCGGACTTCTATCGCCATATCTCGCCCGTAACGACCTTTGGACGCGTCGTTTAGGAGCAATTTAAGATGTGTTAGATGGGCTCCGGCAATCTGTTTGGCACCCGGAAATTCACTGAGAAGTGCGTAAACGGATGCCATATGGAGGGTTGGAACCAACTTTTCCAGTTCAGGGAAGAGAATACAGGCAAGCCGGGAAACAGCAGACTTCAGTTTTGCCCGTTCCCGAACCTTGTCAAATCTGTATCTTGTGAGTGACTTGAGCTCCTCATTGTGGTATGCTGTGTCTGTGTAGGACTTGAGGTTCACATCAGACATGAGCATAGCTGCAATGGTTCGCGCATCGACACGGTCTGTCTTCGTTTTGCGGAGGCTAAGGCTCTTTCGGTAGAGGTTGGTGTGCAGCGGATTGATGACATAGGTGGGTAGACCTTTGTCAAGCAGAAATCCGAGAATGTTGTAGCTGTAATGTCCGGTTGCCTCAAGTCCTACTTTTATTTTATCTTCCGGAGGAACACAGCGATGAATGGTCTGCAGAAGGGTGTCAAATCCCTCTGCATTGTTTGGGATGGTGAATACATCTGCCAGGACTTCGCCTTCCGAGCTGAGGATGAAGCAGTCGTGCTTGTCCTTAGCAACGTCAATACCAACACAAATCATGAAAATACCCCCAGTATGTTTACTTGATGCTGGTTCCACAGTGCTCTTTACGTTTGTAACCTTGTTCCACATAAACCGTCTGGCGGTATTTAACTGATTAACAAACTGATAAAGGGCTGTGGTTGGAGCCTTTCTTGAACCGTCATGCGGTAGGAGAACGCAACCAGTCCACAGCATCCCTTACAGTGTAGCACAGCCCTTGGAGAGGGGCTCTAATAACTACTACTCTATAATACAAGGGAGTGCGGGTATGAGTGACAAGAAGAAGGAAAAGTTCAAAAAGCGGTTTGTGGAGGCGGGCTGGATGGAGGCCGATGATAACATCGTGGCGTATTTGCAGGCGAATGCTTGTCAGCGTCTGTCGGCGCGCTTTGGTAAATGGGTGCAGGGATGGATATACTTTACCGAGCGGCGGCTGGTCTACCCCATCGGCTTTTTGGGGTTGGCGGACACGCATATTATCATTCCGTACAAAAACATCCGTAAGCTGGAAAAATGTCGGCAGGGCTTGTTTCCGATCGGAATTGCCATCACGCATGAGCACTGGAAGGATGGAATGGTCGTGACCGACAAAATCTCGCTCATGAAGCGGGAAAAGTGGATGCAGTTCATGGCCGAAAAGGCGGGATGCCCGCTGTCCTGACGGACAGGGCGCAAGCCGGTCGTTACTGCGCCTGCTTTTCGAGCGTATCCCAAATGCCCCACAGATACATAATGCCGAGCGCGCGGTCATACAGGCCGTAGCCCGGGCGGCACTGTTCGTGCCAGATGTGGCGGCCGTGGTCGGGGCGCATATAGCCTTGGTAGCCGCAGTCGTGGTAGGCCTTCATGATGTTGTATATCCCAACATCTCCGTCGCAGTCGCGGTGCGAGACTTCGGAAAAGTCGCCGTTCTGATAGTGTTTAACATTGCGCACATGCGCAAAAGCAATGCGGTCGCAGTAGGTGCGGACGATATCGGCCACATCGTTGTCGGGGTTCGCGCCGAGCGAGCCGGAGCACAGGCACAGACAACTGTTGGGATGATCGACCAGCTTAACAAAGCGCCCGATCGACGCTTTATCGACCAGCAGGCGCGGCAGGCCGAAGATATCCCACGGGGGATCGTCCTGATGGATAGCCATTTTGATGCCGGTCTCCTCGCAGACCGACATGATCGCCTCAAGGAAGTAGCGCAGATTGTCCCAAAGCTTTTCCTTAGTCACCGGGGCATATTTGGCAAACAGCTCGTCCAGCTGCGCCATGCGCTCAGGCTCCCAGCCGGGCATGGTGTAATCGCCGCAGCCTTTGAGGATATAAGCGGCCATTTGCTTTGCGTCCTCGCGGATAACCGCCTTCTCGTAGAAAAGGGCGGTCGAGCCATCCGGAAGCGGGTGAAAAAGCTCGGTGCGGGTCCAGTCGAATACCGGCATGAAGTTATAGGTGACGACCTTGACGCTGCACTGCGCCAGATTGCGCAGCGTAGTCTTATAGTTTTCGATATACTGGTCGCGGGTGGGAAGGCCAATCTTGATGTCGTCGTGTACGTTGACCGATTCGACCACGTCGATATGAAAGCCGGCAGCCTCGATGCGCTGCTTTTCGGCCATAATTTCCTCAATCGTCCATATCTCGCCGGGCTGCTTGTGGTGCAGCGCCCATACGATGCCGGTCACGCCGGGGATCTGCCGGATATCGGCGAGGGAAACGCTGTCGTTGTCCTGACCGTACCAGCGGAATGTCATTTGCATAGCAAAACCTCCATTGCTTATCTTCTGCGCCTGCGGGGGATGAACGCCCGTGCCGCCCTTGCATGGAAACAAAGGTGTGGCGATGTGCGTATCGCTGCCGTTAAAATACCATGTATATGGTTAAAATAAGGCGTATTAGCAGCATTTTCCGGGCAATTAATCGGCTGCAGCCGCCATTCACTGTCATTATAATGTACGGACAAAAGATGTCAAGCAAACAGACGCTGAAAACATGGGCTTGGTGCCGCAAAACGGTTAAAAAATACATGCAGCGCAGGAAGACAACGGCAGATGCAAGAAGTTTTGACACCAGTGCATGATACAGGCAGTGAAAATGGCAGAAACCGCCACAGAAGCGACCTGCGGTGGGACACTTGACAGAGATTGGATGCGTCAAACGGGAAGTGGTGCGTTTCTTTAGCAGAAAGCAGGTGCGAAAAGCCGCGTTTGCTTTAATTTTTGGTTGACAAAGCGCGATGCGGTGTAGTATACTATTCCACGTACCATGTGAGGTTGACATGAAGATTGATTTGAAACAGCTGACCGGTTCACGCACTGCCAGCATCTCCTTTTCTGACAAGCTCGATCTGCGGGAGGAGACACTCTACGGCGCGCGGCCTTTTCAAAGTCCGGTTCAGATCAGCGGCACGGTCACGAACGACTCCGGCGTTCTGCGTATGACCGGAACGGCCAAGGCCATCTATTCAACGGTGTGCGCCCGTTGTTTGAAACCGCTTGAGATCCTGCTGACTGCCGAGGTCGATACCATCCTTTCGGATGACCCCGAGGCCGAAGAGGAGGACGATCTTTTCGTGCTGACCGGCGATAGCGTGGATCCTGCGGATGTGATGGTTCCGGCGCTGCTTCTTCAGGTGCAGATGACCTATCTGTGCAGGGAGGACTGCAAGGGGCTTTGTCCGCATTGCGGTGCCGACCGCAACGGGATGGACTGCGGCTGCGGCCAAAAGCAGATCGATCCGCGTTTTGCCGCGTTGCGCGCCCTGCTCGACTCCGAAAAGGACGAGGGCAACTAACAAACGTCAAACAAACATAGAGAACGAAATAGGAGGTGTATCCACCATGGCAGTACCGAAGAGAAAGGTTTCCAAAGCACGCCGCGACAAGCGCCGCAACTCGCATTGGAAGCTTTCGCTGCCCGGCATGGCCAAGTGCCCGAAGTGCGGCGAGATGAAGCTGGCGCACAGAATGTGCAAGGCTTGCGGTTACTATAATGGCCGTGAGGTTGTCGCCAAGGAAGCGTAAGGCTGGAACAGGAGGATAGGGGAAGCTGCGGCTTTCCCTATTTTTATGTTTGGCCATGGGAGGAAAGAGGGGCGAAACATGGCTTCCAAGATCATATCGGTCGATGCGGGCAGCCCGGCAGAGCGCGCGGGTCTGCGCGCGGGTGAAATACTGCTGCAAATCGACGGAACGACGATCCGCGATGTGTTGGATTATAAGTTTTACAGCTACGATGCAAGGCTTGCGATGCGTGTGCTGGAGCAGGATGGCAAAACCGTGCGCGAGGTGCTCGTGCGCAAGCGTGAAGGTGAGCCGCTGGGGCTGAATTTCGAGCACTACCTGATGGACGGCATGAAGCAATGCTCGAACAAATGCGTGTTCTGCTTTATAGATCAGCTGCCAAAAGGCATGCGCGATACGCTGTATGTCAAGGACGACGATGCGCGGATGTCCTTTTTGATGGGCAACTATATCTCGATGACTAACCTGTCGGAGGCCGACGTTGACCGCATCCTGCGGATGCATATTTCACCGGTCAATATCTCCGTGCAGACGACCAACCCGGAGCTGCGCGTGCAGATGCTGCAAAACAAGCGCGCGGGTGAGGCGCTGAAGATCATGGATCGCTTTGCTGAGGGCGGCATTACGATGAACTGCCAGCTTGTGGTGTGCAAAGGACTTAACGATGGGGACGAGCTGCGGCGCTCGCTTTACGACTTGAAAAAGCTGTATCCGGCCGTCCACACGATCTCGGTCGTGCCGTTCGGTATGACACGGCACAGGGAGGGACTGTACCCGCTCGCGCCGACAGATAAGGAGAGCGCGGCGGCTGTGCTGGATATTGTCGAGCCGTTTGCGGCGCAATGCCTGCAGGAGCTGGGTACGCGCCTTGCCTGGTGCGGGGACGAGCTGTACCTTAAGGCTGAGCGCCCGCTTCCCGATGCCGACTATTACGAGGATTTTACCCAGTTTGAAAACGGCATCGGTATGCTGCCGCTGTTTATGGAGGAATTTCGTCTCGCGCTGCCTGGTTACGTGGGACGAACCGCACGTCCGTTTACGGTTGCGACCGGCGCGGCGGCCGCGCCCTCGCTTGCGGTATTGCTTGACGAAGCTGCTGAGAAATGCGATAATTTACAAGGAGAGGTCGTCACGATACGCAATGACTTCTTCGGCAGCCTTGTTTCGGTCGCCGGACTGATCACCGGACAGGACCTGATCGCACAGCTGCGCGGACGTGAGTTGGGGGAGCGCGTGCTCATCTCGGCCAATATGCTGCGGGACGGCGGCGACATGTTTTTGGATAATTACACGCCGCAGCAGGTGGCGGATGCGCTCGGTGTACCCATCGTGCCGGTCGAGATCGACGGCGCCGACCTGCTTGCTAAGATTTTTGAGGACTGATGCCCATGGAAGGAGGGGACTGCCATGCCAAAACCGATCGTTGCCATTGTCGGCCGACCGAATGTCGGCAAGAGCCAGTTGTTTAACCGCTTGGCGGGCAAGCGTCTGTCAATTGTGGAGGACACACCCGGCGTGACACGCGACCGACTGTACGCGGAGAGCGACTGGCGCGGCCGCGCGTTCACCATTGTCGATACCGGCGGCATCGAGCCGTCAAACGACAATGAGATATTACAGTTCATGCGGTATCAAGCTGAAACAGCCATTGCAAACGCCGATGTGATCATCCTGATTACCGATCTGCGTACCGGCGTGACCGCCGCCGATCAGGATGTGGCCAATATGCTGCTGCGCGCGGGCAAGCCGTTGGTGCTTGCGGTCAACAAGTGCGACAAGCCGGGTGACCCACCGGTCGAGTTTTATGAGTTCTATAACCTCGGACTGGGCGAGCCTTATGGCATTTCCGCGCTGCATGGCTACGGCGTGGGCGAGCTGCTGGATGCGGCATACGCGCATTTTCCGCCCGAGGATGAGGACGAGCAGGACGACGAGCGCATCCGCGTGGCGCTGATTGGCAAGCCCAATGTTGGCAAATCCAGTCTGCTCAACCGTGTGCTGGGCGAGGAGCGCGTCATCGTCTCCGATATAGCGGGCACAACGCGCGACAGCGTGGACGCCGATCTGGACAATCAGCACGGTAAATTCACCTTTGTGGACACAGCGGGCATCCGCCGAAAGAGCCGGGTGGATGAGCGAATCGAGAAGTATTCGGTCATGCGCTCGCTGCTTGCCATCGAGCGGAGCGACGTATGCGTTATCATGATCGACGCGACCGAGGGGGTGACCGAACAGGACACCAAGGTCGCGGGTGAGGCGCATAACGCGGGCAAAGCCTGCATCATTGTGGTCAATAAATGGGATCTGGTGGAGAAGGACGGCAGCACGATGAAGGAGTACACGCTCCGCGTGCGCGAGGGGCTGGCCTATATGCCGTATGCGCCTGTGCTGTTCATTTCCGCACAGACCGGCCAGCGCGTGGATAAGCTATTTGAGCTGATCCATACAGTCTATGAGCAGAACCATATGCGCATCCCGACCGGACAGCTCAACTCGATCCTTGCCGAAGCGACCGCGCGTGTGCAGCCGCCGACCGACAAGGGACGCCGCCTGAAGATATACTATATGACACAGGCATCCACCTGTCCGCCGACGTTTGTTTGCTTCTGCAATGACGCGCGGCTGTTCCACTTTTCCTACCAGCGCTATCTGGAAAATCAAATCCGCGAGGTGTTTGGTTTGACGGGGACACCGGTGCGTATGATCGTGCGTGAGCGCGGCGATAAAGGCTGAATTTGACTCGTTTGGGGGAAAACGATATGACGATCTTACACTTTGCAATCATTGCAGTGTGCGCTTATCTGCTTGGCTCGCTGAGCTTTGCCATCATCGTCAGCAAGGTAACGCTCGGCAAGGATATCCGCGACTACGGCAGCGGAAACGCCGGCCTGACCAACGCCTACCGCACGATGGGGGCGGGCAAGACGCTGTTCGTGCTGCTGGGCGACATCGCCAAGGGCGCGGCCGCCGTTGCGATTGGTATGCTGCTGGCAGGTCCCATTGGCAAGTTGACCGCCGGGATATTTGTCATTTTGGGGCACATGTTCCCACTGTATTTCGGTTTTCGCGGCGGCAAGGGGGTGCTGGTCGGTGCGGTCATGCTGGCGCTGTTTGACTGGCGTGTGTTTCTGATTGCGCTGGTGCTCTTTCTTGCAGCAGTGTTTGCAACGCGCTGGATATCGCTCGGCTCGATTCTTGGCGCGATCAGCTTTCCCATCAGCACATTTTTCTTTTATCATGATCAAGTGCTCACTGCGATGGCCTTCGGCATGGCCGCGGCGGTGGTGTTCATGCACCGCTCGAACATCGCGCGTATGCTGAACGGTACGGAGAATCAATTCTCCTTCAAGAGCAAAAAAACCATTGAATCGACCGGAAAGGATGAAAAGGGGACGGACGCATGAAGGTATTCGTATTGGGTACAGGCGGCTGGGGTATCGCGCTGGCCATGCTGCTGCACCAGAACGGACATGAAGTGACCGCATGGACCTATTTGCAGGAGGAGTGCGCGCTGCTGCGCCGCACACGCGCCAACGAGAAGCTGCTGCCCGGTGTGACCATCCCGGAGGGGATCGAGATCACGACCGATATGGAGGGCGCGGCTGAGGCGGAGCTAATTGTCATGGCTGTACCCTCGTTTGCGGTCGCCTCGACGGCGGAGCAGCTTGCTGGTATCGTGCCTGCGGGCGCGGCCATCGTCAATGTCAGCAAGGGCTTGGACGCCAAGCACGGCTACTGCCGCTTTTCCGAAACGATCGAACGGGCGATGAACGGCAGCAATCCGGTTGTCGCGCTGACCGGGCCGACGCACGCGGAGGAGGTCGCGCGGGGTGTGCCGACTGCGATCGTGGCGGCTTCCGCCAGCCGCGCCGCAGCCGAGCTGACGCAGCAGGCCTTTATGAACGACAACTGTTTTCGTGTTTATACCTCGGCCGATATCATCGGCTGCGAGCTGGGCGGTGCGTTTAAGAATATTATCGCGCTCGGCGCGGGCATCTCGGACGGCTTAGGACTGGGGGACAACTCCAAGGCCGCGTTTATGACGCGCGGACTGACCGAGATCGCGCGGCTGGGCATGACGCTCGGCGCCAAGCAGGAGACCTTCGCCGGCCTGTCCGGTGTGGGCGACCTGATTGTGACCTGCTGCTCGATGCACTCCCGTAACCGGCGCGCCGGTATCCTGATCGGGCAGGGCAAGAGCGTGCAGCAAGCCATGCAGGAGGTTGGCGCAACGGTCGAGGGCTACTATGCGACCGAGGCCGGCTATCACCTTGCCAAGCAGCAGGGGGTGTCGATGCCTATCACCGAGGCAATGTATGGGGTGCTGTACCAAGGCCTGTCCGCCAAGGAAGCGATCCGTCTGCTGCTCGGCCGTCCGCGCCGCGGAGAGCACGAGGAGGTATGGTTTCATTGATGAAAAGTAGACAATCGTGACAAAAAAATGTCGAATAAATTGTGCGAATGGATATTTACTTTGATAAGTATGTTTGATATAATTTTTATATGGTACAAATGATACCAAAACTGTATGGATAGGGAGAAAAAGGATGAAAAAGAACATGGTAAAGCGTTTGCTGGCTGCGCTGGTCGGCGCGGCGATGGTACTGTCTCTGACTGCCTGCGGCGGCAAGACGGACAATCAGGGAGGCGCAGACGGGGCGGACGCGCAGGCCTCTGCGGCGCTGACCGAGGAGGAGTATCAGCAAGCGGCGGAGAATCTTGCCACCGAGCTGGCAGCGATCCAGACCGAGGTCAGCAAGCTTGACTGGAACGATACAGAAGCGGCCAAGAGCGCGCTGGAGGAGCTGAAAAAGCCGCTCAACAATTTTATGCTCGTCACGCCGCCGACCAGCTATGAAGCGGGTCACGAGAAGATGAAGTCTGGCTGTCAGGCGCTGATCGACTTTGTTGATGTTACGATCAGCATTGTAGGCGAGACCGATCAGGCCAAGCTGGAAGCAGGCTCGGTGCGGATGCAGGAGCTTATCGCGGCATCGGTAAACGATATGGCGGAAGGCGCGGCGCTGCTGGAGCAGGCAACGAAATAACAAGACTGCAAAAGGCGTCCCTTTAGGGACGCCTTTGATTTGCACTTTGCTCGTTGGTTTGGTATAATACTGATATATGCTTTGAATATCCGGAGGAGCGCATGGAGTATAGTACAGAATGTATGGCGGCGCTGCGTCAGGCCGCCCCCGCGATAGAGATCAAACAAGACGAGCCGATGAGCTGTCACACGACCTTTGCGATCGGCGGCCCGGCCGATTTGTTCCTGATGCCCGCCACGGTGGACGAGCTGACCGCCGCACTGCGTGTGCTGCGGGCATATGAGACGCCTTTTTTGCTGGTGGGCAACGGCTCTAACATGCTGGTGAGTGATGCAGGTGTGCGCGGTGCGGTCATTTGCACAGCTGCTCTCGATGCGGTCTCCGCACAGGAGGACACGCTGACGGTCGAGGCAGGCGCACTGCTTAGCCGTGTTGCGCGCTGGGCGCAGCACGAGGGGCTGACCGGTATGGAGTTTGCGGGTGGCATACCAGGCAGCATGGGCGGCGCAGTGTTCATGAACGCGGGCGCGTATGACGGACAGATGGAAGGCATCGTGGAAAAGACTGCGTATTTAGATGAGCAGGGTGTGCTGCACACGGTTGAGGGCGCGGCGCATGGCTTCGGCTACCGTCAAAGCATCTTCCGCGACCACCCGGATTGGACGATCATCCGCTCGACTCTGCGGCTGCGTCCGGGTGATCCGGCTGCCATCGCAGAGAAAATGAACGATTTCGCCCAGCGGCGGCGCGACAAACAGCCGCTGAACTTTCCGTCGGCCGGCTCGACCTTCAAGCGTCCGGCGGGGCATTTTGCCGGCCGGTTGATCGAGGACGCGGGCCTAAAGGGCGCTTCGGTCGGCGCGGCGCAAGTGTCGGAGAAGCATGCGGGCTTTCTCATCAATCGCGGCGGCGCGACCTGCGAGGATATGCTGCGCCTGATTGCGCTGGTACAGCGTAGGGTACGGGAGCAGTTCGGTGTTGAGTTGGAGTGCGAGGTGCGCATCATCCGCTGAAAAGGAACAAATATTTGCCAATGGGGGAAGGGCAACCATGTATTTTTTGATTGTATCCGGCATGTCCGGCGCGGGCAAGAGCCGCGCCGCCGCCACGCTGGAGGATTTGGGGTATTACTGTGTGGACAATCTGCCGATCGCGCTGATCCCGCGCTTTGCCGAGATATGCCTTGCCGCGACCGAGCGATATGAGCGCGTCGCGCTGGTGACCGATGTGCGCGCGGGTGGCGATTTTCAGCAGCTGTTTGACTCACTGGATTCCATCAGCAGGATGGGTTGTGATTACCGCATCCTGTTTCTCGATACCGATACACCAACGCTGATCCGCCGCTACAAGGAAACACGCCGCAAGCACCCGCTGATGGAAAATGGCATCGGTATGACAGCCGCTATCGAAAAGGAGCGCGAAATGCTCTCCGGCCTGCGCGACCATGCGGATTTCGTTGTCAATACGACCGGCTTGTCGGCGGCCACCCTGCGCGAGCGGCTGCTCGCCCTGTTTGCCGGAACGGATAACGGCGGCGTGTTTGAGGTCATCGTGCAGTCGTTTGGTTTCAAATACGGCATCCCGACCGAGTCCGATCTGGTGTTTGACGTACGCTTTCTGCCCAACCCGTATTACGAGATGAGCCTGCGGGAGAAAAACGGCACCGATCCCGATGTGCGTGCCTATGTGTTTCAAGACGGGGTGGCGGACGCGCTGCTGCGCCATCTGACGCAGTTGACCGACTTTCTGCTGCCGCGCTATATGGCAGAGGGTAAGTCCAACGTGATTATCGGCATCGGCTGCACGGGCGGCAAGCACCGCTCGGTTGCCATCGCAGAGGCGCTGAGCGAATATCTGCGCGGCAAGGAGTACGGCGTTGTCACCATGCACCGTGATTTCCAGCGCTGAACCATGACAAAGGAGCGGACATATGTCCTTTTCATCAGAGGTAAAAAATGAGCTGTGCCGGGTCTCGATGCAGCGCCCATGCTGCACCCGGGCGGAGATCTACGGCGCGATGCTGCATGCCTCGGTCTTTTCCCACCGGGAAATACACCTGAGCACGGAAAATGCTACCGTTGCGCGGCGGCTGCAAATGCTGCTTCAGCGCGCCTTTTCGCTCGACTGCGCGCCGCAGCGCACGGGGAGCAAGCTGCATCTGACGCTGACCGACACATGCGCGGTCGGCCGTGTGTTCGATGCCTTTGGGTACGACCGGAAAAGCCATGTCACCTACCACATTAACCGGAATGTGATCGAGGAGGATTGCTGCACCGCCGCCTATCTGCGCGGGGCGTTTTTGATGGCGGGCACGGTTGCCGGGCCGGATAAAAAGAGCCATCTGGAGCTGAAAAGCGCGCGCCAGAGCCTGTCGGGCGAGGAGACCAGTCTGCTGCTTGACCTGGGGCTGTCGCCCAAGCTGGCGCGGCGGAGCAGCGCGTATGTGCTGTACTTCAAGGATGCGAGCAGCGTAGAAAATCTGCTCACCGCCATCGGCGCGCCGCATGCCGCGATGGAGCTGATGGAGGCCAAGGTGGAAAAAAATCTGCGCAATACCATCAACCGGCAGGTCAACTGCGAGACGGCCAATCTGGTCAAAGCGGCGGACGCATCGGCGCGGCAAGTGGCGGCTATCCGCCGCGCGATAGACGCGCACGGCGAGGCGTTCTTTCCCGGCAAGCTGCGCGAGACTGTGCGCCTGCGCCTTGCGTATCCTACTGATAGCCTGTCTGAGCTGGCTGCGCGTTTTGACCCGCCGCTCTCCAAGCCGGGGCTGAGCCACCGCCTGAAAAAGATCACTGAACTTGCCGCCGCGAAGGGAGAATAACAACTCATGACACCTTTTGCCCATCTCCATGTGCATAGCGAATACAGCCTGCTCGACGGCGCGTGCCGCATCGAGCGGCTGGTCGACCGCGTGGCCGGTCTGGGGCAGACCGCGGTCGCACTGACAGACCACGGCGTGATGTATGGCGTGATCGACTTTTACCGCGCCTGCAAGGCCAAGGGCATCCATCCGGTCATCGGGTGCGAGGTATATGTCGCCCCGCATTCGCGGTTTGACCGCAGCTATCTCAACGGAGAATGGCACAGCCACCTGATCCTGCTGTGCGAAAACATGACCGGCTACCGCAACCTGATCCATATGGTCTCACTGGGCTTTTCCGAGGGCTTTTATATGAAGCCGCGCATTGATATGGAGCTGTTGGGGCAGCATAGCGAGGGCTTGATCTGCCTGTCGGCCTGTCTCGCCGGCGCGATCCCGCGCGCGCTGGCAGAGGGCGATACGGACGGCGCGTATGAGCTGTGTGAGCAGTTTTTGCGTATTTTTGACCGGGAGCATTTCTATCTGGAGGTGCAGGATCATGGCATTGCGATCCAGCAGCAGGTCAATGTAGGACTGTATCAGCTGGCGGAGGAGCTGAACATCGGCCTTGTCGCCACCAATGACGCGCATTATCTGTCAAGACAGGACGCAAAGCTGCAGGATGTGCTCATGTCCATCCAGATGGGCAAAACGGTGGACGATCCGAGCCGTATGCGCTTTGGAACCGAGGAGTTTTATATCAAGGACGCGGACGAGATGGCTGCGCTGTTCCCGGAGCACCCGGAAGCGCTGGCCAATACGGTCAAGATTGCCGCACGCTGTCAGGTTGAATTTGAATTCGGTAAGTATCACCTGCCCGTGTTTGACGTACCGGAGGGCTACACCGCGCACACATACCTGCAAAAACTGTGCGACGAGGGCTTTGCCGTGCGCTATCCAAACGACGATGGCACGGTGCGCGCGCGCCTGCAATATGAGATAGACATGATTGCCAAGATGGGCTTTGTAGATTATTTTCTGATTGTGTCGGACTTTATCGGCTATGCTAAGCGGCAGGGCATCCCGGTGGGACCGGGACGCGGCTCGGCGGCAGGGTCTATCGTGTCCTACTGCCTTGGTATCACCGACCTTGATCCCATCCATTACTCGCTTTATTTTGAACGCTTTCTCAATCCCGAGCGTGTGTCCATGCCTGACATTGACGTGGACTTTTGCTATGTCCGCCGCCCAGAGGTGATCGAGTATGTCACCAACAAGTACGGTAAGGATCGCGTGGCGCAAATCGTCACCTTTGGTACGATGGCCGCGCGCGGCGCGATACGGGATGTCGGCCGTGCGCTCAACATCCCGTATAACGAGGTGGATGTCGTTGCCAAGCAGGTACCCAATGAGCTGCACATGACAATTGACAAGGCATTGTCGGTCAACAAAGAGCTGGAGCGGATGTATACCGAAAAGCCGCAGGTGCGCGAGCTGATCGACACGGCGCGCGCGCTTGAGGGCGTGCCGCGTCACGCCTCGACACACGCGGCGGGTGTGGTCATCACCAAGGAGCCGGTGGATACCTATGTGCCGCTCTCACGCAATGACGATCAGCTTGTTACCCAGTTCCCGATGGTCACGCTCGAGGAGCTGGGGCTGCTCAAGATGGACTTTCTCGGCCTGCGCAACCTGACCGTTATTGCAGACGCGGAAAAGATGATCCGTCGCCATACGCCAGATTTTGATATCGAAAAGGTGTCGATGGAGGACGAGGCGACCTACGAGATGCTCGGCCGCGGCTCGACGATGGGCGTGTTCCAGCTGGAATCGGCGGGTATCACCAATGTCGTCACCGGCCTGCGCCCGCAGTCAATCGAGGATATCACGGCGGTTGTGGCGCTGTACCGGCCGGGGCCGATGCAGTCCATCCCACGTTATATCGAGTGCCGTCACCATCCGGAAAAGGTAACATACAAGCATCCGCTGCTCGAGCCGATTTTGAAGGTCACCTACGGCTGCATGATTTATCAGGAGCAGGTCATGCAGGTATTTCAGTCGCTGGCGGGCTACTCACTCGGCAAGGCGGACATGGTGCGCCGCGCGATGAGCAAAAAGAAGATGAAGGAGCTGGAAAAGGAGCGGATCACCTTCATCCATGGTGACCCCGCGCAGGGGATCGACGGCGCGGTGGGGCGCGGCGTGCCGGAAAGTGTTGCGGCATCGCTGTTTGACGAGATCATGGACTTTGCCAATTACGCCTTCAACAAGGCGCACGCGGTGTGCTACGCAGTCGTGTCGTACCGCACAGCCTATCTCAAGTGCCACTATCCGCGGGAGTATATGGCCGCGCTGCTAACAAGTGTGCTCGATGTGTCGGACAAGGTATCAGAGTATATCCAGACTGCGCGGGAGATGGGCATTCGCGTGTTGCCGCCCGATGTCAATGAGTCCTATGACGGCTTTTCCGTTTCGGGCGAGGATATCCGCTTCGGCCTTGCAGCGGTTAAGGGCGTGGGGCGCTCGTTCATGAAGCAATTGGTCGGGGAACGCGAGCAAAACGGGGAATTTTCCTCCTTTCAGGATTTCTGTGAGCGGATGTACGACCGCGAACTGAACCGCCGTGCGCTGGAAGGCCTCATTAAAGCAGGCTCCTTCGATTCGATGGGATACCGCCGCAGTCAGCTGCTGCAAATTGCAAATCCGGTGATCGACGCGATTGCGCAAAGCCGCAAAAAGAATATTGAGGGGCAGATGGATCTGTTCGGCATGGGCAATGACGCAGTGCAGGATACAAAAATCGCGCTGCCCGAGATCCCCGAGGTGTCCAAGCGCGAGCTGCTGGCAATGGAAAAGGAGACGACCGGGCTGTATTTGTCCGGCCATCCGATGGACGAATACCGCGCACTGTCTCGCAGGGCAGAGGCCGCGCCGATTCGGCAGATTATCGACGACCTCTCCGGCGAGAGCGGCACACCCATTTATAAGGACGGCATGACCGTGCGGCTGGCCTGCGTTATTACCAATGTGCGGCTTAAATCGACCAAGAACGGCTCAATGATGGCTTATATCACGGTCGAGGATGAAACGGCGGCAATCGAACTGGTGGTGTTCCCCCGCGCGCTTCAGAAATGCGGCGCATACTTGGTGGAGGACAGTGCCGTACTGCTCACGGGCAAGATCGACGCGCGCGAGGAGGAAGCGCCCAAGGTGCTGCTTGATGAGGCGCAGCCGCTGACGGAAAGCGCGGTAAGTGTCGCCTTACAGCAGCAAGCCCCGCAAAAATCGGTCTTTACCGACCCGCAGGCTGCGCAGCTTGCCCCGCAAAAGCTGTTTCTGCGCATTGCGAGCGCGGATAGCGACGAATGGACGCAGATCAAGGATATTCTGCGCACACGCCCGGGGGATACGCCGGTATACCTGTATCCACTGGACACGCGAAAGCGAAAATTAGCGCCGCGCCGATATTGGTGTCAGCCTGATGTGCCTTTTTTGGAAAAATTACGCTTTCTCTTAGGTGAGGATGATGTTATAATACAATAAAGGCGGCAGTTATATCCGCAAAGTGAACGTTTACCAGCTATCAATACAGGAGGCTTATTATGGACAAGCAGATTCGCAGAATTGGCGTACTCACCAGCGGCGGCGATGCGCCGGGCATGAATGCGTTTATCCGCTCGGTCGTGCGCACCGCATCCGCGCATGATATCTCCGTGCTCGGCATCCGCCGTGGATACAGTGGTCTGATCAACGGCGATATCATTGAAATGACCGCCCGCAGCGTGGACGGCATCATCCGCAAAGGCGGCACGATGTTGTATACCGCGCGCTGCAAGGAGATGATGACCGAGGAGGGGCAGCAGAAAGCAGCGGATACCTGCAAATATCTCGGCATTGACGGCCTGATCTGCTGTGGTGGGGACGGCACCTTCCGCGGCGCGCAGGCGCTCTCGCGCAAGGGTGTGCCGTGCATCGGCGTGCCCGGCACGATCGACAACGATATCGTTTGCACCGACTACACCATTGGCTTTGATACCGCGTGCAACACTGCGATCGAGTGTATCGACAAGCTGCGCGACACCATGCAGTCCCACGAGCGCTGCTCGGTGGTCGAGGTCATGGGTCGCCGTGCGGGGCATCTGGCGCTGCATGTTGGCTGTGCTGTCGGTGCGACCGCGATCTGCCTGCCCGAGCGGGAGCTGAATTTCGATATGGATATTATCGAAAAAATGCGTATCGGGCGTATCAAAGGCCGCAATCACCATATCATCATTGTGGCTGAGGGCTATGGTTCAGCGCAGGAAGTAGCCGACCGTATCCACGAAGCCACCGGCATTGATACCCGTGTGACCATTCTCGGCCATATCCAGCGCGGCGGCTCTCCCTCTGCGCGCGACCGTGTGATGGCTACCCGGATGGGGTATGAGGCCGTCAAGGCGCTGGAAATGGGTAAGACCAACCGCGTCATCGCGTTTGATGACAATTGCGTGACCGATATAGATATCGAGGAGGGGCTGTCCCGTCAGAAGGACTTGGATCAGCCCTTGTTTGAGGCGCAGCAGACGGTTGCGATTTGACGACCGCACAAGAAGGGGGCCGGCGGATGCCGGCCTCTGTCGCATGGAGGGCAAAGGGGGAGCGGTGGACGCGCTCTTTCCCATCACATTCAGCAGGGGTTTAGGTGTTATGACGAAAACGGTTTGGATCACAGGCGGCTCACGCGGCATCGGAGCGGCCTGTGTGCGTGCCTTTGCGGAGGCAGGCTGGCAAGTTGCGTTCACATACCGGTCGAGCGAGGAGCGGGCTGCGGCCTTGTCCGCTGAAACAGGCGCGCTTGCGCTGCGCGCGGATGCGGCGGACGAGGACGCTATGCGCGCAGCTTATGCGGCGCTATGCGCGCAGCTTGGTGCACCCGAAGCGCTCGTGTGTAACGCGGGTATCGCGCAGCAGGGACTGTTTCAGGAGCTGACCGATGCCGATTGGCGGCAGATGCTCGAGGTCAATCTGATGGGTGCGGTGCGCGCCGTGCGCATGGCGCTGCCCGCCATGCTGCACCAAAAGCACGGCAGTATCGTGACTGTTTCATCTGTTTGGGGGCAGCATGGCGCGTCGTGCGAGAGCCACTATGCCACAAGCAAGGCCGCGCTGATTGGACTGACCAAGTCGCTGGCGCTCGAACTGGGGCCGTCCGGCATTCGGGTCAACTGCGTCGCGCCCGGCGTGATCGACACGGAGATGAATGCAATGCACAGCGAGCAGACCTTGCAGGAGTTGGCGGCCGAAACGCCGCTCTGCCGTATCGGCACGGCAGAGGAGGTGGGGGACAGTGTATTGTATCTTTGCTCGGCGCGCGCCTCGTTTATCACCGGGCAGGTGCTCGGCGTGACAGGTGGCTTCTAAGCGCCAACGCTGTACAAGAAAAGAAATCGCTTCCCGTTCCGGTATGGTAACCGGGCGGGAAGCGATTTTGTTTGGGGGAACTGCCGTATGGGATATGCCTTAGAGCAGCGCCAGCACCTTGGCGATCTCCCCGCGGGTGATCTTGCCGAGCGGCCGCAGGGTATTATCCTGATAGCCGCCGATGATGCCAGCGGAAACACAGGTTTCGACCTGCTCGGTCGCCCACGAGGGGATGGAAGAAGTATCCTGATAGCCGAGCGCTGCTGCCGCGTAGCCGCGCGGCAGACTGCGGCCGATGACGGTCATCACCTCGGCACGGCTCATATCGGCCTCCGGGGAGAAATACAGCTTGCCGCCGCTTGTCTGCCCCTGCATGATGCCCGCCTGCGAAACGGCATAGACCGCGCCGCGCGCCCAGTCCGGGATGCTGGCATCGTCGGCAAAATCCAGCTTGCCGGTGTACGAGGTATCCAGCCCGAGTACACGCGCCATCGTGACTGCAAATTCCACGCGGCGCAGATTACGGTCAGGGCGGAAGTAGCTCTGCCCATCGGCGCTTTCGCCCTTCATAATGCCGCTGGCGCTGAGCAGCGAAGCATAGCCGCGCGCCCAATGGTTCGCCGTATCCGCGAAAACGCTGCCTGCGCTGCCAGCGGTGACGGTGGCCGAAACACGCGTGCGGTTGCCTGCGTCGTCGGATACGTCGATCGTTACACAGTGCGTACCCTCAGCGAGCGCGCCCGTGGTCACAGTCAGCGCACCGGCACTTACCTTAGCCGCACCGGCGACCGGTTTGCCATCAATCTTGACGGTGATATTGGAGGCGCGCGCCGGGAATTTGCCATTTTCCATGGTCGCCGTACCGGTGAGGGTTGCGGAAGCGCCTGCGTCAACGGTCAGCGCAGTGGTTTGGAGCGATACCTTGGGGGCATCTGTGTTGTTGACCGGGTGGTCCGCAGAGACAACGATTTGATCCAGATAGAGCGCAGAATCTGCCGCACCCGCGTCGCCACGCTCCATGCGGATGCCGGTCAACTGCTGCGCGCCATCCGGGACCGCGGCGGTCAGCTGTGCCCAAGCAGCCGTGGTTGCGGCCGAGAGGGGGGCGGTTAGCTCAGCACCTTCCGCATCGGTGAACACAGCGGAAAGCGTGCTCTGTGTACCCTCGCTGCGCGCCCACAGCGTCAGGTGACGCATGAACGATACGTCGGTCGCGGGCAGCGAGACCGTACCGGTCAATACCTTGCTCCCGTCATACGCCGCCATGAGTGAGCCTGTGCCACGCGCGACAGCCGTGTAATCAGTCACGCGGGAAAGAGTTATGCCGTCGGTAGCCGTGCAGGGCTGGTCGGCTTCAAAGTCCGCTACCGTCTGTGCCTGCTGCGGGTCACCCATGCCCACGTTTACCTCAATGCTCTTTTGTGTGTTGCCGTAGGAGCAGGTGAGTGTGCCGCTGGCCATCACTTTGCCCGCGGTGAACACTCCGCTTTCATCGACCGTGCCGACATCGCCAGACACACGCCACTGGAACAGCTCATCCTTGGCGGCCATCGGTTGGCCAAGGCGGTAGGCGACCGCATCCACATCCACGCTCTGTCCGGGTTTGACCGAGATGGCATTGAGCGCACTGCCGCCGCTTTGTAAACCGATGCTTTCCACTGCGCCGGTGATGCAAATGCTCATTGAGCCTTCGACCGTGCCATCCGAGCCGAAGACAACCGCAGTACCGGGCTGCGCACCGGCGGTAAAGACCTGCCCGCTGACCGTGCCGAGCTCATTTGAGACAGTGTATTGCAGCTCACCCGGTGCGGGTGCGGGGCCATAGGCGCTGTCCGCACCCTTGACCGAAAAGCCAGTGGAAGCGCCGGGCAGCATATAGCGGTAGTCAGGTGTGAGCACCGCGCGAGCGGTCACACCATCATAGGCGTTTTGGCTGATGAAAAAGATGTAGTTGGCGCACGCGCGCTGGGAGCCGTCGGACGGCTTGGAGGCCAGCGTGGCCGAAGCATCGCCCGGCTGTCGCAGCGCCATGGCGGACGAACCGCCGCCGTCCAGACAGATTGCGCGTACACAGCCGAGCGCGAGCAGTTCGCTGCCAAGCTCAGCAGCCGTCAGACCGGCGCTGTGCGAGGACTGGTTACCATCTATCTCATACAACACGACCGTGCCGTCTGCCTTGACGCCGATTGCGCTGCGCGCGCGTAGGGAGGAGGCCGCGTCGATGCCCGCGGTCGTGACCACGCCGCCATCAATCAGCAGCTTGCCGCCGACCGCATACTGCACCTCGCCCCAGTTCGTATCGCTTGCCCGCACGGAGAGCGTGACCTCCTCGCCGATCTCGAAATCGACCCAAGAGGGAACGTCCGCGCCGTCCGATTTGGTCAGCACCATCTGCTTGTCCGTAATGGTCAGCGCGCTGTTGCCCGTGCCCTTGTTGATGACCTTCATTTTGACCGTGCCGCCTACCGTGACGGGTGTGTCATCCACGCGCTCTAAGATGATATTGGTGCCGTGGGCGGTAAAATGCGTGGAGCTGTCATAATTGCGGTCGAGCAAATAAGCGCCCGCCGTCGTGCGGGTCTTATTGAAGTAGGAGACCGAAACCGTACCGCTTTGCCCTGCGATCTGCATGGACATGGTCGGCCGTCCCAGCACGGCGGTGCCGTCCGGCTTAAAGCCGACGGCATACTGCCACGCATCGGATGAAATCAGCGTACCCTCGTTTATCACAAGGCCGATCGGCACACCGCTGGACATGACGAAAAAGTCAGCATTGACGCCACCAACGACCGGCTTTCCTTGGTTTTCGAGATATTGGGCCGCGTTTAAGATGGTGGTCTGACTGCCGTACAGCCGGTCGCCCGCGTACACCATGACGGGGGAGACGCCGCTGTTGGGTGTATAGGTCAGGATGTTGGCGCGCTGCGGCCCGGCGCTGTTTTTACCCTCGCTGCGGGTATAGGTCAGTCCTTCGCCTACTGCGTAGGAATAGGAAAAGCCGCTGTCGAACGCGGCGCCCGCCACGGTGGCCAGCAGTTGCGTGGCTGCAAGCGTCAATGCCAGCAGGCGGACGGCTTTGTTTGCAAAAAGTTTCATGGTTCTCCTTTACGTTTTGCGCGGATGGATGGGTCGGTCAGATGCTTTTGACAAGCTGTTCGAGCGTCTCAGAGATCTTTGGGCTGCGAACCGAAAAATCGGAGACGCGGTGGTAGATCGCCTTGCGCGCATTATACAAACGGCGCGTTTCGGCCTGCTTGTCCGGCTTGTTGAGCAGGGGGCGGCTTACCGAATGCGAGAGGTTTTTGACGATGCGATAAAACGGCGTGTCCAGATGGATCAGCAGGCCAGTCTGTTTGACAGCATGTACATTTTCCTCGCGCAGCACCGCACCGCCGCCGAGAGAAAGGACGATGCCGCTGCGCTGCGACAGCTCGCGGATGTAGGCGCTTTCCCGGTCGCGGAAATAGGCTTCACCGCGCTCTGCAAAGATATCCGGTATCTTTTTTCCTTCCCGCTCCTCAAGATACTGATCAGCGTCGATGAATTGCAGGCCGGTCAGACGTGCCAGCTTGCGGCCAATGGTCGTTTTGCCGCTGCCCATAAAGCCACACAGCACGATGTTCTGCTTGCCGTGCTTGTCATGCAGGCGCTTGGCTGCAAGCTGGCCGTAGGTGCGGCGCAGGATGGTCTCACACGCGGCAGGCTCGAACTGAACGCCTGACCAAATGGTCTGCGCATGGGCGGCCTGCATGACCAACATGAACAAGCCGTCGCGCGTTTTGGTTTTGCGTGGATTGGCGAGCTTCATGGTGGCCGTCACCGGCGGGTTGTAGATAGCATCGAACACATATTCTGTTTTGTGCGGCAGAAAATGCAGCGGCGCGGCATTCTCACGGGGAAACATGCCCACCGGCGTGGAGTTGAAGACAAGCTGGATGTCGCGCGGGATATGCCTGCGGCTGAACACCGAGACCTGCGCGCCGGGAACGGTATCGCAAAGCTGTTTCTGAAGCGCCGCAGCCTTGTCCATATCCCGCCCGGTGATGGTCAAATGCGCGCCTTGCGAGACGCAGTAATGCGCGATGACAGAGGCCGCGCCGCCGTAGCCGAGCAGTAGCGCCTTTTTGCCGCGCGGGGTAATGCCGTCCCGCTTGAGCGATTCGGCCACGCCGAGAATATCCGTATTGTAGCCGATGGCCTTTCCCTCGCGGAAAGCGATGGTGTTGACGGCGCACAAGTCGTGCGCGGCGGCATCCACCTCGTCAAGCAGCGGGATAACGGCTTTTTTATGCGGGATGGTGCAGTTGATACCGCCGAGCTTTTGTCTTGCGAGTGTGAATGCCTCGGCAAGCGCCTCGGGCGGCACGGCAACACCGATGTAGTCCGCATCCTGTCCGGAAGCGGCAAACAGCTGCGCATGCAGCGCGGGACTCATGGTATGGCCGAGCGGCCAGCCGAATAGCGCATAGGTCGTTTTTTTCGGCTCAAACACACGAAATTCTTCCATCGAAAGCAGCATAGCGGTCAGCCTCCCAACTGCTGAAGCGTATCGAAGAAGTCCGGGTAGGAGATCGCAACGACCTCCGGCGCAGTGATGCGGCTCGCGCCCTCGGCGGCGAGAGCGAGCACGGCAAGGCTCATGGCGATACGGTGATCTTGATAGGTATCAAAGGTTGCGCCGCGCGGCCGCCGCCCACCGCGGATGATCATGCCGTCGTCTGTTTCCTCGATGTCCACACCGGCCTTGGTAAGCTCAGCGACCATGGCGGAAATGCGGTTGGATTCCTTGACCTTCAGCTCCTGCGCGTCTCGGATGACAGTCTCACCCTCAGCAAATGCGGCGGCGACAGCGATGACGGGCAGCTCGTCGATTAGGCGAGGGATGATCGAGCCGCCGATCTCAATGCCGTGCAGCGCACTGTGCCTGACGGTCAGGTCGCAGATGGGCTCTGCATGGTCGCAGAAATGCTCCTCAGCAATATCCGCGCCCATGCTGCGAAGCACGTCCAAAATGCCGGTGCGTGTCGGATTGACGCCGACATTTTTGATGGTCAGCTCGCTGCCGGGAACGATTGCACCCGCGACAAGGAAGAACGCAGCCGACGAAATGTCAGCCGGAACAGTGATATCGACCGCGTGCAGATCCTCCGGTGGGTCGAGCGTAATGACGTTGCCGTGCGTTTCGATCTCCACACCGAGGGCGCGGAACATGCGCTCGGTGTGGTCGCGTGAGGGGGCTGGCTCGATAATGGTCGTCTGTCCCTCGGCGTACAGACCGGCGAGCAGAATGGCGCTCTTGAGCTGGGCGGACGCAACCGGCAAACGGTATTCGATGCCGCACAACTCGCTCGGATAGATGCGGAGCGGACAATAGTTGTCGCTTTTGCCCTCAATAGACGCACCCATCTCGCGCAGAGGCTTGATGACGCGCCCCATCGGCCGCTTTTGTATGGAAGCATCGCCATTCATTACGGAAGCGAAGGATTGCCCGGCAAGGATACCGCACAAAAGCCGTGTGGTCGTGCCGCTGTTGCCGGTATAAAGCGTCTCCTCCGGGGCGGACAGGCCGTGCAGACCAACACCATGAACGATGACCTCGGTTTCGGTGCGCTCGATCTGCACGCCCATTTTGCGAAAGCAGTCGATGGTGGAAAGACAGTCCTCGCCCATCAGAAAGCCGGAAATATGGGTCGTGCCGTTGGCCAGCGCGCCCAGCATGACCGCGCGGTGAGAGATGGATTTATCGCCCGGTACGGTGATCGCACCGCACAGCGGGCCGCAGGGATGAATTTGCATTTGTTTCACTCCTCCGTCGCATCGGACACATGGTAGCTGCCGATGACCTTAATGTAGGGAAGCTCCTCATAGAGCTGATACAGCAGCGAACGCACAGCATGGTCGCGCATATTGCCGGTAAAGTCAATATAAAACACATAGCACCATGGGCTGTCCTTGAGCGGACGGGAGTATATCGCAGTCATATCAATGGCATAGTCGGCAAAGATATCCAGCACACCGCCCAGTGAGCCAGCTGTGTTCGGGATGTGGAACGCAATTTCGATGCGGTTGTCATCCGGCTGGCTGGTCAGGTGGCGGCTGACTGCGATAAAGCGCGTTTCGTTATGCTGCAAGTCGTTGATGCCCTCAGCAAGGATAGTAAGCCCGTACTGCTCGGCCGCCTCACGTGAGCAGATAGCGGCCAGCCGCTTGTCTTGCTTTTGGGCGACGCTTTGCGCCGCGACCGCAGTGTTGGACACTTCGATAGACGCAAGGCCATGCTCGTGAATAAAGGCGCGGCACTGGGGCAGGGCATGGGGGTGCGAGCAGACACGCTCGATATCCGAAAGCCCGGCGCCGGGCACGGCGGCAAGACAGTGGCGGATTTTTTTGATGTACGAACAGTTGATTGATAGGTCATACT
Organism: Agathobaculum sp.; assembly: GCF_022775115.1. GTDB lineage: Bacteria > Bacillota > Clostridia > Oscillospirales > Butyricicoccaceae > Agathobaculum. Next base: position 23,980 of record NZ_JALFLA010000070.1, read on the forward strand.
CCAGCAGCAGGTCGTAGACCGCGCTGATTGAGCCTGCGGTTGTATTTTCGACCGGCACGACGCCTACGTCGGCCTTGCCGTCACGCACGGCCTGAAACACCTGCTCCCACGTCTGCACATTTTCCGGCTCACAGTGCGGGAAAAGTGCGCGCGCGGCCAGTTCCTGGTATGCGCCGGGTGCGCCCTGATAATAGACCGAGCGGGGACAAAGCGCTGCCTGCTTCGGGTGGAAGGGAAATTTATCGGGGTTCAGGCGAAGTATCTCGCTATATTGATATTCACGGCTGGCGCGTATCATACTTTGCAGCAGCGCGATATATTTGACGCGCAACTCCTCGGCCATGCCGGTGGCGCGCTTTTCGATGATCTCGGCCTCGCGGTTAGGCTTGTAGATCGCATCGTCGGTCTGTGCCTTGGTCTGTGCGACCTCGCGGGCGAGCGACATGCGTAGCAGAAACAGCTCGCGGATGGCGGCATCCACCGAGTTGATATCCTGCCGGATAACGGAAAGATCACGCATAGCCCTTGGCCTCCCTCAGCAGATCAGCCAGCGCGATCGCGCAGGCAGCCTCGATCACTGGTGCGGCGCGAGTCACAATGCACGGATCGTGACGTCCGTGGATAGACAGCGGCTCGACCTGACCGGTCTGGATATTGAGTGTGTGCTGCGCCGTCGAGATGGACGGTGTGGGCTTGATGCACACACGCACAAGCAGCGGCATACCGTTTGTGATGCCGCCGAGCACGCCGCCGTTATTATTGGTCTCGGTCTTGACCATCTGTCCGTCCAGATACAGCGCGTCGTTCGCGTGTGAGCCGCGCAGTGCGGCAAAGGCGAAGCCTGCGCCAAACTCCACGCCTTTGACAGCGGGCACAGCAAACAGCAGGGAGGATAGTCGGCTCTCAACCGAGTCCATCATCGGACTGCCGATGCCGGCGGGCAGGCCGACAGCCGCGGCCTCGATCACACCGCCGACTGAATCCTGCTGGAGGCGCGCTTCTTCAATTGCGGCCAGCATGGCTTCCAACGCCTTGGGGTTGTTGACCGGATAGTCCGCCATGCGCAGCGCGTCTAGCTGCGCGGGACTTACCTCCACATCGTCAAATGGCATATCCTGTATTTGCGCGATCGACTGGATGTGTGAGCCGACTGCAACGCCCATCTTGCGCAGCCACAGCTTGCACAGCGCGCCCGCGAACACAAGCGGCGCGGTCAGCCGACCGGAAAAGTGCCCGCCGCCGCGCGGGTCGTTGCAGCCCTTGTAGCGCACTGAGCCGGTGTAATCCGCGTGCCCCGGACGGGGCTGCGCGGCCAGCGCGGCATAGTCGCCCGAGCGCTGGTTGGTGTTCTGGATGACGGCGCAGATCGGCGCGCCGGTCGTGCGGCCATGCAGCATACCCGATTGGAGCAGCGGCAGATCGGCCTCCTTGCGCGCGGTCGACTGCTTGTTGCGGCCGGGCGCGCGCCGTTCCATTTCACGCAGCACAAAGGCTTCATCATATGTAACGCCGGGCGGAAACCCGTCGATGACGATCCCAATGCCGGCGCCGTGGGATTCTCCGAAAACAGAAATTTTGATGGCATTGCCCCAGACAGAACCCATGGTGTGCCCTCCTTACAGTTTCAGAATGTACGCATGCAGCCGATCAGTCTCGATGGGCGTGATTTCCGCTCGTCCGGCCTCGCGCACAAGGATAAAATTGACCGTGCCGCCGAACTTCTTTTTGTCCGCCAGCAGCGCATCAAAAATCGCTTCGCGGTCATAGGCAAGCGTGCTCGGCAAGCCGACATGATCGAGCAGCGGCAGCAGCGAAGCAGTCAGGTCGGCATTGCCCAACAGCGCAGACAGACGCATGGCGGCCGCCATGCCGATGGCAACGGCTTGTCCGTGCGTCAGCGCGGTATAATTGCCCAGCTTTTCGGCCGCGTGACCGATCGTGTGGCCGAAATTCAGGATCATGCGCAGGCCGGTGTCGTGTTCATCAATCGCCACCACATCGCGCTTGATCTTGACGCACTCATAGATGATTTGCTCGATATTGTCCCTATAATTGGGCTGTGCGACCAGTGAAAGGATCGTTTTGTTGGCGATATAGCCGTATTTTATCACCTCGGCCATGCCGTCGGCAAAGGTGCTGTCCGGCAGGGAGGAGAGCACCTTAGGGTCGATCAGCACCAGCCTTGGCTGATAAAAGGCGCCGACCAAATTTTTGCCCTCCGGCAGATCGACGCCCGTCTTGCCGCCGACCGAAGAATCGACCTGCGCGAGCAGCGTTGTCGGTATCTGGCAGAGCGACACGCCGCGCAGCAGCGTTGCCGCGGCAAAGCCGGTGATATCACCGACTACACCACCGCCAAGCGCCACGACAAGATCCTTCCGTGTGATACCGGCGGCCAGCATATCATGGTAGATGTCCTCGACGGTGGCAAGATGCTTGTGTTCCTCGCCCGCAGGAATGATGGTGTGCGAGACAGGAAAGGCAAGCTGGCTTTCCAGCCGCGCAAGATACAGCGGCGCTACATTGGAATCGGTGACGATATGGATGCGGCTGGGCGAGAAGGATTGGCCGATGACCACGCCCGCGCGGTCGAAAAGACCGGACTCGATATAGATTTCCGAAAGTCCGTTGCCGCCTTGTAGGGTCAGCGGTTCTCTCATGGCTTACAGCTCCTTTTGTCGCTGGGATTTTTGAAATTTCTGTACTGCAAATTCATAGGATGCGCGGATAAGCGGCTTGATCGTTTCATAAGTCTCGGCCGACGGGTTGAGCACGCATACCCATCCCATCCACGCATAGACAGGGTGGGGGAGCAGGGTATCGAGCGTGGTAAAGTCATAAGGCAGACAAACCGCGCAGCCCTTGGACGGGCGGGGCGGCGGCGCACCAAAATACTGGCAGTAAAGCGCGCGCGGCAGGCCAAAATTGACTCGGTATACGCCGTCGCGATCCAGCTGGGAGGCGCGGTCGTTCGCGCCGTCCCGCTGCTTGATGGTGAGCACATATACGCCACGTTTGCGAATGCCGCCAGGGTTGTAAAAAATACCGGATTCACCCCAACTGTCCGCTTGAACAGTGTCTGCAAAGCTCGAAAGGCAGTCAGACAGGATCAGGCGGCAGTCAGCCGCGCTCAAAGCGAGCGGCCGACCGCGGCGGCTACCGCACGCAGGCTGGCCATCGTTTCGGCGAAGGATTCATAGGTGAGCGATTGCGCACCGTCGGACAGCGCGTGCGCCGGATCGTTGTGTACTTCGATCATCAGGCCGTCTGCACCGGCAGCAACGGCGGCTTTGGCCAGCGGCTCGACCATCCAATATATGCCGCCCGCGTGGGACGGGTCGACGATGACCGGCAGGTGGCTCATGCGCTTGAGCACGGGCACGGCCGAGATATCCAGCGTGTTGCGGGTGAAGGTCTCGTAGGTGCGGATACCGCGCTCACACAGGATGACGTTCTCGTTGCCGCCCGCCATCAGATATTCGGCGCTCATCAGGAACTCCTCCATCGTGTTGGCAAAGCCGCGCTTGAGCAGCACGGGCTTGCGGGTCTGCCCCAGCTCCTTGAGCAGCTCAAAATTCTGCATGTTGCGTGCGCCGACCTGAAAACAGTCGCACTTATCGGCGAACAGGTCGATATGCGCGGGGTTGGTGATCTCAGTGACGACCGGCAGGCCGGTGACCTCATGCGCCTTGTGCAGCAGCTCAAGACCGTCCGCCTGTAGCCCTTGGAAGGAATAGGGGGAGGAGCGCGGCTTCCATGCGCCGCCGCGCAGCGCGGTCGCTCCCTGCGCCTGCACATGGCGGGCAATGTCAACGATCTGCTCCTCGCTCTCGACCGAGCAGGGGCCGGCCATCACCACCAGCTTGCTGCCGCCGACAGAAACGCCGGGCGCGATGTCGACCACCGTGTCTGCCGGGTGCATCTTGCGGTTAGCCAGCTTGAACGGCTCCTGTACCTTGATGATGTTGTCCACTTCGGGGTCACGCAGCAGCGCGTCCTTGTCGACCGCGCCGGTGTCGCCTACAAGGCCGATGACGATAGTGCCCTCGCCGTAAATCGGGTTTGCCTTTACATTCCAGCGCTCAATGTGACGGGAAAGCTCCTCCACGTGCTCGCGGGTCGCACTGGGTTTCATAATGATGATCATGCGATTTACTCCTTATCTGTCAAAATAGGTATATTTTTAGGTATATTTTTATGTTTGTCAGGCGGAATAGGACAATAAAAAAGTCCTTCATCCACAAAGAGGGACGAAAGACAAACGATTCCGCGGTACCACCCACATTCGGCAGACAACTGCCGCACTTTTCGGATACATACATATCCTATCCCTGTAACGGAGGAGTCCCGGCAGCGCCTACTTTACTGTTGGTTCAGCGCCGCAACTCAAGAGGGAACTTCATCGTTCCGGCGTCTGCGTCCGTTTCCAGTCTTGCCGGACACTCCCTGAAAAGCCGCACTTGGGACAATTACTTTCCTCTGTCATCGCTTTGTGCAATATACATGGTTATTATAAAAGCATTCGGCTGATTTGTCAATGCCTGTTTTCGGCTTTTTCGGTTCTGCAAGAGGGTTTTGCTCATCTTTTAGATGTATTACCACCCGCCGTGCTGTCTTTTAGAAAAAACAAGGGAAACCGCGCTTTGCGCGATCTCCCTTGGAAGGTATGCAAGACGGTTTTTCAGCAAGCGCTGTCAGTCGGCCCACCGGATGGTAGGCGAAGGGGATCATTCGCTTGCGGTATGCGGCTTGAGATGGAACTGACGGGTCTGCTCATGCAGCAGGCGCACCTGATCGAACAGCTCTGCGCTCACCGAGGCGGCGTTTTCGCTGCTGGCCGAGTTGGTCTGCACAACTGTGGATATCTCACCGATACCTTCGGTGACCTGCGTGATAGAGGAAGCCTCGTCCTGCACAGCCTCGGCGATTATTCGGATATCACTGCTGGAGCGGGTGACCAGCTCGAGCGTTTTTTTCAGTGAGACGGAGACCTCTCCCACGATCTGTCCGCCGCGCTCGGTGGCACGAACGGAGTTTTCAATCAGTTCCTTGGTCGCCTTGGCGGCCTGATCGGATTGGGAGGCCAGACGGCGCACCTCATCAGCCACGACGGCAAAACCCTTGCCGGCTGTGCCGGCGCGCGCGGCTTCGATCGCAGCGTTCAGCGCCAGGATATTGGTCTGGAACGCAATGTTTTCAATAGTGGAAATGATGCGGCCGATCTCCTGAGACGAATGCGTAATATCGGTCATAGCGGCTACCATATGCCCCATCTGCTCCTCGCTGATGGCGACCTGCTCCCGGGTCATCTGGGCGTTGTGCTGTGCGTTGCACGAGGTCTCAACGTTCTTTTCCGCACTTCTGGACAAATGCTCAAGAGTGGCGTACATCTCCTGAATGGAGCCGGCCTGCTTGGCAGCGCCCTGCGCCAGCTCGTGGGAACTGCTGGAAAGCTGCTCGGCATCTGACGATATCTGATGCTCTGCCTGCGTGATCTGCCTCAGCGCGGCCGAAATGGTGGTAGTAAAGCTGTCGATGGACTGCTCGATTGAGCGAAAATCGCCGATAAACGATTCGGATACGCCGACATCAAAATCTCCCTTGGACAGCTGCGCCATCATGCGGTTGATATCGGCCACATAGCTGTTGATCAGGCTCATCGACCGCTTGAGTATCTTTGCCAGCTCACCCAGCTCATTTTCGGCGCTGTAAGACAGGTCAAGCTCTAAATGCCCCTGTTCAAGCGGGCGGCTGCTGTCGGAAAGCAGCAGTATCGGCCGGATAACCTGCCGCAGCACATACTGAATCAGGCTGATGAGGAAAATGAG
>NZ_JALFLA010000071.1 GCF_022775115.1 Agathobaculum sp.
CCCGTGCGCTGGGGAAAAATCTGTGAACCGTGTCAGTATATCCACCAGTGCTACAAGACGGGAAACGACGGTTATTGGCCGACAGCCAATGCCATTTTAAGACGAAAAAGCGGCATTGGCTGTCAATTTGCGCGGACGAAGTAGGATTAGCAAACGGATTTTTGATAAACCGGGCATTCAAAATCTTCCTGAGATGCTCCGGGGCACTCGCCTATCGCGTGAGCGCTACAAAGGTAGGTTGATTTGCCGTAGTAAGTTCCGGTGTCTCCGCATACTTCCATCTTTTCAAACTCAACTCGGACAGACACCGGCTTTTTGCTCAGTGGGCAACTACACCGATAGGTTTTTGAAACCATAGTTCCACCTCCTTCCTGCTTCCATGGTAACACATGGAAGCAGAGGGGGCAAGGAGCGATAGGGAGGTGAGCGCTTGGATCAATCCTTGCAATTTCATGATGAAATCATCTTGAGATTTAGGCAGGGTCGATTGCAGGAAGTCATTATCGACGGTATACGGCAAAATGATGTGAAAGCCTTTTCGATTGCGGCATCTCCGACGCAAGTCGCTTCCTACCTAATTGAGCATTCGACCGTATATTCAGATTCCTGAGAACAAGAACCGGAAAGGGGTGAATAACATGAAAACCATCAAGCGATACCGCGAAGAGCGCGGCATCAAGCAGATCGAGCTTGCGGCGCACTTTGGTGTATCTCAGCCGACGGTTGTCAGATGGGAGCAGGAGGGTGTGTACCCACCCTGTCAGGTGATGCCCGAGCTTGCGGCCTTCCTCGGCTGCACGACCGATGAACTGTATGAAACGAAAAAGGAGGTGAGCTGAGTTGAGCAAACAGGGTGACTTGCAATTCGTTGCAAATATTGAGAAGTATCGTGTTTTGTCAGGGCTGCCGGATCACACAGCGCTTGCCAAGCGCATCATGGTATCGCGGCAGCTACTGCACAGACGATTGGAGCAGCCGGGTGATCTGACGGTTAACGAACTGCGCCGAATTTCGACTGTGCTGGGCATGCCCGCAGAGGAAATGCTGTCACTGTTTAAGTGATGGGTGCATTATAGCATGAAAAAGGGAGGAAAACCAGTTTGTCAAAATACAGAAATATCTATCAAACTGCGCGCGAACTGAAAGGTTTGACGCAGGAAACCGCAGCTGAGCGACTGGACATTTCGGTTGAGAGTCTCGGCGCGTATGAGCAGGATCGCCGACGGCCGCCAGATAGCACGGTTTTACGAATGGCACAGCTTTACGATTTTCCGTATCTGTGCTACCAGCATATCGCAGCGGGCGATCTGGGCGGCATGCTGCCAGAGGTGCAATCTAAACCGCTGGAGCAGGCAACGATGCGTCTGGTGCGGTTGATTGGCAAGTTTGCCAAAACGGGTCGACTGGATCAGTTACTTGAGATCAACGAGGATGGCGTTATTACATCTGAGGAACGCCCGCTGCATGATGCAATCATGGCAGAACTGCGGGAGATCATGGCGACATATCTCGAATTGGATTGTGCAGCGCAAAAGGAAAGCGCCCAGAGCGGCGGCAACCGCGACTGAGCGCATACAAAATTGAACTTACATACAGGATACCGGAAAAACCCGGCGTTGTCAAGTGGCAGCGCCGGGAAAATGAGGAATATCAAATGATTATGAACCTGATTTTGACCATGCTGGCGGTGGCCAGCGTGTATCTTGCGCTGTCTATCGTCGTCGACCTCTGGATGCTCCGGGCGGAGAGGAGGCGGCGTAACACGTCCGCTGTGCGCAGGGTCAGATGTGCCACAAAGAAGGGAGGCGGCGGCCAATGACCTGCCATTTTGACGGACAGATCGCTTCGATGTACGGCGTGGACGAGGCGGTCTTTATCGCCATGCTCCAATTCTGGATTGCCAAGAACGAAGCCAACGACCGGCACTTCCACGATGGCCGGTATTGGACGTATAACTCCATCCGCGCCATGGAGCGGCTGTTCCCATGGTGGAGCAAGCGGCAAATCGAACGCATTATCAAAAAGCTGAAGGAAGCGGGCGTGGTGCTGACTGCAAACTACAACCGTGACAGCCATGACCGCACGCTGTTTTACACGCTCGACGAGAGCAAATTGCCCATTTCACCGTTTGGTGCTGATGTGTCCCCAAACGGTGACACACCCCTGCCCCCAAACGGGGACAACCTGTCACAAAACGGTGAAATGTATAAGGAACAGTTAATAACACAGTTAAAAGAAGAAGAGGAAAAGCCGAACGGAAACATTAAACCGCTGGAAGTGATGGAGCGGTATAACACGATCTGTACCGGGCTGCCGCAGGCGGTCAAGCTGACCGAAAAGCGCGCGGATGCGGTACGGAAGCTGTACGCCAAGGGGTACAGCTCGGAGCAGTTGATCGACGTGTTCCACCGGGCGCAGGCCAGTAGCTTTTGCACCGGTATCAACGACCGTGGCTGGCGCGCCGACTTCGACTGGCTGATGAACGAGAACAACATCGTCAAGGTGCTGGAGGGAAAATACGGCGGCAGTGCATCGGCTGAACCGCCGAAACCGAAAGGAGGTCAGTTTGAACAATGGTGACCAAAGCAACGCTTGACGCGGAATACAGCGTGATTGGCTGCCTGTTGGTCGACCCGTCGATTGCGGGCGAGCTGATTCATCTCACACGTCCGGAGGATTTTACAACGCCGGAACTGCGCACGGTGTACAGCGCGGCAGTCAAGCTGTTTACGGCCGGTCGCCCGGTTGATGCGGTGACGATTCGTGGCGTGTGCGGCGCAGAGTATAACGATCTGCTGATGGATTGCATGGCCGTCACACCGACCGCTTTCGGCTGGCGCACTTACATATCAGCCATGCAGGAACAGACGCGCATCACGCGGTTGCGGGAGCTGGCCGCCCGGCTGGCAGAGGTGCGCACCAGCGATGCGGGACGTGAGCTGATCGGACAAGCCGGTGAGATACTCAGCGAGCGCAACCGCACACAGGTGGTGACCATGGCGCAGGCGCTAGTGCAGTTCTACACCGAGCAGGACGCGAAACGCCGTTTTTTAAGCTGGGGCTTTGACAAGCTGGATCGCCGCTTATACTCGGATTACGGGGATTTCGTGGTGCTCGCCGGTCGGCCATCCGCGGGTAAGACCGCGCTGGCCTTGCAGATGGCGGCGCATATGGGGATCTCGTCCAGTGTTGGGTTTTACAGCCTCGAGACGAGCACAGCCAAGCTGACCAACCGCTTGGTGTCAAGCCGGTGCGTGGTCGATTTCGGGCGCATCAACCGCCGCGAAATGACGCAGGAGGAGTGGACGCGCGTCGCAAAATGGAAAAAGAATATCACGGAGACGCAGATGGAACTTATAACGGCCTCTGGCTGGGGCGTGCAGGATATTCTGTCCACAGCGCTGGCGCGGCGGCACAAAGTGGTATTTATCGACTACCTGCAGCTGCTCAAGGGGCGCGGCCGCGACCGCTTTGAACAAGTCACGAACATTTCGCTTGATCTGCATACGATGGCGCAAACGCATGGCCTGCTGGTTGTGGCGCTGAGCCAACTGTCCCGCGCAAGCACCAGCCGCGCGGATGCCGCGCCGACACTGACCGACCTGCGCGAATCCGGTCAGATCGAGCAGGACGCGGATGCCGTGCTCGCGCTGTATATCGACCCGGACAAGAACACACCCGCAAATGACCGCAAGCTGCGGGTGCTGAAGAACAAGGAGGGCACGCTGGGCGAGTTTTCGCTTGCTTTCGACGGCGCGAACCAGTCCTTTGCCGAGTATATGGACGGGCAGCGTGCTGTCGCCCGGCAAATCAAGAAAATGCAGAACAAGCACACACCTGCGTGATAAGGAGTATAAAAATGAAAACCATCAGCATTGTAAACCTCAAGGGTGGAGTGGGCAAAACCGTGACCGCCGTCAACCTCGCGGCCATCCTTGCCACCGAGTATGACAAGCGTGTGCTGCTGATCGACGCAGACCATCAGGGCAACGCGAGCAAATTCTACCGCGTCCCCGCTGAACCGTCCAGCCTGGCCGTGTTTCTCCCCGACTACCAGGAGAGCAAGGGCGCCATGGTAGAGTGGGGTTACTGCCAGCGGATCGGGAAAGACTGCGCCCTGTACCTGGAGTTGATGGGAGGAGCAAAACAGTGAATGAACTGAAAGCGAAGTATCAAGAGGCAATCGAGGCCGAGGAAAGATACCGCGACGCCCCGCGCAAAGGGTGGGTAAAACCGGGCAGCCGCAGCCGAGAAAACCAGACCATTGAGGTGCCCCGCAAAGAAGAGGAACGACTGGCCGCCGATCTGGCCTCTGCCCGTTTCGGATCATATTGCCGGCTTTATGAAAATATGGCCCTGGTAAATTACATGGAGCAGCTGGCAGAGAACGAACCGGACGCCGTGACGTGCCCCAAGTGTTACCACAAGTTTCTCCCTGGATGGATGGGCGGGAAATGCCCATACTGCGCGGCGGAGGACGCGGCCCAGGAGAAAGTGGAGGAATTACTGGGAGGCGGTGAAGCATGAG
>NZ_JALFLA010000026.1 GCF_022775115.1 Agathobaculum sp.
CAGACCTTGACAAACGGAGATTTTTGAATGGCAGGACATCAAGGGAAACGCCCACCAGTGAGGCGGGCAAGCCACCCACAGAGTAACGAAAGGTTGTGCAGATATGAAAGCTGTAATTTACGCCCGCTATTCTTCCGACAGTCAGCGTGAGGAAAGCATAGAGGGGTAGCTTCGGGAGTGCAAGGAATACGCCGAGCGCAACGGCATAACGGTGTTAAGCACCTATATTGACCGTGCATTGTCCGCAAAACAGATAACCGTCCGGATTTCCAACGAATGATTAAGGACAGCGCAAACGGCCTGTTCGATATTGTCCTTGTTTGGAAGCTGGACAGGTTCGCCAGAAACCGCTATGACAGCGCCCACTACAAAGCCATTTTGAAGAAAAACGGTGTTAAGGTGGTGTCCGCAAAGGAGGCTATCGCAGAGGACAGCACTGGTATTTTGCTGGAAAGTTTGTTAGAGGGGTACGCCGAGTTTTATTCCGTTGAACTGTCCGAGAAGATACACCGAGGGCAGAAAGAAAACGCCCTAAAGGGGTTGAATAACGGCGGCGGTATTCCGTTGGGATATGTGTTGGGAAGTGATAAACGATTGGCGGTTGACCCCATGACCGCGCCTGTGGTGTTGGAGATTTTCACCCGCTATGCCGACGGCGAAACCGTCCGTGCTATCGTGGAATCTCTCAATGAGCGAGGGTTGCAGACCAAGCACAACAAGCCGTACAGTTTAGGCAGCTTCAATGCCATCTTGAAAAACAGAAAGTACATAGGCGAGTATCGGTATCAAGATGTAGTTATTCCCGGCGGCGTTCCCGCTATTGTTCCGCAGGAACTATTTGACCGGGTACAAGCACGCATAGCACGGAACAAACGCGCCCCGGCTATGAGTAAAGCGGATGAAGCCTTTTTGCTGACAACGAAGCTGTTTTGCGGCAAGTGTGGGCGGCTGATGGTAGGCGAAAGCGGTACAAGCCATACCGGGAAAAAGCACTACTATTACAAATGCGGAAGCGCAAAGCGGAAAACCGGCTGCACCAAAAAGGCGGTAAAAAAGGACTGGATAGAAAATTTGGTGGTCGAGCGTACCATGCAAATGATATTTGATGATACAACGCTTGACGCAATCGCAAGTATGGTGCTTGATGTGCAAGCGCGGGAAAATACCTCTCTGCCCGTTCTAAAGGCACAGTTAGCGCAGACCGAGCAAGGCATACAAAATATGCTGAACGCCATTCAGCAAGGAATTTTCACCGTGTCTACAAAACAGCGGTTGGAGGAACTGGAAGCCACCAAGGAACAGTTGACGGTCAGCATCTTACAGGAAGAACTTCAAAAGCCGCATCTTAGCAGAGAACAGATTTTATTTTTCCTGCAACGCTTCCGCGCCGTTGATACCACCAAGCAGGAGCAGCGGCAGCGCTTGATCGATCGCTTTGTCAATGCGGTTTATGTGTACGATGACAAAATCATTCTGACCTTTAACTATCAAGACGGAACGGAAACAATTACTTTGGACGATATAAACGGTTCGGATTTGGAAGCAAGCGCTCCACCATCATAAACGAGTGTAAGCAAAAACCTCACTTCTTTTGAAGTGAGGTTTTTGCTTTATGCGATATTCTGCCAATCATTTTGCGTAAACCCGCCCATGATATCGTAAAACGCCACCCAGCCTCTCATGCGAGCGGCACAATGCCCAACTGATTTGCGTAAAACCGTGTCTGGATTCAGTGCTCCGCACGCTCGGCCTCTGCCTTTGTGCGGTGGATCGTTCCTCTGGGATGATGCGGCGGCACATAGATGGACGAAAGCTTCAGCGGACTGCTTCCGACGTTGCAAATATTGTGCCATGTGCCGCACGGCACAAAAACGGTGTCTCCCGCGGCAAGTTGGTGGCAATGCTCTAACTTATCCTTGCAGGCACCCATGCGGACGATCGCGCGCCCTGCCTCTACGCGGATGCACTGATCCGTATCCGGGTGTATCTCCACGCCGATGTCACCGCCAACAGGGATGCACATCAGCGTCATCTGTAAATGGCATCCGCTCCAAAACGCTGTACGGAAACAATGGTTTTGCCGCGCGGCGCGCGTGATATTCGCAACAAACGGCTTTGGGCCGTGATCAGTCTGGCGAGCTGCCTTGGGGTGATGAGATTCCATGCTGTCTACTCCTTTCTACTGCTGATACTACACTATTATGCAGCTATGGATTTCATGGTGCGCCCTGTACCGACAATCGTCTGCCGACAATACCTGCTTTTTATCGCCAGCCGCCGCGCAGTACATTCTCCCCTTCCCTCGCCCGCCGACTGAAAAACCGTACAAAAAAGCCACGGCTCTCCCGTGGCTTTACGGACGCGCAGCTCCCCTAATTCTTCCACCCTCCATCCATCAAGACCGGCTGATGGAGGGCATTATTTACGGATTTTTCTCCGCCAATGTATGATAGCACACATCAAATATCTGTAAGAACGCTTCTATTTCCTGCTCGGTTGTCAAATGGCTCAGGCTGATTCGCCACGAGGACAGCGCGTTTCTCCGGTCGCAGCTGATGGCAAGCACGGCCTCTGACGGCTGCCCATCGGAGGCGCATGCCGATTTGACCGAAACGCACACCCCCTGCCCGGCCAAAGCCTGCTGAAACCGCGTGCCTTTGACCCCCGCAATGCTCAGGTTCAAAATATGCGGCACCGCACAATCCGAACTGTTTATCCGCACCTTGGGATAGCGCCGCAAACCTTCCAGCAGCCTGTCATGCAGCGCCCGCACCCGGGCAAAGCGCACCTCCCTGTTCTCCAGCGCCAGCCGCAGCGCGACCTCAGCCGCCGCCGCCAGCGCGACCGCCGGTGTGCCGCTGCGGTAGGCCGACGCGCTCTCCCCGCCGTGCAGCAGCGGCTCAAGTGCAAGCCCCTCCCGCTTAATGAGCAACCCGCTGCCGTTCAGCCCACCAAACTTATGCGGCGCAATGCTCACCGTATCCACCCCGGCAAAGGACAGCGGTATCCGGCCCACCGCCTGCGCCGCATCCACATGCAGGCGGCAATGCGGAAACGCGCGGAGCATATCCGCGACCTGCTCGACCGGCTGAATGGTGCCCAACTCGCTGCTCACCGCGGAAATGGCGACCAGCACGGTATCCTCCCGCAGGCGCGCGCGCAGCTGCGCGATGTCCAACGTGCCGTCTGGCAGAATGTCCAACCGGTCGACCGTAAAGCCCTGCTGCCGCAGCGCCTCCAGACTGCCGCTTACCGAAGAATGCTCAAGCGGTGTTGTGAGGATATGCCCGCTCCGTCGGCCGCCGGCCAGCGCGATACCCTTGAGGGCAAGGTTGTTTGACTCGGTCGCGCCCGAGGTATAGAGCACCTCTGTCGGCCTGACACCCAGCAGCGCCGCAATCGCCTCGGTCGTGCGTGCCATTTGCTGCTTTGCGGCCTGCCCCGCCGGGTGCGATGCGTTTGGATTGCCGCAGCAGCGCTGCTCCACCTCGCAAAAGTGCGTGAGAACCACCGGGTCCACTGGGTGATTGGCCGCATAATCCAAATAAATCATCAAAAGCTCTCCTGTATCGTGCCGCCGCCCACCACCAGCTCGCCGTCGTACAGCACGACCGCCTGCCCCGGCGTGACCGCCCGCTGCGGCACATCGAAGTCCAGCCGCAACCGCCCGTCCGACAGCAGCGCGGCAGTAACCGCCTGCTCCTTCTGATGGTGGCGGGTGCAGGCTGTCAGCCGCATCGGCCCGGCAGGCTTATCAAATGGGATCCAATTTAGGTCGTCCGCAATCAGGCTGCGGGTGTAGAGCGTGCTTTCCGGCCCTACCGTCACCGTATTGTCTGCCATGGATTTCTGGCAGACATAGACCGGCTCGCCCAGCGCCAGCCGCAGCCCCTTCCGCTGGCCGAGGGTGTAGCACACCGCGCCCCGGTGCCGCCCAACCACCTTACCGCTCAGGTCAAGGTAGTCGCCGGCGGCATACTGCTTGCCTGTAAAGCGTTCCATAAAGGCCACATAATCGCCATCCGGCACAAAGCAAATATCCTGGCTGTCGTGCTTACGGGCATTGACAAAGCCCTGCTGCGCGGCGATGTCCCGCACCTCGGGCTTGGTCAGCTCACCCAGCGGGAACATAATGCGGGCAAGCTGCTCCTGCGACAGCATGTAGAGCACATAGCTTTGATCCTTTTGCTGGTCTTTTGCCTTTTTCAGCAGCCAGCGGCCGGTTTTTTCATCGTATGCGATGCGGGCGTAGTGCCCGGTCACCACATAATGATACCCCTTTTGCGCAGCGAAATCCAGCAGGTGGCTAAATTTCATATAGCGATTGCAGTCAATGCAGGGGTTGGGCGTACCGCCGTTTTCATACACCCGGACAAACTTCTCAATCACCTGCGTTTTGAACGCCGCCGTGTAGTCCGCCACATGAAACGGCATGTCCAGCTCAAACGCGACCTCGGCCGCGTCGTCGATATCCCTCTGCGAGCAGCAGGTGCGGTATTGACATAGGCCAATATCCTCATTCCGGTACAGCCGCATAGTGACACCCGCGCAGGTATAGCCTGCGCGCTGCGTCAAATACGCGGCCACCGAGCTGTCCACTCCGCCGCTCATGGCGATCAAGGCCGTATTGTTCTCTTGCATTTATTTTCCCTCTTCCACGTAGACGTGCTTTCTGTCCGCCCCACGCAGCAGTTCCCTGCCGCTGCCAAACGCGATGAGCGTGGAGAGCGGCACAGGTTGCCAGTCCTCATCCGACAGTGGTCTCGTGGAGACCATGACAGCCTCCGGCCGTATCAGCCAGTACAGCGAGGCCTCCATATTGGCGTGGACATACATCTGCACCCCGTCATAGACGATGAGGTTTACCTTGTTGCCGGGCGCGATCGCGGCAATGGCATCGTCAAGACAGGCAAAGCGCTCGCTATCCGTGGCCGGACGTCCAAGGCCGCGCTCGAGCCGCTGCATCTGCTCAATGATGTACAGCAATATCCTCTCACTGTCGGTCGAGCCATATTGCACCATGGCATACTGCTCCAAGCGCTCGCCTCGGAAGATCGTGCCGTTGTGGATCAGCGTCCAGCGCCGCCCGCTCCCGTCATATTTGACAAACGGATGGCAGTTGCCCAGCTCCAGCGCACCCACACTTGCCTTGCGGATATGCGCAAGCAGCAGCGACTCCGTCACCGGCGCGGACAGACGTTTTTGCAGATAACCGCTGTCGATAGCACGGAGCATCTCTTTTTCGACCGTGACCCCGCCGCCGTGAAACGTGGCGATCCCCCAGCCGTCCGGGTGCTGGATGCTGTGAGAAAAAAACACGCGCAGCGGATTTTCCAGATTCTCACTTTTGGCTGCGCAAAAACCAAATAGTTCGCACATTTTCTTCTGTTCCCCCTATGTCAGACCAAATGACAGGCCACAAAATGCCCGGTGGACACCTCTTTGAGCGCAGGCGTTTCTGCGGTGCAGCGCCCGCCGCCCTCCTTCGCATACGGACAGCGCGCCGCGAAGCGGCAGCCGGGTGGCGGGTCGATCGGGCTGGGTATCTCTCCCGAAAGCAGGATGCGCGCGCGTGCGCGGGTCACATCGGGATCGGGGATGGGCACGGCGGACAGCAGCGTCTGCGTGTAGGGGTGAAGCGGCTCGCGCACCAGTGTGTCACTCGGCGCAAGCTCGACGAGCTTACCCAAAAACATCACACCGATACGGTTAGAGATATGCCGTACCACGCTCACATCATGCGCGATAAAGAGGTAGGTCAGTCCCAGCTCACGCTGCATATCCTCCAGCATGTTGATAATCTGGCTTTGGATCGAGACATCGAGCGCGGAAACCGGCTCATCGCAGACAATGAACTCCGGCTCGGCAGCCAAGGCACGCGCGATGCCGATGCGCTGCTGCTGGCCGCCGGAAAACTCATGCGGAAAGCGCTGCATCTGCTCCTCGTGCAAGCCCACATGGCGGAACAGCTCTTTGACGCGCTCCTGCCGCTCTGCGGCTGAGCCGCAGAGCCGGTGGTTTACCAGCGGCTCCTCGACGATCTTGCCCGCGGTCATGCGCGGGTTCAGCGAGGCCGAGGGGTCTTGGAAGATCATCTGCATTTTGGTGCTGCGGACGATCTCCCGGTGCGGCAGGCGGGAAATGTCCCGCCCACGGTAGAATATGCTGCCCGCGCTCGGCTCATACAGGCGCAGTATCGTGCGCCCGAGCGTGCTTTTCCCACAGCCGCTCTCGCCCACCAGACCAAGCGTTTCTCCCTTTTCGATGGAAAAGCTGATGTCGTCGTTGGCGTAGATATAGCTCTTTTTCCCAAGACCGCCACCGGCTGGGAACAGCTTTTTCAGGTTCTTCACTTCGATCAGCGTGTCAGCCATGCGTCCCGTCCTCCTTTCCCTCGCCGTACAGCCAGCAATACGCGATGTGGCCGGGGGAGAATTCTGTTTTCGGCGGTTTTTCCGCCAAGCATTTTTCCATGCATTGCGTGCAGCGCCGGGCAAATGGGCAGCCGTCCGGCAGCGCCAGCAGATTGACCGGCTCGCCGGGAATGGGGATCAGGCGCTCGTTGTTGTCCGGGTCGATCGACGGCGTGCTGCGCAGCAGTCCCTGTGTATAGGGGTGCTTTGTGTGGTAGAAAATGTCCCGCGCGCTCCCCTGCTCGACGATATGCCCCGCGTACATGACCGTCACCGAATCGCAGATATCGGCGACCACACCCAGATTATGCGTGATGAAAATGACCGCCATACCGGTCTCCTGCTGCACTTTTTTGATAAGGTCAAGTATCTGCGCCTGTATTGTCACATCCAGCGCCGTTGTCGGCTCGTCCGCAATGAGCAGCTTGGGATGGCAGATGATGCCCATGGCGATCATCACGCGCTGCCGCATTCCGCCGGACAGTTCGAAGGGGTATTGCTTCATGCGCTTTTCGGGCTGCGTGATGCCCACATGCGTGAGCATTTCGATCGCGCGCGCCTGCGCCTGCTTCTTAGTTATGCCCTTGTCATGCACGGTCAGCGCTTCGGTCAGCTGGCGGCCGATCGTATACACCGGGTTTAGACTGGTCATCGGGTTTTGGAAGATCATGCCGACCTCCTTGCCCCGGAATGTTACATAGTCCTTCTCGCTCTTTTCGAGCAGCTCCTGCCCGTCAAAGCGGATGCTGCCGGAATCGACAGTGGCGTTCGTACCGAGCAGCCCCATGATCGTCAGCGCCTCGACGGTCTTGCCGCTGCCGCTCTCCCCCACGATGCCCATCACCTCATGCCGGTGGAGCGTGTAGCTGATGCCGTTTACCGCATTGACCTGCCCCACCGGCGTGGCAAAGGACACATGCAGATCCTCTACCTCCAGCAGCACATTGTTTTGCTCTTTGTCCATCATGCGCCTCCTCAGAGTTCCATCTTCGGGTCTATCGCGTCGCGCAGGCCGTCACCCAGCAGATTGAGCGAAAAGATACTCAGCAGGATCGCCATACCCGGCGCGATGACCATATAGGCGTGGTTTCTCATATTCGCGCGCGCAGACGAGAGCATATTGCCCCATTCCGGCGTAGGCGAGGATATGCCAAGCCCCAGAAAGCTCAGCGACGAGACCGACAGGATCGCCATGGCGAAGATCAGCGTGGCCTGCACGATGACCGGCCCCAAGCAGTTGCGCAGAATATGCCCAAAGATGATGCGGATGACCGGCGTGCCAATCACCTGCGCCGCCTGCACATACTCCGTATTGCGCACGCTCAGCACCGAGGAGCGGACGATACGCGCGAATTTCGGGATATTGGAAACACCGATGGCCCAAATGAGGTTGCCCACGCTGTTGCCGAGCGCGACCACGATCGCAATCGCCAGCAGCATGGACGGCAGGCACATGAAAACATCCATCACGGACATGATGAGCGTGTCCACCTGCCCGCCGACATAACCCGCCGCCGCGCCGAATATGCCGCCGATGACGACCGCGACCAGCGTTGCCGCAAAGCTGATGGACAGCGTATAGCGCGCACCGTACAGGATACGGGCAAAGATGTCCCGTCCCATCTCGTCCGTGCCGAACCAATGCGCGGCGCTCGGCGGCTGCAAACGGTTGGGCGGGTCGATGGCGGTCGTGCTTTCAAAGTCCACAGCGAAAACGGCATAGACCGTCAGCGCCACGATGCACAAAAAGATGACCAGCCCGACGACCGCCATGCGGTTGTGCAGAAAACGGCGCAGCGCGCCGCGGGCGACCGTTCTGTGTTGTTTCTTGCTGTTTGCCATGTGTCTATGCCCCCTTTGTGATGCTCGCCTTGATGCGTGGGTCGATATACAGCATCAGGATATCGACGAGCAGGTTGACTACGCCGATGCTCAGCGCCATCAGCACGATGCAGCCCAGCACAGACGGGATATCACGGGAAAAGATGCTGTCCATCAGCATCAGGCCGATGCCCTGATAGCTAAACACGCTCTCGGTCAGAATCGAGCCGCCCATCTGCGTGCCAACATTCATGCCCACCATCGTGACGACGGGCAGCAGGCTGTTCTTCAGCGCATGGCGGTAGATCACGCCGCGTCGGCCAACGCCCTTGGCGCGCGCTGTGCGGATATAGTCCTGATTGAGCGTTTCCAGCATGGACGAGCGCATCATGCGCATCGTGCTTGCAAGAAACGAGGCGCAAAGCGTGACGCAGGGCAAAATGATGCCCTTGAGCGACACGCTGCCGAGCGCGGGCAGCCACTCCAGCCGGACGCTGAACAGCAGCATCAGCAGCAGCGCCAGCCAGAACGACGGCATTGCAATGCCCACCGAGCAAAGAAACTGCATCAGGTCGCTGAGGATCGACTTGGGGTGCACCGCGCAATAAACGCCCATCGGCACGCTGATGGCAACGCACAGCGCCATGCTGCACGCGACCAACAGCAGCGTTCTGGGGAATCGCGCGAAAAGCTGCAGCGAAACCGGCGCGCCGGACAGATACGACACGCCAAAGTCCCCGTGCAGCAGATTGCCTATGTAGCCGAAAAACTGCACGATGAACGGTCGGTTCAGGCCAAGCTCCTCGCGCAGCCGCGCCGCTCCCTCCGGGGTATAGTTGACGCCGAGGATGAATTGCGTCACGTCGCCAGGCAGCAGATAAAAAATCAGATAGATGATAAAAACAACGCCTAAAATGACAAAAAACAGGGAAATCAGCCGTTTAATAATATATTTTCCCACCCGTTTCTCCTTTCCTGCCGTTTGGTCAGCATTTGCTCCGCCAAAAACGGAAATGACCGGGGCGCCTGACGCGCCCCGGCTGCTTTTCCGCGCTCACCGCCATCCCCTTCGGGTGCGGCTGAACGCTGCGAATCAATAATGCAGTGCAAAAATGTCAATGATGCCCTCGCCATCAAGCGCCACGCCCTGCAGACCTGCATTCGCCAGCACATAGGTGGTCGGCACATACACCGGCACCCAAGGAGATTCGGTATCAATGATCTCCACCGCCTGCGCATACAAAGAGGAGCGCTCTGTGTTGTCGGTCGACTCGCGCGCCTGCTGCAACAGCGCGTCTACCTGATCGTTCTGGAAATAGCTCCAGTTGTACACCTGTCCCTCTGTAAAAAGGCGCGGCAGTACCAGCTCCGCATCGGCCAGCGCGCCCCACTGCGCCGCAAACATCGGGCACTGGTGGTTTGCAAACATATCCATGCGCACCGAGGTGTCATAGCGCTCGACCTTTGCGTTGATGCCGATGACACTCAGATAGGCCTGCGCTGCCGTCGCAATGGTCTCCGCCGTGTCAGAGAAGGTCACGATGGTGGTCTCAAAGCCGTTTGCATAGCCCGCTTCGGCCAGCAGCGCCTTGGCGGTCTCTACGTTGTACGAATAGCCGGCGGGGTTTTCGTCCTCATAACCGAGCGTGGAGGGCGGAATAACAGTATACGCAGCAGTGCCAAGGCCGTTTGCGGCGATGGAAAGGATACCGTCGCGGTCGATCGCATAAGCGACCGCCTGCCGCACACGTACATCGTCAAACGGCGCCTTGGTGGTGTCAAAGCCCAGATACTGGATGGTGGTGCCGGCCGTCTCATAGAGCTTTACGCCCTTCTCATTCTGCACGGTCTCATAATCGGCGGTGCCGAACTTGGTGCTGACATCGGCCTCACCGGTCGATACAACGATGGTGCGGGTGCTGTCGTCGGTGACGACAAGGAACTTCAGGCTCGTGTTCTGCGCGGCGTTCTCCGGGTCGAAGTAATCCTCGCGCGCGGTCAGTGTGGTGCTGACGCCCTCCTCCCGGTCGGAAATGACATAGCGGCCGGAGAATACCAATCCTTTCCAATCAGCAAAGGCGTTCTCCTGCTCCAAATAAGCCTTGGGCAGAATGGCGGACGCGGGATGCGCAAGTGTCTGGTAGAGCGCGGGGCTCGGACCTGTGGTGGTGATTGTGACCTGATGCGTGCCGGTGGCCTCAATGCTTTCTACCGTTCCCCACAGGTTTGAGAAAGAGGAGCTTTCGTGCGCCCGCTTGAGCGAAGCGGCAACGTCCTGCGCGGTGATCTCGCTACCATCCGAGAACTTCGCACCCGGATAGATGTTGAAAACATACTCGGTGTCGCTCGGCTGCTCCCAGCTTTCAGCCAGCTCGGGATAGGTCTGCATATCCTTATCGGTTGCAAATAGGCGGGTGTACAGCAGGCGGTAAACCAACTGGCTTTGCAGCGCCGAGCTGCCCACCGGGTCAAGGCTTGCGATATCCTCGCTCGCGGCGACGACGAGGTCGGTCTTGCCCGCCGCAGCGCCAGTGTTTGCCGCCGCGTCAGCCGAACCGGCAGCGGTCGTTGCGCCGCCGCCGCAGCCCGTCAGCGCGGCCAGCGTGAGCGATGCCGCCAGCAGCATTGCAAGGAGTTTGCTCTTCTTCATGTTACATGTTCCTTTCTTGCGGATCGATCCCTCTCACACTTGCGATCCGATCCATTTTGTATGTATATGCATAAAAACCCGAGATGCTTGTCTCCCGGGCAAATAGCGGCTATGACAACCGGGCGCAAGGCATCCAGCCGCACTATATGCCCACGGGCAGCGCCCTTGATAGCACAACAGCATGGCCTTACGCCCCTTTCCATTTCTTGCATCTCGATATGGTGATACTATACACGCTTTTCCCCTGTATGTCAATAGGTATGTAGGATTTTAGCGCTTTGGTGCGGCATTGTGGCGCATTGCCTGATAATATGCCGCTTGCGGCATGTCCCTTTTTACTGAAAGCATTGGTGTACTCCACTTCGGTGCTTTCACCCATCATTGAAATAACCGGTGAGATATGATAGCATTATAAAATAGATAAATTTTGATTGGCCACGAAAACTATTGGGAAGGGAACATCCGCATGGCAAACATCGTTACGGGTTGTCGTATTTTGGGCAGCATATTGCTGTTATTCATTCCCGCTTTTTCATCGTGGTTTCATATCCTGTATCTGGTCTGTGGTATTACTGATATGATTGATGGAACGATTGCCAGAAAAACAAACACCGTCAGTGCATTTGGAGCAAGGTTGGATACTGTTGCAGATTTCCTATTGTAGCAGCACACACCATCATGAATAAGGGCACGGGTTTTTTGCTATTCTTGCTACCCTTAACATTGCCTTTGATAGAGCTTAAATATAGTGCTATTGGAGTATGCCTTGTAGCAACCTTTGCTGCAATCCAAGAGGGACATTTTATCCGAGCCGGATTATCAGAACAGGATGAGAAATAATATGATATAGCAGAATAGCCTATACTCCCCTTTTATCAAGGGGGTGAGGAACCGCCCACCGCCGGAAACAACGATACCCAATTGTATTATACCACAGCGGCAGCTATTTGTGAAGTAAAAGCGCCCAACCGGCGCGCCGCTGATGGTATCATCATAAAATAGATGTATCATAGCCATTTTGCAGCCATTATACCACAGCGGCAGGCGATTGTTCTATCAAAACATGAGCCGATGCGCTGCTGGTGGTATAATCGTGAAATAATCTGTATAATAGCCGTCTTATGGCTATTATGCCACAGCGGCATATTTGTCAAGTAAAAGCTCCTAAACCAGTGCAGGAATGCCCCAAGCGTCCGCGGCATAACCGCTTCGCCGCGGCTTGCCATAAGAAAAAAGTCCGGCCAAGCCAGACTTTTTCCGTAACCTGTAGCGGCCTTTATCAAGGCCGCTCTTTTTTCTTGCGCAGGATGGCAAACCGGTCAACGGGGAATGGAAAGCGGAAATGTATCCGCATCTGCGGCACATTAAAGCACGCAAGTGCCTCCCCCTCGTCGTTCAGCACACGGTCTGCCCGGAACGTATAAGGCGGTCGGCCGGGCTGCAGCAGCTCAAGCTCCTCGCCTTGGAACAGACGGTTTTTGAGCGCAAATACCGCGCGCCCATCCGCGTCGGTCTCGACCGGCATACCGACGACCTCATATTCACGGATATACTGGCTATCTTCATAGTGCTGCCCGTTTTGCTCCGTACCGAAGTAAAAGCCGGTATAATATGCGCGATGGCTGACCTTTTCAACCTCCTCCCGGCAGAAGGACGGCAGTGCAAACGCCTCCGGCGCAGCGCGGTAGGCATCAAGCGCCGCGCGGTACGCGCCGGTCACGCAGGCGGCATAGTATGCCGTTTTGTTGCGCCCCTCGATCTTGAACGAGTCAACCCCCGCGGCGATCAGCGCCGGGATATGCTCGATCATGCACAGATCTTTCGAATTGTAAAGATAGGTGCCGCTTTCATCCTGCTCGACCGGGAAATACTCGCCCGGCCGCTTTTCCTCCATCAGCGAGTACTTCCAGCGGCACGGCTGCGCGCACGCGCCGCGGTTGGCGTCCCGCCCGGTCATATATTGCGATATCAAGCAGCGCCCGGAGTACGAAATGCACATCGCACCGTGGACAAACGCTTCGATCTCAAGCGCTTTGGGTGTTTTTGCGCGGATCTCCGCAATCTCTGTGAGCGACAGCTCACGCGCCAGCACAATCCGCTCCGCGCCCAGCTCCGCCCAGAAATTTGCGGCCTCATGGTTCAGGATGCTGGTCTGTGTGCTGATGTGCAGCGGCACCTTGGGCGCGTACCGCTGCGCCATGCGCAGCACGCCCACATCGGCCACGATCAGGCTGTCCGCCCCTACGTCCTGAAGCAGCTCCAAATAGGCAGGCAACGCGGGCAGATCGCGGTTCGACGGCATGATATTGACCGTGATATAGCACTTAACGCCGCGCGTATGCGCATACGTGACCGCCCGGCGCAGCGCGTCCTCGTCAAAATTTTCCGCCGCGGCGCGCATACCAAAATGCTGTCCGGCCAGATAGACCGCGTCCGCCCCATAGGCAATTGCAAAGCGCAGCTTTTCCTCATCGCCCGCGGGTGCGAGCAGCTCCGGCAGCTTATTCACCGCCGCCTCCCGCGTTCGCCGCGGCCTGCGCCTGCGCCCGGTTGGAGGCCGCGATGTTAGCCTCATGCTCGGCATAGCTGTTGGCAAACAGGTGCGAGCCATCCGGCATGGCGACATAGTAAAAATAATTGTGCTTTTCCGGGTCGGCCGCCGCCTGCAAGGACTTCAGACCCGGGTTGCAGATCGGCCCGGGCGGCAGCCCCTGCTTGGTGTAGAGGTTGTAGGGCGTATCGGTTTGCAGGTCAGCCTGACTCAGCTTACCGCCCGTGCGGCCAAGGCCATACAGTACGGAAGCGTCCACCTGCAAATACGGGAAGGAGGCGGCATTGTTCAGGCGGTTGTAGATAACGCCCGCGATGCGCGCGCGCTCGTCGTCCCGCTGGGCTTCGCGCTCGACCAGCGACGCGATCGTCACGATATCGTGCATCGAGCGGCCAAGCGCCTGTGCATTGGCCTGTATCTCCTCGTCGTACTTATTGTCGAAGTTGTTGAGCATCTTGTTGATCGTGTCGACCACCGTTGAGTTACCCTTGTATATCTCATAGGTGTCCGGGAACAGGTAGCCCTCCAGCCAGCCCGCCTTGGGTGGCTTTTCATTCTGCAGGAAGGTGTGCTTAAAGGCGTATTCGTTCAGCACCTCATCCAGCGCCTGTTCGGTGCAAACATGCTCGTCAAGCAGCAGCTGCTTGATCTGCATGATCGAATAGCCTTCGGGAATGGTGATCTGTATGGTCTCGGTGCTGGCCGAATTGCTCAGCGCGCTGATGATCTGGCCATAGTCCATATTGGGATTGAGGTCGTAGCTGCCGGCGAGCACGCTCTTATTATCCCCCTTGAGCTTGACATACAGCTTGAAGACCGATCTGTACCGGATGACACCCTCGTCGTCCAGTGTCGAAGCCAGCGCGAGCACGTCTGTATTCTCGCCCACCGAGACGGTGATCGTCGCGTCCTCGGTGACAAAGGCGAACACATCGTTTGCCACAAAGATTGCAACGAGCGACAGCACGATCGCAATACCCAACACCGCGATCAGATAGACGATCGTGCCCGCGCAGCCGCTGTTTTTCATCCGCCTGCTGCGGCGGCGGCGCGGCTCGGATGCCGGCGGCATTTGCTGATTTGCATGATTTTGCATAATTTCACCTCATGATATGGTTTTTATGGTAAGCGCCAGCGCAGCACAGCCTTTGCCGCGAACGCCAGCACAAAGACAAGCACGCCCGGATTGCGCACCAGCAGCAGCACGTCATACAACCCCGCGCTCCTATCCAAATGTGGGATATCCCCCCTGATGAGCAGTTTTTCCACCGCGCATAGCGTAAGATACACAAACAGAAGCAGGAGCAGCGCGTTGACCGGCGCAAAATAGCTCCAGATGCCAAAGGCCGCGTAGGTCTCGGTCAGCCAGATCACCCAGATAGAATACAAGTTGCTGACCGCGTGCGCCAGCACCGCAGGCCATACACTGTCAAACACATAGGTAAGGTAGGCATACGCCACACCCGCCGCAAAAGGCCCCGCGAAGTTCAGCAGATCGCCGTGCAGCATGGCAAAGGCCGCGCCGCTGACCAGCAGGCAGGGCATCGTGCCCGCGATCCCCTCCTGTACGGCCATGAGCGCGCCGCGCAGATAAAGCTCCTCGACCACCGCGCCGAGCAACACGACGACCGCCAGCTTACCCGCCAGCGACAAGCCGGTTTGCGGCGCGTCCAGCACGCCCACCGTCAGTTGGCTACCGACCAGACCGGCCAGCCGGCAGAATGCCAAATTGAGCAGCAGCGACAGCACCGCCACGCAGGCGCCCATCCGCACGGCCAACCCGGCCGCTCCCTTGGGCAGCCGCCGCAGCCGAAACCGCCGCCGCAGCGCTTTCCGATCCCGCACGCCAAACGTCAGCAGCAGCAGCGGCAGCAGAAAGGATGCGCCCTCCGCCAGCGCCAGCGGCAGCGCGCCGCCACCCATGCGGCTGGCCAGCCTGCCTGTGCCCGTCACGAGGCAGAAGCAGACAAACAGAGACAGCCCCGGCAGCAGCGCCAGCTTGTTATTCTTCATCCGCGTGCAGCACCCGCCCTTCCGTGATGATCCATTCGCAGCGCCGGTCGAACGGCTCGACCGGCAGCTCGTCCACCACGCACTGCGCAGCGCAGAGCACAGCCGTCTGCGCGCTGGTGCGGCTGAGAAACCGGTCGTAATAGCCGCC
Organism: Agathobaculum sp.; assembly: GCF_022775115.1. GTDB lineage: Bacteria > Bacillota > Clostridia > Oscillospirales > Butyricicoccaceae > Agathobaculum. Next base: position 15,597 of record NZ_JALFLA010000026.1, read on the forward strand.
GCCGTAGCCCAGCCGGTAGCCTTTGCGGTCGCACGCCAACGCGGGCGCGATGACCAGCCCAATTTCCTCCGGCGGCACAGGCGTGGCCCCAGCGAGAGGCTCCAAGATACCATATACGCCCGGAGCGAGCTGCCCCATGCTGCTGATGCACCGCGCGGTCATTTCTCCCCTGCTGCCGCAAAGCGGCACACAGACGCGCTTGCCGTCCGCAAATGCCTGCCGAATGATATCATGCGTGCCGATCTCGTCCGCCATCGAGACATAGATAAACAGCGTCTGCGCGCCGCGATACAGCGCGCTTGACAGCACCTGCCGCGTCACACCCACGTTCAGCGCGCGCCTGTCCGCTTCAGACAAGGCGGCACGCGCGGCCAACAGCCGGCGACGGAGCGCACGCTTATTCTCCGACATGGTAGACGACGGAATGCGCGATCTCCCGCGCCTTTTGCTCACCGCACAGCACCGAAACGAGCGCGCAGGCAAAGTCCAGCGCGCCGCCGACGCCACAGGCGGTGATGATCGTGCCATCCACCACGCAGGCAGCCTTTTGCGGCAGCGCGCCGGTCATACCATCCTCCATCCCGGGATAGCAGACGGCCTTTTTGCCCCGGAGCAGCCCCATGCCGCCCAGAATGACCGACGGTGCCGCGCAAATCGCCCCGATGTACTTTCCCGCGTCATAGCACTGCCGCACCGCCGCCGTGACGCGCGCGTCGGCGTACAGATTGGTCGTGCCCGGCATACCGCCCGGCAGGATGAGCATATCGGCCGCGTCCGCGTCCAGCTCGTCCATCGTGATATCGGCCACGACAGCGATCCCGCGCGCACCGCGCACCGTACCGCCCGTCACGCCGACCAGCTTGACCTGCTGCCCCGCCCGGCGCAGCAGGTCGACCGGCGTCAGCGCTTCGACCTCCTCAAACCCCTCTGCCAGCAACGTATAAACCATCTTGCGTCCCACCTTTCAGTTGAGCATCAAATTCATATAGCCCGCGTTATTTATCCCGCGCGGCGGCTCATGCCACCGGATGCAGCCCAGCGCCGTCTGCCCGCCGGGCACGGTGCAGGCAAGCTCGCGCCGTCCCAGCGTGTGCAGCAGCCCTTGCGCCTTGTCCTCCGTCAACCCGACGGCCTCCTGCACGGCATCCTCCCAGCAAAATGCATAGGCGGTCAGCGCGCCGTCTCTCAGCCAGCCGTATACGCCGCATCCCAGCCTATCGAACATATCCATCTGCCGCGCCCATTCGTCCTCGCTGCGCACAATGTGGCACGGCGGAACGGTGCGCTCATACAGCGCCCGCAGCTGCGGAATGTACGCCCGGGTCAGCCGCACCGGCGGCACACCCACCGCGTCGGCGCAGATATGCTCCCTGCCGACATAGAAGAACGGCTGGTAACCAAACGGCGCGTAAAAATCAAACAGCCACGGCTCAGCTGGGATGAGCACTGAGGCGGCGCGTCCCGCGTCGGCATCCAGTTCAAACGAGCGCCAAAGCAGCCGCGCCATATGCCCCTGACGCCGATGCGCCGGATCGGTGCATGCGCCGTAAATATAGGTCACCTCGCGCAGTTCCCCGTCTGCTTGCAGGCGGCAGGGCAGCATCTGCACCATCGCGCAGATCGTTTCTCCCTCGACCGAGAGCAGCACCCGGCTGATATCAAAAAAATATTTGAAAAAGTACTCGTTAAAACCACTTTCATCCGGGAAACAGACTTCCCACAGACGGCGGATGGCAGCGCGGTCATCCGGCTGCGCGAAGCGGATCATTGCGCCACCTCGCGCGGCACCGCCGTATACTTAACACCGTGCATCACCGGGTAGTACGACCGCTTGGCCTTGCGCAGTCCCTCGAGTCCAAGGTCCTCCTCCCGGTTAACGTATTCCACCTCATCACAGTTGTGCAGAACGAACTGCTGATTGATCATCTGGTAAGCCCCGGCGATGTCGTGGTCGGCCTTTTCGATCTGTACAACGTACATATCCTCGCTCGCCCTGCAGCCCAGCGTAAAGGCGATGACCTCCCCGTCCAGCTTGAGCAGGCCGCCGCGCAGATCAAGCGCAGCAAAATTCTCCAGCGCCTGCACGATCGCGCAAGTCTCCCCCTCAAAATCCCGATCGTGCGCGCAGCCGTTCTGGATGCACCACTTCAGGTGGAAGGCATAGGCCTCGCGTGTCGTCTCCGGCGTGATGTCCTCGTATCGCCAGCGCCCCTCATAGGCCGCCAGAAAGCGGTTGACCAGATTGCGCTTGCTTTGCAGCTTTTTGCCCGAAAGGGTGCGCAGCTTGTCCGCCAGATAGATATAATCATCCCCGTCCTCGGAATCATGCGCAAAAACAAACCGACCCGGGCGCACCGCCTCGATGCGCTCGATCATCGGTTCGGCGATCGAAACGATCGTCAGCGGGATGCCGCGCTCCTTGGCGTCCGCCTCGAGCGCGTCCAGCGCTGCGCCCAGATCGCCCTGACCGACCGGCGCCAGATAGCACTCATGCCCGCCATCCACCGGCTGCATCTTGACGAGCAGGAAGCCGTCCAAAAAGCAGATCTGTGTGCCGTAATGGCTGCGCCACATGAACAGGTCTACAAAGCATCGTTCACACAGGTGGTAATTATAATGCGCCCCACAGGCTTCGACCGCCTGCTTATCCTCCAACGTAATCTCACGAAACGGTAACATGCAAACTCTCTTTTCTCTGTTATTTTTGCGCGCGCAGCTGCTGATAATGCGCACGCACCGCGGCCGCCTTGCCGCAGCACATCTTGCCCTCGGTGCAGGGGCCGTCCACACATGCCGGGCCGCAGCGGCCGAACAGCGTCGGTGCGACCGCGTAAACCAAGCGGTACATCTCCTCGGCCAGCGCGCGAATCTCCCACTGGGCGCGCTCGCAGCAGCGCAAACGGAAGAAATTCGCCAGACTGCGCGCGTTGGCCGTCATCACGATACGGGTCGTGCAGGCGTTGGGCAGCACATAGCGCGCGTCCTCGATGGCGCGCTTTTCGGCCTGCCCGCGCGCCTGCGCATCCGGTATGCCCTGCGCGCGCAGCTCCTCAAGATAGCCCTCCATCAGCGCGGCGGTCAGTGCCTCATAGGTGCGCTGGTCGTCCTCCATCGCCCGTATAAATTGTTCCCGCGCCTCCGGGAGTTTATCAATCGCGGGCGGCACAACGTATTCAAACCCGTGCTCGCGCACATAGCGCTGCGACTGCACGGAGAACGATGCCATCCGGTGGCGCGTGATTTGCGCGAGCAGCGACCGGGATACGCCCTCGATCGCAAAGGTGAACGAGACGTGTTCGATCGGGCTTTCATGACCGATCTCGGACAGCATTTGTACAAAGCGCGCGGTTTTTTCTTCGGTCAACCCTTCCAGCACGCTGTCCACATCGGTGGAGGAATAGCAGTTCTTCGCGGCTGCCGCGACCAGCTTTTCCGGCTCAGGCGTGTGCGCGATCAGTTTGACCCTCATTTTGATTTCCCCTTTCCGCCAAACAGGCGCTCCCGTATCACGAGCAGCAGGAACTTTGGCAGCTTCATCATGCGTCCAATGCGGCTCGGCTGCTTGAGCAGGCGGTAGAACCACTCCAGCCCCAGCCGGATGAAAATATCCGGCGCACGTTTGGCCACGCCTGCGAACACATCGAGTGACCCGCCCAGTCCGCAAAACAGCGTGGCGTGTATCTCGTCGAGATGCGCGTCGATAAATTTTTCCTGCTTGGGTGCGCCAAGGCAGACGAATACCGCGTCCGCCCCGCCGCAGGCGTTGATCGCTTCGACGGCCTGCTGGTCATCAGCAAAATAGCCGTCATGGCAGCCAGCCAGCACAAGGCCGGGATATTTTGCGCACAGATTGCGCCCGGCCGCTTCGGCCACGCCCGGTTTGCCGCCCAGCAGATACAGGCGCATGCCCTCCTTGGCCATCGCGGTAGCCAGTTGCTCGGCAAACTCGATGCCGGCGACCTTGCCGCACAGCTCTTCGCCGAGGATCCCTGCCGCGTAAATGATGCCGATGCCGTCCGGCAGGACGAGCGCCGCCCGATTGACAATGCCCATGAGCTTTTCATCCTTACGGCACAGGTCGACGATCTCCGGGTTGGGCGTTACCACATAGCCCTTGCAGCGGGCGCGTATGCGGCTCATCGCCTCGTCGACAGCCTGCTGCATGGTGACGGCATGAAAATGTACGCCCAAAATAGAAGCGGTTTTCATTTTAGGTTTCTCCTATATTCTCGATACCTGAATCGGTGCATATACCAAATCTTCTCCATTATACAGCAGCTTGTCCCAAATCTCAAGTATAAGCTGCGCAAAACCGCTTGATTCGGAAGATTGATGCAAAAAGTCAGGCCATGATGCCTGACTTTTTGACACGCTCTATTTTTTCTCATCCTTGTCGCAGCCGCAGCGCCCCTGCGCGCAGTGCACGATCACCTCATTGACATAGACCGACATGCCCGTGCACAAAATGCCCTGCACCACGCCGTCAAACACCGCTGCGGCCCAGTTGGGATACTCCTGATAACGGGAAAGCACCGAAAGGCAGGCTAGACCGATGCCGCAGACTGTCAGCACAAGCGGAATGAACTGATTGGGAAAACGCTGCAGCCGTTTCAGCCCGCGCCCCAGCAGGTAGAGCACAGCGACCAGTATGGCGTATTCGGTCTTAATATACTGCGTGATCTCCTCCATGCCGATTCACCTCCACCCCATCTTATGCGGACGGAAGTAAAAAAGACGCGAAAGGGCATCCTTTCGCGTCTTGCGTATTCAAAGCTGTTCCCGGATGCGCGCGCCCATCTCGGCGGTGGAGAGCACCTTTTCGCCCCTTGCGGCGATATCGGCCGTGCGGCAGCCCGCGTCGAGCACAGATTCAACCGCCTTTTCGATCGCCTCGGCCTCGTCCCGCAGGCCGAACGAATAGTGCAGCATCATCGCGCAGGACAGGATCGTTGCGATCGGGTTGGCGATGCCCTTGCCCGCGATGTCAGGCGCCGAGCCGTGGATCGGCTCGTACATGCCCTTGCCGCTCTCGTTGACCGAGGCCGAGGGCAGCATACCGATCGAGCCGGTGATCATCGAGGCCTCGTCCGACAGGATATCCCCAAACAGGTTGCCGGTCACGATCACGTCAAACTGGCCGGGATTGCGTACCAGCTGCATCGCGCAGTTGTCGACATACATATCCGTGTATTCGACTTCGGGGTACTCGTCCCGGATTCGGTGCATGGTCTCGCGCCAGACGCGGCTGGTTTCCAGCACGTTGGCCTTGTCGACCGAGCAGACCTTGCGGTTTCGTTTCATGGCCATCTCAAAGGCGCGGCGGCCGATGCGCTCGACCTCGTAGGCCGAGTAATTCATATCGTCCGCGCCGACCTCGCCCCAGCCGTTTTCGCTCTGGCGGCGGTAATGCCTGCCGAAGTACACGTCGCCCGTCAGCTCGCGGCAAACCAGAATGTCAAACCCGTCGCCGATGATCTCGGGCTTGATCGGACAGGCATCGGCCAGCGCCTTGTGCATCTGCGCCGGGCGCAGGTTGACGAACAGGCCGAGCGCCGCGCGCAGGCCGAGCAACGCCTTCTCCGGCCGCTTGTCCGAGGGCACCTCGTCCCACTGCGGGCCGCCGACCGCGCCAAGCAGCACCGAGTCCGCCGCCTTGCAGATGTCGATTGTCTCCTGCGTCAGCGGCACACCATTGGCGTCGATCGAACAGCCGCCCGCGAGCACCTGTTGATAATGAAACGTGTGGCCGAATTTTTCGCCCACCCTATCAAGCACCAGCATGGCCTGCTCGACGATCTCCGGGCCGATGCCGTCCCCCTTGACGACCGCGATGTTGTATTCCATCGTCTCAGCCCTCTCTTTCCCGCAGCGATTTCAGCAAGCCGCCCGCCTTGATGATGTTCTGGATAAACGGCGGGAAGGCCGCCGCCTGATAGCTTTCGCCCTTAGTCTCGTTGGTGATAAGGCCGGTGTCGAAATCGACCGAGACTTCGTCACCCGCGTCGATGCCGTTTGCCGCTGCCTCGCACTCAAGGATGGGCAGGCCGATGTTGATCGCGTTGCGGTAGAAAATGCGCGCGAACGAGGAGGCGATGACGCAGGAGACGCCGTTCTCCCGCAGCACGAGCGGTGCGTGCTCACGCGACGAGCCGCAGCCGAAATTGCGCGTCGCCACGACGATATCGCCCGGCTTCATTTTCTTGACGAATTCCGCGTCGATATCCTCCATTGCGTGTGTCGAAAGCTCCTTGGGGTCGGCAATGTTCAGATAGCGCGCGGGGATGATCACATCGGTATCGACATTGTCGCCATACTTAAAAGCTCTGCCTTTTGCATTCATTGTTCCGGTTCCTCCCTTACTTCAGCTCATCGGGCGCGCAGATGTAACCCGCAACGGCGCTCGCCGCCGCAACAGCCGGACTCGACAGATAAATCTCCGAGGTGATATGCCCCATGCGTCCCACAAAGTTGCGGTTGGTGGTCGAAATCGAGCGCTCGCCATGCGCCAGAATGCCCATGTGGCCGCCAAGGCACGGGCCGCAGGTCGGGGTAGAGACGATCGCGCCCGCCTGAATGAAGATCTTGGTCAGCCCCTCGTCAATACATTGCAAATAGACCTCCTGCGTGGCGGGGATGATGATGGCGCGCACGTCGGGATGCACATGTCTGCCCTCGAGTATCTTGGCCGCGACGCGCATATCGTCAATACGCCCGTTGGTGCACGAGCCGATGACCGCCTGCTGCACCTCTATCCTGCCCAGCTCGTCGATGGGCTTGGTGTTCTCAGGCAGGTGCGGGCAGGCCACAGTCGGGCGCAGGGCGGACAGATCGATCTCGATCACCCGCTCATACACGGCGTCCTCATCGGCCTCAAACACGGTCACCTCGCGGTCAACGCGCCCCTTAATATACGCCATCGTCTTATCATCGACCGGGAAGATGCCGTTTTTCGCGCCCGCCTCAATCGCCATGTTGCAGATGGTAAAGCGGTCGTCCATCGACAGCGAGGCCACACCCTCGCCGGTGAACTCCATCGACTGGTACAGCGCGCCGTCCACGCCGATTTTGCCGATGATGTACAGAATAACGTCCTTACCGGACACCCACGGGCTGAGCTTGCCGGTGAGCACGAATTTGATCGCACTCGGCACCTTGAACCACGCCTTGCCGGTCGCCATGCCGGCGGCAAGGTCGGTCGAGCCGACACCGGTCGAGAACGCGCCGAGCGCGCCATAGGTACAGGTATGGCTGTCCGCGCCGATAATCAGCTCGCCCGGCGCGGTCAGGCCCTTTTCGGGCAGCAGCGCGTGCTCGATACCCATCGCGCCGACATCAAAAAAGTTGACGATGCCGTGCTTTTTGGAAAATTCACGGCAGGTCAGGCACTGTTCTGCTGATTTGATATCCTTGTTCGGCGCAAAGTGGTCCATAACGAGCGCAATTTTAGTGTTATCGAACACTTTGTCAAAGCCGGCCTTTTCCATCTCACGGATGGCAACCGGTCCGGTGATGTCGTTGGCCAGCGTCAAATCGACCTTGGCCTCGATCAGCTGCCCGACCTGCACGCTCTCCAACCCCGCGTGCTTTGCGAGAATTTTCTGCGTCATTGTCATTCCCATGGCCTGTTCCCCCTGTCCTTAATCAATGAAATATTTATTGATGCCGTTGATATACGCTTTGATCGATGCCTCAATGATATCGACCGACACGCCGCGGCCGGTGACGACCTCGTCGTCCCCCTCAAGGCATATCTTGACGATCGCCTCGGCCTGCGCGTCCTCGCCGTCGGTCATCGAGCGCAGCGTATAATCCTCCAGAATGATGTCCTTGCCGACAATTTTATTAATCGCGCGGAAGGCGGCATTGATCGGGCCGTCGGACGCGGCAACGCGCTCAAACACCTCATCGCCCTTTTTCACGCGAATGACCGCGGTCGCGGTGATCGAGTTGCCCGAGTTGATGACAAAGCGGTCGAGCGTGTAGCGCTCGGCGCCGGATACCGGCACCGCGCCAATCAGCGCTTCCAAGTCGCGGTCCTTGATGACCTTTTTCTTGTCAGCCAGCACCTTGAACTTGTCAAACAGCTTGTCGAGCTTTTCCTTGTCCAGCGTGTAGCCCAGCTCGCGCAGACGATCCTCAAACGCATGGCGGCCGGAGTGCTTGCCCAGCACGATCGCGTTCTTCGGGATGCCGACCGATTCGGGCGTCATGATCTCATAGGTCTCCTTGTTGTTCAGCACGCCGTGCTGATGGATACCCGACTCATGCGCGAACGCATTGGCGCCGACGATCGGCTTGGTCGGCGCGACCGGCACGCCCGTGATGGTTTGCAGCATACGGCTGGCGCGGTAGATCTGCTTGGTGTTGATATTGCAGTCGATGCCGAAGAAATCCTTGCGGGTATTAAGCGCCATGACGCATTCTTCCATCGAAGCATTGCCCGCGCGCTCACCAATGCCATTGATCGTGCATTCAATCTGGTCAATGCCCGCCTGCACACCGGCCAGCGAGATCGCAACGGCCATGCCAAGGTCGTTGTGCACATGGCATGACAGCACCACGTTTTCGATGCCGGGCGTATGCTCGCGCAGGTAGCGGATGCGCGCGGCGTACTCATCGGGCACCATGTAGCCGACCGTGTCCGGGATGTTGAGCGTCGTCGCGCCCGCCTTGATGGCAGCCTCGAACACACGGCACAGGAAATCCAGATCGGAGCGAGTCGAATCCTCGGCAGAGAACTCCACATCGCTGCACAGCGTCTTGGCATACGCCACATGGTGCGCGACCGATTCGAGCACCTGATCGGGCGTCATCTTGAGCTTATACTGCATATGTATGGGCGAGGTGGCGATAAACGTATGGATACGGGGCGAGGCCGCGCGGCGGATCGCGTTCCACGCCGCTTCAATATCCCGCTCATTGCAACGCGCCAGCGAGCAGATCGTCGAGCCGCGGACGGTGTCCGCGATGGCGGCGATCGCTGCGGCATCGCCGGGCGAGGCGGCGGCAAAACCCGCCTCGATCACGTCAACGCGGAGCGCCTCCAGCTCCTTGGCGACCTCGATCTTTTCCTGCAAATTCATGCTGCAGCCGGGCGACTGCTCCCCGTCTCGCAGCGTCGTATCAAAAATCTTGATCGTTCTTCCCATTTTCTTGTCCTCACTTTCTGAAATGGCTTGTCTTGTGTCCAACAGGGACAAAAAAAGCTTCGTCCCTTAATCCAAAATTAAGAGACGAAGCGTATGCTCCGCGGTACCACTCTTGTTGCCGCATAGAACTGCGGCCACTCGCTGCGCATCCAACAATGCGCCTCCCCTGTAACGGTGGGCATCCGTTCCGACCTACCGGCAAACGCTTTCAGCGGACAGCTCCCGGGCGAGTTTCATCGCGCGCTGACACTGCCTTACACCGACCGGCAGCTCTCTGCGGACAGGGACACGATTACTTTACCCGTTCATCACCTTTTACAATATACATTTATATTAGCTTTCCTTGGCGCACTTGTCAAGGCTTTTTTTGCTTTTTTATGCAGGCTTTGCGCGCCTGCGTCCACGCACCGATCGTTTTATTGCTCTGCCTGCGCCACGAGAGCGCGCAGCTCGTCGCTGCCGAACGTGTATATTTTATCGCAAAACTGGCAGGTCACTTCGCTTTTTTCCTGTTCCCCGGCCATTTTCAGCAGCTCTTTTTTGCCCATGCTGATGAGCGCGCGCTCAACCTTTTGGCGGCTGCATGCGCAGCGGTAGCCGATCTCGTCCTGCTGCAAAAAATCGACCACAAAGCCGTCCAGCACACGCTCGACGATCTGCTCAAGCGTCCAGCCCTTGTCCAGCATGGCAGTCACCGGCTCGATTTTTGCAAGATTTCCCTCCAACCGGTCAATATCCGCCTCCTTCACCCCGGGCATGAGCTGCACCAGATAGCCGCCCGCGCAGCGCACCGTGCGATCGGTGTCGATCAGCACGCCCAGCGCGCAGGCCGAGGGGATCTGCTCGCTTTCGGCAAAATAGCGGGTCAGATCCTCGGCGATCTCGCCGTTTACCAACGCCACCGTGCCTGTTACCGGGTCTTTCAGGCCGATATCCTTAATGACCATCAGATACCCGCGGCCAACGCCGCCGCCCACATCCAGCTTACCGTCCGCCCGCAGCGGCAGGTCACAGGATGGCTCCTGCAAATAGCCACGTACGTAGCCGTCCGCCTCGCCCACGCAAACGATCGCGCCGAGTGGTCCGTTGCCCTTGACCTGCACGGTCACCGAGCCGCCCTCGGCTTTGAGCTGGCTGCCCATCATCGCGGTAGCGGTCAGCGTGCGCCCGAGTGCTGCCGTCGCGGTCGGTGCGGCGCTGTGTATCTGCCGCGCCCGCTCGACCAGGCCGGTCGTCACGGCAGCGGTGATCTGAATGCCCGCGTCTCGGGTCAGGGCGCGCAATAACGTATCGCTCATCATACATCTCTCTTTCGTGCGGTAAAATAGACACGGCTCTCCCTGCCCTGCACGGGCGAAAAATCCTGTCCTCCATAGGTTTTGATCTCTGCAAAGCCAGCCTTTTGCAGCATGGCAGTCAGCGCCGGGAGAGTGTACACGCGCTCCTCATGCATTTCCTGCGCGCGTGTCCAGTTTTCCCCCTGCTGCTCGAAAATATCAAACTGATACGCGCACAGCCCGTCCTCTACCGCCGCCTGCCATACGCAGAACACGCCGTCATCCTCGCGGACATAGCTGTTGCCGTCGATGCGCGCAAAATGCTCCGGTGTGTTGATATCGAACACGAACAGCCCTGTTCCCGGCTCCAGGAACAGGAAAACGCGCTCAAACGCCCGCTGCAAGGCGGCGGGGTCGGTCACATAGTTGACGCTGTCCAGACAGCACAGGCATACGTCCACCGTGCCGTACAGGTCAAGTTCCTCCATGCGCTGGTTGACGAACAGCGGAGGCTTTGCGCAGCCGGCTGTATTTTGCAGCGCCTGCGCCAGCATATCGGGCGAGGCATCCGCGCCGATCATCTCATAGCCGCGCTCGGCCAGCAGCTTGGTCAGGCTGCCCGTGCCGCAGGCCAGATCAAGCACCAGCTTCGGCTGCATCCCCTCCCGCCGGAACAGTGCCTCGAAAAAATCTGCCCACGCCGCATACCCCACATCGCCGGTAAAGCGGTCATAATAGGCAGAAAGTGCCTGATAGCTGTTCATGCTTCCTCCCGGAGCCGGTCAAGCAGCTTGCGGTAGCCGTCCGAGCCGTATACCAAGCATTTGTTGACGCGGCTGATGGTCGCGGTGGACGCGCCGGTCTCCTGCACGATATCGCTGTAAATGCGTCCTTCATCGAGCATACGCGCTACCTGAAAGCGCTGCACCATCGCGCGCAGCTCGGCGATTGTACACAGATCCTCAAAAAAATCATAGCATTCCTCGACGGTCTGCAGCTTAAGGATACCGCGAAACAGCATGTCCATGTCCTCGTCCTTCAGTTTTCGGTTCATCATACACCCCTCCGCTTTTGGGTTTTCGGATTTGATATATAGATTATACCACAGCGCTTTCATAGTGTAAAGCATGAAAAAAAGGCTGCGTTTGACGCAGCCTTTTTACGCGGGAAACAGGTTTTACGCCTTGCCGTTCGAGCCAAGCACGTTGACGATCTTGTGCGTGACCATATCCTTGACAGCCTGACGGGCGGGCTTGAGGTATTGGCGGGGATCGAAGTGATCCGGGTGCACGTCAAAGTACTCGCGGATGGTGGCGGTGATGGCCAGACGGATATCCGAGTCGATGTTGATCTTGCACACAGACATCTTGGCGGCCTGACGCAGCTCCTCTTCGGGAATGCCGATCGCATCAGGCATCTTGCCGCCGTGCTCGTTGATCTTCTTAACAAAATCCTGCGGCACGGAGGACGAGCCGTGCAGTACGATCGGGAAGCCGGGCAGACGCTTGGAGATATCCTCCAGCACGTCGAAGCGGAGCGGAGGCGGCACCAGAATGCCCTGCTCGTTGCGGGTGCACTGCTCCGCGGTGAACTTGTACGCGCCGTGGCTGGTGCCGATGGCGATCGCCAGCGAGTCGCAGCCGGTGCGGGAGACGAACTCCTCGACCTCTTCCGGGCGGGTGTAGGACGAATCCTCAGCCGAAACGCTTACCTCATCCTCTACGCCGGCCAGCGTGCCCAGCTCAGCCTCAACAACGACGCCGTGCTCGTGCGCGTAGTCAACGACCTTTTTGGCCAGCGCGATATTCTCCTCAAACGGGAGGGAAGAGCCATCAATCATAACCGAGGTGAAGCCGCCGTCGATGCAGGACTTGCAGGTCTCAAAATCCGGGCCGTGGTCCAGATGCAGCGCAATCGGGATATCCGGGCAGTTGGCAACGGCCGCCTCGACCATCTTTACAAGATAGGTGTGGTTGGCATACGCGCGCGCGCCCTTGGACACCTGAAGAACGACCGGGCTTTTCTGCTCTTGGCAGGCCTCGGTGATGCCCTGTACGATCTCCATGTTGTTGACGTTGAACGCGCCGACAGCATAGCCTCCCTCATAAGCCTTTTTGAACATTTCCTTGGTTGTAACTAATGGCATGATAAACTTCCTTTCTCATCCAGAAATAGCCTCAGTTGAAATCTGATTTTATTTTAACAGGATATACCCATAAAATCAAGACCAACCCTCCAAAAAGTCACCCATATTTTTTCCACCGGCGCATCGCCTAATTCAGCGCTTATCCATTGATTTTCTTTTTGCGTTGTGGTAATCTTATCAAGGAAGACAATGCAGAGGACTTTCCCTGCATTTGAATTTGTTAGGAGGTACTAAATCATGAGTGAACTGAAAGGCGCTTGCGTCATCGGCCAGTCGGGCGGCCCGACTACGGTCATCAACTCTTCCGTACTGGGCGCGCTGGAGACCGCGCTCGATAACCCGTCCATCACTCGCGTGTTCGGCATGGCTCACGGCATCAAGGGTCTGCTGAACGATGAGCTTTACGACATTGACAAGGAAGACCGCGACGAGCTGGCGCTGCTGCGCTACACTCCGTCCTCCGCGCTCGGCTCCTGCCGCTACAAGCTGGCCGACCCGGATGTTGACGACACCGATTATAAGCGCATCCTCGAGATCTTCAAAAAATACGACATCCGCTATTTCTTCTACAACGGCGGCAACGACTCGATGGATACCTGCAACAAGGTTTCCAAATATATGATGAAGTCCGGCTACGAGTGCCGCGTCATGGGCATCCCGAAGACGATCGACAACGACCTGTTCGGCACCGACCACTGCCCCGGCTTTGCCTCTGCCGCCAAGTATATCGCCACCTCCTGCATGGAGATCTATCAGGACGCGCGCGTGTATGACACCGGCATGGTCTGCGTGGTCGAGATCATGGGCCGCCATGCCGGCTGGCT
>NZ_JALFLA010000042.1 GCF_022775115.1 Agathobaculum sp.
ATTGCTCAGCAGCTTGAGTGCAACTACTTGAATAGCCAGCAGGGGTCTGACAAGACCTCAGCTTTGCTATACCTTTTTGGGCCATCTTTTTTCACCACCACCATTCATTTTGGGGGTTGACTTCTAATAGTTAATCTTTCGATGTTGTCAATCATCTGGTTATCGGAGAGCCAGCCATTCACTGGCTCCCCATCTTTGTAGTTGCTCCACTGGCCGCTGTCGTTCTGCGTCCAGCCGTTTACGGTCTACGGGTCGATGACGATCTCCACAAACCGCCGCAGGACAGCGGCAACCTCGGCGCGGGTGGCGGTTCCTTTCGGGTCGAACCGATTTCCGTCCTTTCCGGCCAGGATGCCCGCCTGCTGCATGGCTTTGACCGCATTCTTTGCCCAGCTACTGATCTGGCCATTGTCTGCAAAGGTTACTGCCTCCAGTGTTTTCGGGATGGGATACTCCATCTTTTCCGCATAATTTTTCATAATGACTGCCATCTGTTCCCGGGTGATGTTGGTATCCGGGGAGAAGGTGGTTTCAGTCGTGCCGCCCACAATGCCGGTCTGCGCCGCCCAGTTGATATAAGGGACGTAGTAGGCATCCGCTTTTACATCAGTGAACTTGCCTGCTTTGTAGTTGTCCGGGCTGATCCCCGCCAGCCGCCCCAGGGCGGTGACAAACATTCCTCTGGTCATGCCGGTGTTGGGGCTGAAGGTGGTGTCACTGGTGCCGGAGAGCAATCCCCGGCTGGTCACAAAGAGGATGCTGTCCTCTGCCCAATGGCTGCTGATGTCGGTAAAGGCCGGGGCAGGGTTCTTGTAACCTACACCGTAGATGCTGAAATGCTCTGCCTCGAAAATGACCGCTTGCTGGCCGGCGTCATAGCTGGATTTGCTCAGCCATTCCACCTTGCCGTCATCGTCCACATAGACTGCGTAAAGGTTGCCAGCCTGTTCACCCTTTGCCGGAATGTAAGGAATACGCACTGCGATCGTGTGACCGCCCAGGCCGGTGATGGAAACTTCCTTGCCGCCGGAGAGATGGGCCAGCGACAGGTCATAGGCCGGTCTTGTGCCGATGGCGGCTTTGGCCGCGGACGAGCCAGGTACATCCACCTGTTTTACCCGGAAGATAATGTCCCCGCCTGCGGATGTGGTGTCCAGCCATTTGAGCAGGTCAGCGTCCATTCCCTCAACAATCACGCCATCAATGTCAATTTTCAGTTGTTTTACCTTTTCTCTGACGAGGGTATCCAACGTCTGGGGCTTTAGTATCACGCTGAAGGAGGTCTGGCCTGCCGCCGGGATGATGGGGATGGTGACGGCAATCCTATTTCCGGTGTTGCCGTTCTTATTCGTCTCCGTCTTTGCCGCATTGATTGCAGACTGGACAGCACTGTGATCCACCGCCGCGTTGCCGTCTGCATCCGGCTTGACGGGTTTGGTTTCGCTCGCGGCAGGAATGTCCGGCTTGATTTCGTCTGGCCGGTCTGCAATAGTGCGGGTAACCGTTTTGTCCTGGTCATTGTATCCATCTACACCGGTATAGTCCGTACTTGAGTCATCGGCGACAGAGATATAGGCCGGATAGCCGCTGTTGCTCACAGTGGGAATAACCGTACCATCCACCCAGTTCCAGCCTTGGATGCTCAAGGCAGCCTGAGAAAGCGACTGGCCATAAGAAATCCGGTTGGCAGCTGTCGGTTCTACGACAGCGTCTGTAATGCGGATGGAAAAGGCTTTGGTAAAGTCAGTATTCGCCCCTTTTCCGTCGGCAATCGTCGCTTTCAAAGTAAATGCGCCTATTTTATTAATCGTTAGCATTTGGCCGTCTATCGCTGCATTTGCGGTATTTTCACCTTCGATGGACCAGACGATATCCTTGTTTGCAGCATTGGCAGGAGCGACAGCGGCAAGGCTGCTTAAATTAAATTTACCTGTTTTGCTGATCTCCTCCAGGGTGATATCCTCTACGGGATAAAACATCGCACCGCTTATGGTAAAGGCCGCACTTGCCGTTCCCCAGATATTTCCTGAATCGTTGGACGTACGGTTGGTGTTAGTTGTGCAGGAGCCGCTATAGGTTCCGTTTACCGTTTTTACTTCACTCACCACCGCGCCCTCCGGCAGCCACAGATACAGCTTGCCGTTGCCGTCAGTAAGCATATTGTCCATGCCATACGTATAATTGGAACCACCCCTTTTGATGGTCAGCCCAAGCACTTGGGCGTTTTTGGATAGGGTACTGCCGCTGCCGATGGTGAGCGTGGCACAGTAAAGCAGCGCGTCGCTTGTATTCTTCGGCTGCTTGAAATCGTTTCGCGATGAATTGTGCAGCCTGTTCATATTTACGCTGCCGCCGGTAATGACGGCCTGTGTATATGGATTGGAAAGTGCTCCGCCTTCTGAGTAAAGCCTTCCGCCTTCCGCATAAACCGTTCCGCCCGTGATAGTCACTGTGCTTGGCGCGTTATATGCCCCGCCGATTCCGGCTGCACCATAGTTGCCTGACTTTGCTTCTATGCGCCCGCCATGGATACCGATCGTGGTTCCGCGCAGGCCAATCCCATCGCTATTTATCTCTGCCGTCAGCGTAGGATTTCCCTCGATTGCAAGCGTTTTTGCCCAAATGCCGACATTGTAACTAAACCGGTCCGCTGATTGGGCACTGTTTTTCACCGTCAGGCTGCCCGTTCCCTGGATCGTGAGCGCAGCTTCCGAGGCCGCCAGCACTGCGCCATGCCTTACGCTTGCCTCCATTGTGCTGCTTCCCGTAAGGACAAGGGTCAGATTTCCGCCGTTGCTCACAAGGATGGCAGGCCGATTCTTATCTCCCGCGTTTATCGCCACATCCCGCAGCGTCAGCGTTACATTTGCGTTTTCCGCGATCTGAATCTGATGGTCTGTGGTAGTCACGCCCTCTGCCATCGTCACCTCAGCCGAGCCGGTCTCGCTGCAAGTCAGAAAGCCGTTATCATAGGTATAGGTGACGCCGGAGGAGTCTTTCACCTGAAGCTGCGGCTGGCTGCCCCATATGGCCTCGTTCTGCGTGTCAAGATCGACGGTTTTATCCCCGTAGGTTTGGCCGTTTAACGTCACCGTTATGGGTTGCTCTCCGTGAAGAAGCATCGCTGCCTCGATTTGTGCTGTGGCTTTTCCGTTCTCCACGGTAAAGCTTGCCTGCTCATCCTTGTATTGATCTTCTCCTGTGCCGATGGTCACCGTACCGGTCACCGCTTCGCCGGATGCTGTCAGGCCGTCCGCATAAATGAGCAGCTTCAGGCTGTAACGATGCAGGATATGGCTCTGATCTACGTTTTGGGTATCAGCATTGATGTCACCGTTTACCTCCACAGAGCCGCCGGATATGGTCACACTGCCGCCGCTGTACTTGCCTGCATCCCCTGCGTAACCGATGTTGCCATTAGCGGTCACCTTGCCTCCGGTGATGGAGATCGAACCGCAGGGAATGGTCGTGCTGTCCGTATATGTGTTCTGTCCGCTGCCGATAGCGGCTCCTCTGCCTCCTGCCGTGGCGGTCACCTTGCCGCCTCTGATGGCGATGCTGCCCACCGAACCGCTGAGTCCACCGCCGATACCGGCCGAGCCATTTCCGCCGATGGCAGTCACATCGCCTTCGATGATTTCAATCACTCCCGTATTTCCGTCAAAGGAGCCGCCGATCCCAGCCGCGGACAGTCCTTCATAGGAATGATGGCCGCCCTGGGCTATGACAGTTCCTCCTTCTATGCGGATGGTTCCCATCGTCCGCACGCCCTGCATCTGTCCGTTGAGGAAATAACCGGGGCCGCACGCGCCGATGCCGGCGGCGCTGCCTCCTCCGCCGTCGCCAACTGCCAGCAGGGAACCGTCGCTCTCACCGGTGATCGTCAATGTGGTTCCTCCATTGACGCAGATTCCTGCCCCGCCGGTATAATAGCCTTTCAGCACATTCTCTCCCTTTAAGGTCAGGTTCAGTTTTGCCCCGTTTACAAGTGTAATGACGGAACAGTAGGAATAATCTGAATCCATGATGCCATAGCCCGCGCTTCGGTCGATGGTCAGATTCTCAATGGTGAGATTTAATGTCACGCCGTCAATGAACAAACCCCTTCCACAGTCTGCCTGACCGGTGGAAACTGCGCTGCCGGTCAGAGTCTTTCCTTCATAATCGCTTAGGTTGCCGCTGTCGATACGAATCACTCCGAAATACGATTCCTGCAGCCTGCCGCCTATGACACTTTTGTCGCTAAGCGGCAGTTCGGCGATATTCAGGGTGTCCCCGTCAGCCATCAGCATCACTTCGCTGCGTTTCTCCATCAGCTCCAAGGCAGGGACGCCCTCCGCCATGCTGTATCCGTCAGGACGGGCGGCAGTCTCTTTTCCAAGGCAGGCGGAGAGGCCTATACCCTCAGCGGCGCAGACCGGGCAGTCGGGGTTAGCCGCATCCGCCCGGCAGCGAGTTTCACAGATACATTCTGCCGGGTCATCCCCGGATACGCCGGAAACGAGTCCGCTGTCCTGCCGATTGCAGATTTCGCACACATAGGCGCAGGGTGTCCCTTCGGTGCAGCCGCATGTCTCCGTATGCTCTGTGTGGTGTTCACACAGACCCGTATGGGCGGTAGCTGCACCGGCACCCACCGCAAATACCGGCATCCCGGACATGGTAAAAGTCATGGCCGCCGCCAGTAAAACTGCGAGGGGCCGCTTGCAATCCAGCTTCATTTTATTTCACCCTCCTTATCCATTTGCCTAAATCCCTTTGCTGTCTGCAGCAGCTCAAGGACTGCCTGCTGCAAGCTTTGTTCCGCCACAGGCTTCACCAGAAATGATTCGACCTGCATCCTGCGGCTTTGGGGTTCAAATTCCGCCTGGTCACTGATCCACAGGAGAGGGATTGTTTTGCTGTACCCCCGTATGCTCATGCAAAAATTCATCCCTTTGGCTCCGTCCTCCATGACCACCACCGCGTCATAAGGCCCATCCCGCTGCATGGCGTAGGTGCAAAACACGCCGTTGTCAAAGCGGTCTACTTTGCCCAGCTTCATCAGCAAAGCGGTTTCTTTTTCTTTCTGGCTATAACTGCATAATGCAATCCGCATTTTATACCTCTATTTCGTTATGGGCTTTATTGCTTCATACAGCTCCTGTTCAGAGCAGGCGATCGGCAGAAAAGCAGAAACCCGCAAATGATATGCCATCAGGGCAAAACTTTCGTCATCGCTGCACCAGATGACCGGTATTTTTGGCGCCAGTGCCCTTGCCTGTATGACCGCTTCAAGCCCTCTGGCCCCCGGCAGGGCAATGACAACCGCATGGTATTGGCCCCGCCTGACCGCATGGGCAAGCTGCTTTTCGTTCCATAATTCGTCAATCTCAACCTGTTCATCCCCGCAAAAAGGGGAGCGCAGCCTGTTTTCAAACTGGTCAGCGTTTCTTAGCTCCGTACAAAGTGCGATCCTCATGTTCGGCCTCCTCTCCTGCATATTGAGAATAAAAAAACAGACCTTTCCACCTGAAAAGTCTGGTATTATTAGGGTAACATCTTGTCAAGGGAAAATCAACCGACTTTGTTCAAGACGCAGGTTTTCCGTTTAAGACGCAAGCTTTTTCCTGCGGTTTTATGTTATACTGATACTGGGTTATTGTGCAAAGGAGATGGTATGATGCAGATTGCAATCGTTGATGACAGAGCAGAGGACCGGAACGAATTGTCCGCCTGCCTTGAAAAATATATGCAGCAGAATCATCTGGACTATACGCTTACTGAGTTTGAGGATGCATAGCATTTCTTAAATGCCGCTGCACAGACAGATTTTCAGCTTGTCTTTATGGACATCTATATGGAGGGCATGGATGGGATGGAAGCAGCCAAAAGGCTGCGTCAGAAAAACAGGCTGTGCAAGATTATTTTTCTGACCATAACCGAAGATTATGCCAGAATGGGGTATAGCTTGTCGGCCACCTATTATCTGCTCAAGCCGCTTTCGCTTCATCAGTCGGACTTTGATGAAGCGATGGAGCTGTGCCGGTTAAAACCGCCCTATGAGGTGATGACGCTCACGGTTACGGTTGACCGCCAAAGGCTGGAACTCCTCACAGAGAAGATCCTATACATAGATTACCAAAACCGTGTGACGCGGATTCATACGGCTGAACGTGTCACACCTGTCAGTGGGAGTTTTATGGAAGTTACCGCCGCATTGCAGCAGGACAAGCGCTTTCTAGCCAGTTATCGCGGTATCTTAATCAACATGGATTATATCAGTCATATCGACAGCCAAACCATTCGGTTGATAAACGGAGAGGGGCTTCCCATCGCTCTGCGCAATGGAAAGCATATCCGGGAAAATTATCGTCAGTATGTTTTTTCCAAGATGGGAGGCATTGTATGAGCAAAGTCAAAATACGCCGGCGCGTTCTGGCTTCCTGTCTGGCCTGCCTTTTCTGTTTTACAAGCAGCCTGACTGTGTTTGCGGCTGCAGCCCCTTCCAACGCTGATGAAATACCAGAGAATCCTCCCAGTGCACACAGTGAGATGCCGGATGTGTCGGATAGCGGCAATCCAGAACCGCCAAAAGCACAAGCGCAGGTCCTTGTTACGGCAATACAGAACGAAACGGAACTGGCATCCCTGCCATCTTTTACCCTGCCTCTTAGAACTACCCCATCCAACGATGACCTGGCAGGAATCTATCGGCTGGCCCTTCAGTATCAGATCATTTCCGCCACTGTAACGGCGGACGGAGACAGCCGTGAGGAAACTTTTTCGGTCGCATGGGATTTTTCCGCCATCGACCAGACCGCACTGGGCGAATACACGGCAGTGGGCAGGATTGAACTGCCGGAGGGCTATGCTTTTGGCGAGAATGTGCTGCGGGAACTTCAAATCCCTGTCCGGGTGGAAGAAATGCCGCCCGTTGTTATCACTTCGGTGGAGCGGTGGTAACCCTTACACAGATGCTTTTGCGCTCTTACAGGGCAGCGAAATGGAAGCGCTGGAAGAATTATTTACGTTTTCCCCTTACCATTTGGAATGTTATGCGGAAAACGGAAACAGTTACACCGCTATGGTGGAATGGGATTTTTGCGGCATTGATTTGAGCGCTGTTGGGCTGTACTATGCAAAGGGAAATCTCCCGCCCCCGGAAAACACTGTGTTTGCACAAGCCCTGAATTTGCCGGAGATTTCCATCCCTATTTCTGTGCAGGCATCCGGAAAGCCGGACATCAACTGTATGCTGGCGGGCAGAGGAAACCTCTATTTCCCGTGGGTGACGCCGCCGGGGAATCTGGAAGAAGTCAGCGTATGGCTGTCCGAAAACAACGGCCCCTGGATATGCTTGGAGGATGGCGTTTATGTTGGAGCAGAAATGCTTTCCATTGCGACCCGTTTGCTGACATACGGCAGCAGCTACCACCTGCAGGCAGATTATGATGGCGGGCAGACCGATATTCTATCCTTTACTTATTCGGATGAAATCGTCCTTGAGGGGTATCACGAAGGGGACCGGGACGGAGGGGATGCAGGTGGGAATCCGCCCGATGACATCGTCCAGCCAAGTCCCGAGCCTCCCGGAAATGCCGACGGCAGCAAAGAAAATTCTGATGACCGGCCGCCTGTCCAATCTCCCGACCCACCTGCGGATACGCAGGTGGGTGATTCGGGTAAAAACGATGCCCCCTCCATACAGGAAAATGACAGCACAACCGGGGCAGAGCAACCGCACTCTGACGCTGATACCGATAACAGTCAGAAAAGTGAATCTCCCAATTTATCCGGTCAATCAGCCGGCGGTGCACCGCAGCCGCAGACCTCTGAAACGGAAGCACAGACCGATGCCGGCGAAATACCCCGCCCCCTCCCCCTTTCTCTTTTGAAGCCTTCGCGGGAAAGAAAAGAAGCGGACGAAAGCAGCCCAACCGTTCCCGCGGAAAGCAGAGCTTCTGAAAACGCTGCTTTTTTAGAAAGTTTCGGTGAAACCACAGACCGGATTTCCGGTGTACGCTTTTTCATGATGCTGCAAGCAGGCAACCAAAGAGCCGTGTTTTCCAAGCAGGGTATCACCATCAGCATCCCCAAAGACGCTTTGCCGGATGGAATCCAAAACGAAGATCAGATCGCGGTCACCATCCAAAAGGAACAGGACGGTGGTTTCTCTTTCCTGTTTTCCATCAATGGAACCTCGCCTGAATCCCTTCCCGGTGTTTTTGTCATGCTGCCGTATTCTGGCAAGCCAGCGGCTGACACCCTGTACCTGTTGGATGAAAATGGTGCAGAATACTCTATGACGGGCTACGACGATACGGCAAAAGCCGCTTCTTTCCAAATCGACCACACAGGGACTTATACCATTGCGGTAAAGGAAGATACCGCAGCTTCTTTGACAAAGGCAGCCGGCCCAGAGAGTCACCAGCCGTTCGCACGCTTTCCGGTTCTGTTATTTTTGCTTGTCCTGTCTGCCAGCGTGTTTTTCATAAAAAGGGGATGAAAATAGGATGGTATCTTCTGCTGTAAGAAAGTATGTTGCTTTATGTTTAATCTGCCTGTGTTCGTCCCTGCTTTTTCTTGGCCTGTATCAGTTCAATAATAAGTACAGTCAGGATACAATCCAGGCGGCAAATGGAATTCTGGTGCTTTCTGAGAGGGAACTGCAACAGTCGCCGCTGCGCTTTCTTGTATCCGGCTGGGCGTTCTACCCTGACGCGCTTCTGAGCCCGGAAGAAATACGGCATTCCAGCCATTATATGCGGTATCTTTCCATCGGGGAGCAGACCAATTTTTCCAGTCCGGCAAACCCTTCTCCTTATGGCTGTGGGACTTACCAGATGACCTTGTTTCTGCCGGAACGCAAAGACGGATATGCGCTGGAAATTCCTGAAGTATTTTCTGCTTACACCCTTTACCTGAACGACGACCTGATCCTGCAAATGGGGAAACCAGCGTCCGGCACACCGCTGATTCAAAACCGTATAGTCACCTTTTATGGGGGAGAGCCGGTTACCCTCACCATGGCGGTCAGCAACTACGATCATTTTTATGGCGGAATCATTTATCCTCCTGCTTTCGGGACGATGATTGCAGTAAGCACCTCCAGAGGCATTCGGTTCGCAGTCTGCCTATTCGTCTGTACCATTATGTTCGTCTGTGCGCTGCTGGCCTTTTATTTCAGCAAGCGGATGAAACAGAAAAATACTCTGCTGTTCGGGCTGATCTGCCTTGCCATGTGCGGCCTTTCTTCCTATCCTGTGCTGCATATGTTAGCGGCGGTTCCTGTGTTCCCCTGGTATGCGTTGGAACTGTTCTGCATCTATCTGGCTGCATGGCTGATTGTGATCCTGCAAAACCGGATATGCAAGCCAGGATTTCTGCCCGCGGCCATCAGCAATGGGGTGGGCGCTGCCTTTTGTGTGTATGCGTTGGGGTATGGAATGATAGCCTCCCATCTTTCTCTGGCGGCGATCCGCTTCTTTTCGGCATCTGTCTTTTGCTATAAAGCGGCTTGCGCACTCTATCTGCTTATCACTGCTGTGCTTGCCATTCACAGGGGACAGAAACGCAGCAAAGCGATTTTCTATGCTACCGTGGCCGCAACCTGCGCCTTTGTATGGAATCGGCTTCTGCCGGTTTATGAGCCTGTTATTGGGGGATGGTTTGTGGAATGGAGCAGCTTCTTTTTGGCAGCGGCGATCGGCTATTCCCTCTGGCGCGATGTGGTGGAAGGATATGGGAACAGTCTGGTTTTTCAGGAGGAGCGCAAGCAGGTCATCCGTCAGCTCTCGATGCAGACCGAATATAGCCGCCAGATTGCTGAAACGGCAGCAGAAAACCGGAGGCTGATCCACGACATCAAACATCATCTGCGCACCATAGACCGGATGGCAGCCGAACACGGACAATCGGATATACGTCTATTCCTGTCCCAGGTGGAGGAGCAGGTGGCGGCAGTATCCAGCTATTCCCATGTTGCATTCTGTCAAAATCCCGCCGTAAATGCGCTGATCGAATATTACTATGGCATGATGCAGACGCAGGGGACAGAATTTCAGGTGCGGCTCGATCTTCCCGATCAAATACCACTGACAGATGTGGAGCTGTGTACGGTGCTTGGCAATCTGCTAGACAATTCAGTAGAAGCGTGCGGCCGGCAAAAACATGGTGCGCGCCGTATTCTGGTCGCGGGAGAAACCAGAGGCAGCATGTATTTTCTGAAGGTGGAAAACACTTACAACGGTCAGACAATGCAAGAGAGCAGTCTGTTCCTTTCCCGAAAAGGGATCTCCCCCTATCATGGGATCGGGCTTTCCTCCGTCCGGAAAATTATTGAAAGCCATGGCGGCGACCTTGATATTATCCCCCGCGAGGGCGTGTTTCTTGTGGGGATTACGATAGGGTTGTGAAAAATCGAGGCGGACAAGCTGTGCGTATTGCAGACCCCCGCTTAGTCGGCGAATTGGAAAAGACCGCCCGGAAAGTAATGAAGCTGATTCGGAACGGGGGCTTGTTCCGCTCCTGCACAACCGGACGCCCTGCGCATCAAAAAAAAACGATGCTGACAGAATTGGCAGCATCATAACAGGATGTAAAAATCAGCCTTGCCTGTATCGGCTTCCTAACCCGAAAGCATTATCGCGGAAATGCTCAATCACGCAGCAGAAAGAAGAACAGCGTGACTTTACGCCACGCTGTTCGAACTAAACTTTATTAAACTTGTGTTATTATACGCTGCCGTCAGCGTGACTTTTTTATTACTGCTATGGCATGGCCTTGCCGTGCATGGCTTCGAGATACTGCTTCTTGTACCGCATGGGCGAGATGCCCACCACCTTGGTAAAAATGGTGTTGAAATAATTGGTGTTGTCGTAGCCCACCAGCGTGGCGATGTGCGTGGCTGTGTAGTCCGTCGTGGTCAGATAGGTCTGCGCCAGCCCAATGCGCCGCCGTATCACATACTGGATGGGCGAATAACCGACACAGCGCTTGAACACATGCGAGATATAGGACTCGCTGCACCCAAACGCCTCGGCGATGGCGGCCAGCTGCATCGGCTCGGTATAGTGCGCGTCCAGATAGCGGCGGATGCGGTCGGCCATTTTCATGTCATCCTGCGAGCTTTGGTGGACGAAGGAGGCCTCGTCCAGCCCCCGGGCGATCAGTAGAAAGGCCGTGCCCAAGCACTGGGCGAGCGCCTTGCCGGCCAAATCGGTATCAAGGCTCTGGTAGGCCTGCTCGCACAGCTGGCTGAGAAACTCAAACTGCATACCGGAGGATCGCACCGGATGGCTGCTCGCCGGGATGATGTGGTTCTGGGGCAAGCCCTCAAACTGCAAGCCGAAAAAGGCAAAGCAATAGGTGCCGACCTCTGTGCCCGAGATGCTGCGCACCTCGTGGGACTCATCCTGATTGTAAAACAGGATATCGCCCTCCTGAATGGGGAAGGAATGGTTGCGGATCGCATAGGAGGCAAAGCCCCGGTAAACCAGCAGCAGCTCGCAGAAGGAGTCGTGGCTGTGCATCGGGCGGTCGTGCTTTGCGCCGCCGAACTGCTGCTTCGTGATATAGAGGAGCGTTGGATGCTTGCCGCCCGCAAACGCACGCGCAAGATGATCGGATTCAAAATACGGATTCAGCACACGGCAGCACCTCCCTTGGGCACAGCGTATTTTTTGCCTATATTATCGCACAAACAGCCCGGACACTTTTCAACAATCCTGCACTTTTTGCCCAGCGTTCACAAAGAATATTGCACAAAAATAGGGGATGCGGCTTATAAGACTACACATTCTTGGCTGCGGGCGGCAGGGCGGCCTTATCCCGCAGGGCGCGCCGCCCCTCAAGCCTTGCTGAGCCGCTTCTGCATATAATCGTGCGCGTTCTGCTCGAGTGTGTCGTCCAGAATCAGCAGCGGCTCGGCCGCGCCGTACTTGCGCTCGAGCGCAGTTTGCAGGATAAAATCGCACAAAACCGGGTTTTTGGGCAGCAGCGAGCCGTGCGAATAGGTGGCGAACACATTGCGGTAGCGCGCCCCCTCGGTCTGGTCCTCGCCGTTGTTGCCAAAGCCCGCCACCACCATGCCGAGCGGCGCGACGCTTTCGCCCAGATAGGTCTTGCCCGAATGGTTTTCAAAGCCGACCACCAGCGCCCCGCTGCTTTCGGGCGTGGTTTGGAACATATAGTTGCCGATCATGCGCTCCTTCGCGCCGACGGTGTGGATATCGAGCGCGCCGATGAAATCGAGCTGCACGCCGTCCCACGTCTTGTAATACTGGCCGAGCATCTGGTAGCCGCCGCAGATGGCGAGAAAGACCTTGTCCTCCTCGACCGCCGTGCGGATATCGCGCCCCTTGCCCCCGGCAAGGTCGCGCAGCAGCACCTCCTGCTCAAAATCCTGCCCGCCGCCGATGAAAAAGATATCGTACCCGTCAATATCGAGCGACTGGCCGATCGAGCACTCGTCTACCGTCACGCCGATGCCGCGCGCGGCAAGCCTGCGGCGCAGGGTGATGATATTGCCCCGGTCGCCGTACAGGTTGAGGATATCCGGGTAAAGATGGCAGATATTGAGTTCGGTTTTCATTTGCTCCGCCCCCCTTATTCGTAAAATGCCTTGACGTTCGTGCGGCGGCCGATCTCGCCGCGCAGGTCGAACATCGCGGTGTAGGTCGGCATCAGAAAGGCGGGCGTGTCGTCCGCGCCGATCTCGTCGAGCAGCGCGCCGAAGTCACGCACGACCGCCAGCCTGTCCAGCGGAAAGCCGGCGTATTTGAGCCGCAGCGCCATATCGTCCGCGCGGATGCCCGAGACCAGCACGCGCGTAAACCGCGCCTGCTGCGCGGCGAGCGACTCAAAATCAACGTCCCATATCCACGAAATATCCGTGCCGTCGGCAAATCGGTCGTTGAGCAGAAAGGCCAGCTTGCACACCCCGTCGTCATGCGCGATCAGGTTGATGACCTGATTGAAGCCCGCCGGGTTTTTGACCAGCAGCATACGCGCCTGACACGCGCCAAGGCTGAACTGCTCGGCGCGGCCAAAGCCGCACTCAAACGCCGCCAGCGCGCCGAGCGCAGTCTCCTCCCCGATGCCGACGACGTGCGCAGCCGCGGCCGCCGCCGCCGCGTTGTAGATGTTATACCCGCCGGGCAGGTTGATGTGTACCTCATGCTCCCGGCCATACACCGAGAGCAGCACGTCGGAGGCATCTGCCCCGGCGGACACCACCTTGGTCACCGCGATATCGGGCGCGTGGCGCCGGTAGCCGCATTTGGGGCAGCGGAAGCCACCCAGATGGCCGTAGGTGACATAATCGTATTCATATTCGGTCTTGCAGCGGATGCAGTAGGGCGCGTCGGACAGCTCGTGCGCCGCATCCTCGTAGATCGGCACGTTGACGCCGAACCAGACCACCTTGTTGGGCAGGGCCCGGGCGAGCGAGGCGGTCAGCGAGCAGTCGGCGTTGAGGCACACGGTCGCCTCCGGGATGTGTGTAATGCCCTCGCGGATGGCGTTTAGGGTGTGAGTGATCTCGCCGTAGCGGTCGAGCTGGTCGCGGAAGATGTTGTTGACCACCAGACATTCGACCGGCAGGAACTTGCTCGCCGTGCGGAAGGCGGCCTCGTCGCACTCGATCAGCGCGTGGGTGTACGGGCATTTGCCGGAAAGCGTGCAGTGCTGCGCGAACACGGCGATGATGCCCGTGAGCAGATTGGCGCCCGATTTGTTGGCAAAATACCGCAGTCCCGCGTCCTCAAACGCCTTTTCGATCATGCGGGAGGTGGTGGTCTTGCCGTTCGTGCCGGTGACGACCGTAACCTTTACCCCTTGCGACAGCGCGCCGAGGATATCGCCGTCTATGCGCAGCGCGAGCTTGCCGGGCAGGTTGGTGCCGCCGCGGCCAAGGCGGCGCAGCACCGCGCCCGCAGCCTTGCACACGAGCACGGCCAATCTGGTTTTGAGTTTCATAGGTTTATCCCTCTGTCTGTGGTGGATTTTGATAGATGGTATCAGTATACCGCATTTTGCGGTGCGGCACAAGCGCGCCCGCCGCTTTATTTCGGCTTTAAGGGCGGCGCGCAAAAAAATAACTACACAAATGCATGAAATAATGGTAAAATAGAAAATAACCATACCAACGAGGTGATTGCTTTGAAAAGATTTTTGTCCGCCGTGCTGGCGGCTGCCATGCTGCTGTGCGCGCTGCCGGCGGCGCTTGCCGTTTCCGACATTGACAGCCACTGGGCCAAGACGTATCTGACCGAGCTGCACAAGATCGGCGTGATAAACCCGTCCTCCTCGGGCAACTACACGCCCGATCAGGCGATCATGCGCTGGGAGTTCATGCGCTACATCAACCGCGCGTTTGGCTTTACCCAGACCGCCGAGATCAGCTATACCGACGTACAGCCGGGCGATGTATACTACGAGACCGTGCAGATTGCGGTCAAATACGGCTACATCAACGGCGTGGGCAACAATAAAATGGCGCCGACCGCCACGCTGACCCGCGAGCAGGCGGCCACCATCCTCGGCCGGCTGCACAAGTACACGCCGGCCGCCAACACCGACGCGCTCACCTTTACCGACAAGGACAAGCTGGCCGATTACAGCCGCGCCTATGTGGCCGAGGCCGCCAAGCAGGGCTACATAGGCGGCTATCCCGACGGCTCCTTCCGCCCCACCGGGCTTGTCACCCGCGCGGAGATCGCCAAGATCCTCTATTTCTTCCTCGGCTCGCCGCTGCGCACGGAAAACGGCACCTACGGCGACGCCGACCTGCGCAGCACGACCAGCAACGTGACCATCTCCGCCGCGGGCACGCTGGCCGACGTGACCGTGCCCGGCAACCTGTACATCACCGAGGGTGTCGGCGCGGGCAGCGTGACGCTGACCAACGTCACCGTTGACGGCGATATCATCATTGGCGGCGGCCGCGTGACCATGAACGGCGTGTCCGCGGTCAACATGATCGTCTCCGGCGCGCTCGGCCCCGATCCCGAGGTCATCTGCACGGGCAACACCAACATCGGCTATACCGAGGTACAGACCGACGCTGTGCTGCGCGAAAGCGGCCTGTCGGCCTCGGCCGGCGGCCTGTCCGACCTGACCGTTACCGGAAACGGCGTGTCGCTGACGCTTGACGCGGCCGTGTGGAGCACGACGACCACGGGCGCAGCGGCCATCCTGACCACGGGCAGCACCTCGATCACCGAGCTGAAGGCGGGCGGCCGCACGACCGTGACGGGCGGCGGCGCGGTACAAAAGGCTATCCTGAACGCCTCGGGCTGCGAGCTGCTGATGCGCCCCGGCTCGGTCGAGCTGGGCAGCGGCGTAACCGCCACCATCGCGGGTGAAACCGTCACCTCGTCGACCAGCGTGTCCGTCCAGCCGTCCACCCTGTCGATCAACTTCGGCAATGCCGACGCGATCGCCCATTCCTACGATTTTACCTTCAACGCGGACAAGAACGACCTCGTCCGCGTCACCGTGGGCAACGATGTCCTGCGCATGGGCAGCGACTATAACCTGCTGACCGACCGAAACGGCATCCGCATCTACAAATCCTACCTGTCCACACTGACGGCCGGCGTATACACCGCCGAGCTGGTGTTTGCCGACGGCTCGACCGCTGCCATCGGCCTTTCGATGACCGGCTCGGTGCAGGGGCTGGTAAATCCCACCCAGCTGACCTTCGACCGGTATGACGCCTCGCCCAATTACGCCGACCTGACCGTTACCGTCACGCTGCCCGCCGGTGTGCTGCTCGATTCGGTCAAGCTGGGCAGCACCGTGCTCGAGCGCGGCACGGACTATACCTACAACCACGCCACCGGCCAAGTCACGCTGATGCGGGACGCACTAAACAAGCGGGGCAAAGGCTCGTACACGGTCAGCTTTGTGCCGAGCAAGGGTCTGCCGCTCTCCTGCCTGCTGAACATTGTCGACACCGCGCCGGTCAACGAGATCCTGCCGAGCGAGGTCGACTTTGACTCCAACGTAAACGCAGGCGGCTATGCCGATATCACCGTCACGCTCAATCCCGCCAGCGGCGCGACGCTGAAGAACATCCAAGCGCGCGGCAAAACGCTCGAGGAAAACTGGCAGTATAAAATAAACGGCAATCAGGTCACCATCAACCGCACGGCCATCGCCGAGCTGGGCCAGAACAACGCGACCTATGTCGATTTCACCTTTATCATGTCCAGCGGCGTAAATCCGGTGCTGCGCGTCAATTTTGTCACCACCTATCCGCTCACCGCGCAGGTGGTGGACGACCTCGGCCTGCCGATCGAGGGGGCGACCGTCACCTTCACGCCGACCGAAAACCTGACCGGCACGGCCACGCAGACCATGCTGACCGATATCAACGGACAGGCCACCGTATACGTCAAGCGCGGCTCGTACACGGTCGCGGCCTCGCATGAGCGCTTCACCGCGCCGCTGAGCCAGACGGTCAGCGTATCCTCGCCCCGCAAGGTGCAGCTGGCCGGCGAGATACTGGAAAACGTGCAGCTCATCGTCACCAACCGCTACGGCGCAATGCTTTCGGGCGCGTCGGTCACGGTCGGCGGCAAGAGCGTGACCACCGGCGCGGACGGCACGGCCTCGTTCAGCCTAAAGCGCGGCAACTATGTTGCGCAGGTCTCGTGCGTCGGCTATACCACGCAGTCGGTCACGCTGTCCGTCACCGGCCCGATCCGCGAGCGCGTCATGCTTGAGTGACCGCCAAGGGAAATACAATGAAGGGAGAGAACCCCCCCGGGTTCTCTCCCTTTTTTAAGGCTTTTCGATACGCGCAAAATGTGCTATACTATAAGCTGATTATGAATGCATCGAAAGGGGCTTGCCTCTGTGGCCGATATTACCGTACAAAACCTGACCAAATATTACGGCGATAAGCTGATTTTGAAGGACATCAGCTTTGACGTCCAGCCTGGGGAGAAGGTCGCCATCCTCGGCGCGAACGGTGCGGGCAAGACCACGCTGCTGCACATCCTGACCGGCCGCCTGCCCTACGACGGCGGCCATGTGTCCTTCGGACAGAACCGCACGGCGGGCGTGATCGACCAGATGCCCGATTTCGCACCCGACGCGACGGTCGAGGACGTGCTTCGGCTGGCGCTGCGCGAGTCGGACGAGCTTGTGCGGGCGATGGACGAACTGACCGACGAGATGACCCGCCGGCCGGACGACGCTTCGCTTTTGCGCCGCTACGCGCGGCTGGAAACGCGGCTCGAAGCGCTCGGCGGCTATAACCGCGATTACGAGATCGACCGCGTATGCAACGGCCTTGCGATTCCCGCGGAAATGCGCGCGCAGCGCTTTGATCTGCTCTCCGGCGGGGAAAAGACGCGCATCAATCTGGCGCGCGTCATTTTGGAGCAGACCGATATCCTGCTGCTCGACGAGCCGACCAACCATCTCGATATGGACGCGGTCGACTGGCTGGGCACCTATCTTGAGAGCTACCGCGGCACGGTGCTCATCATTTCCCACGATCGCTGGTTTATCGACCGCTGCTGCGCGCGCGTGATCGAGATCGAGAACTGCGCCTGCCATTTCTATCAGGGCAGCTATTCGTATTACGCGGTCGAGCGCGAACGCCGCCGCGCGGAGCAGCTCAAGCACCACGAGCACGAGCTGGCCGAGAAAAAGCGGCTCGAGGCCGTCGCGCGCACCATGCACGAGCACGGCACCGAGCATCTGGCCAAGCGCGCTGCGTCCATTGAAAAGCGCATTGCGCGCATGACTGTCACCGACCGGCCCAAGGCCGACAAGCGTATGACCGTCACCTTTGGCGACCCGAACTATGAGACCGAGGAGCTTTTGAAGGTGCGGGATATTTCCAAGACCTATGACGGGCGGGAGATCCTGCGCGATATCAGCTTTACCCTCCGCAACCGTGACCGCGTGGCGCTCTTGGGCGCAAACGGCGCGGGCAAGACCACGCTGCTGCGGCTGCTGCTGGGTGAGGAGCAGCCGGACACGGGCGTCATACGCCGGGGCGTCGGCCTGAAGCCCGCCTACCTGCCGCAGCAGGTGCAGTTTGCCAATCCCCACCGCAATTTGATCGACACGTTGATCTACGATAAGAACGTCTCCATGCAGGTGGCGCGCAACCGGCTTGGCTCGTTTCAGTTTTCCGGGGAAATACAGTATAAGACGGTGGAAATGCTCTCGGGCGGGGAAAAAAGCCGCCTGCGGCTATGCGAGCTGATGTACGACCCGCTCAACCTCCTTATTCTGGACGAGCCGACCAACCACCTCGACCTTGCCTCGCGCGAGTGGATCGAGCAGGCGGTCGAGGCCTTTGACGGCACGCTGCTGTTCGTCTCGCACGACCGCTACTTTGTCGAGCGTTTCGCCACCCGCGTGCTGTATTTGGAGGACGGCAGACTGACCGACTTCGCCGGCGGCTACACGGCCTTTCTGGCCTACCGCGAGCGGACGGGAGCACCCGCTACCGCGCCGTCCGCGCCCAAGGCACAGGAGGACACGCCCGCCCCCTCCCCCAAGCCCCGGCGCGCGGGTGGGGCGAAAACCCTGCAAAAGCAGCTTGCCACGCTCGAACGCGAGGTCGCCGCGCTCGAGCGGCAGGCCGATACGCTCACGCAGCAGATGGCCGACGCGGCTTCCGATCCCGCGCGGCTGCTCACGCTGATGAGCGAAAAGGAAGCATGCGACGCCGCGCTTGCGGACAAGCTCACGGAATGGGAGACGGCCGCCGCCGCGCTGGAGGAAATGCAGACATGAGCGAGCGCAGGCTATGGCTGGGGCTTGCCCTGCTGTCCACCGTGCTCGGCGCGGTGCAGCTGCCGTGGGCGCCGGCGCGTTTTGGCGGGGTGTTTCTGCTGGCGCTGGCCGCGGGCTGCGCGGGCGAAGCATGCATGCTGCACCTGCGGACGCGGCACAAGCTCTGCGCGACGCTGGCCGTGGCGGGGCGTGCTCTGTTTGCGCTGTTCGTCCTCTCGTTTGCCTATATCCAGCTGGTCGTGATCGGCTCAGGCTTACGCATGGATGCATACAGCCGCGAGAATGTGCCAAATACCGACTTTTTTCTCGTGCTCGGCGCACTGGTCAATCCGAACGGCCAGCCCTCCGCCGCGCTGGCTGCGCGGTGCGATACCGCAGCCGCGCTGCTCACGCAATATCCGAAAAGTCAGGCCATCCTATGCGGCGGGCAGGGCGCGAACGAGCCGCGCAGCGAGGCTGACGCGATGTTCGACTACCTGACGGCACGGGGCATCGACCCGGCGCGGCTGCACCGGGAGGATAAGTCGAACAACACCATTGAAAACATCCAAAACGCGCGGGAGTTCCTCGCGCCGAGCGACCGCACAGCGGTCGTCACCAGCGATTACCATGTGGCGCGCGCCCGCGTGCTGCTGCAAAGCGCGGGACTTGACCCCGTGGGCATACCCGCGCCCACGCCGTACCCCGGCCAGTGGATCAGCGTGCGCTGCCGGGAATACTGCTCCATTGTGGGGCTGATGCTGACCGGACGCTGGTAAGCAAAGACCATGGGCTTTCGACCGTCTGAGGGAGGTACACTTTGTGTTTGAAAAAGTAAAATCGCTGGCCGCGCGGCTGGACGAGCTGGAAATGCGCCTGTCCGCGCCCGACCTGTACGACGACCCCGGCCGGGCGGCAGCGCTGCTGCGCGAGCGCAACGAGCTTGCGCCCATCGTCGCGGTGTACCGCGCCCACGAGGCCGCGCGGCAGACCATCGCCGAGGCGACCGAAATGCTGTCCGACCCCGATATGCGGGAGCTGGCGCAGGAGGAGCTGGCGCAGGCCAAGGAGGACGCGGCGCGGCTGGCCGGCGAGCTGCGCATATTGCTGCTGCCCAAGGACCCGAACGACCGCAAAAACATCTTTGTCGAAATACGCGGCGGCGCGGGGGGCGAGGAGTCCGCGCTCTTTGCCGCCGACCTATACCGTATGTACACGATGTACGCGGCGGCGCGCGGCTGGCAGACCGAGGTGATGAGCAAATCCGAGACCGAGCTTGGCGGCTATAAGGAGATCGTGTTCCGCGTGGCGGGTGAGATGGTGTATTCGCGCCTCAAGTTTGAAAGCGGCGTGCACCGCGTCCAGCGCGTGCCGGAAACCGAGAGCCAAGGGCGCGTGCACACCTCGACCACAACGGTCGCCGTGCTGCCCGAGGCCGAGGAGATCGACTTTTATATCGACCCCAAGGATCTGCGCATCGACACCTTCCGCTCCTCGGGCGCGGGCGGCCAGCATATCAACAAAACCTCCTCGGCCATCCGCGTCACCCACATCCCGACGAACACGGTGGTCGAGTGTCAGGATGAGCGCAGCCAGCACAAGAACAAGGACAAGGCGCTGCGCGTGCTGCGCAGCCGCCTGTACGAAGCCGAGGTCGAAAAGCAGCAGGCCGCCATCGCGGCCGACCGCAAAAGCCAGGTCGGCACGGGCGACCGCTCCGAGCGCATCCGCACCTATAATTTCCCGGAAAATCGCGTCAGCGACCACCGTATCAAGCTGACCATCTACAAGCTCGACCAGTTTTTAAACGGTGAGATGGACGAGATACTTGACGCGCTCATCGCCGCCGACACCGCGGAAAAGCTGCGCGCAGGCGGCCTTGCCGCGGATACCGGGAGTGTGTCATGATGCAAACACATCTATTATTGCCGGAAAGCGATGTAAACGCGGTGCAGATTGCCGCCGGCCTGATAAAGCAGGGCGAGGTGGTGGGTATGCCCACCGAAACGGTGTACGGCCTTGCGGCAAATGCGCTGGACGGGCGCGCGGTGGCAAAGATCTTTCACGCCAAGGGCCGCCCGCAGGACAACCCGCTGATCGTCCACATCGCGGACGCCACGCAGCTGAATACGCTGTGCCCCGCCGTGCCGCCGCAGGCCGCGCGGCTGGCTGAGGCGTTCTGGCCGGGGCCGCTGACCCTGATCGTGCCCAAGGCGGCCTGCATCCCGGAGGAGGTCTGCTGCGGGCTGGACACGGTGGGCGTCCGCCTGCCCGCGCACCCGCTCGCGCGCGCACTCATCCGCGCCGCCGGTGTGCCGCTGGCCGCGCCCTCGGCCAACCTGTCGGGACGGCCGTCCACGACAACCGCCGCGCATGTGCTGCGCGATATGGACGGCCGTATCGCCGCCGTACTAGACGGCGGGCCATGCGGCGTGGGGGTTGAGTCTACCGTGGTCACACTCGCGCAGGACAGGCCGCGCCTGCTGCGCCCGGGCGGCGTTACACTCGAGCAGCTGCAAGGTGTGCTCGGCACGGTCGAGCTGGACCGCGCGCTGTATGAAAAGATCGGGGATGAGGCACGGGTGTCCGCGCCGGGCATGAAATACCGGCATTACGCCCCGAAAGCGCCTGTCACGGTCGTGCGCGGGCAGCCGCAGGCCGCGGCGGCCTATATCAAGGCACACGCCGCCCCGGGCGACGGCGTGCTCTGCTTTGACGAATACCGGGACTGCTTTTCCGCCTGCGTAGTGGCCTGCTTCGGCGCGCAGGCCGACCTTGCCGCGCAGGCGCGCGCGGTGTTCGACTGCCTGCGCGCGTTTGACGACACTGCCGTGCGGCAGATCTGGGCGCAGTGCCCCCCCAATGACGGGCTGGGACTTGCGGTCGCCAACCGCATCCAAAAGGCGGCGGGCTTCCGGACGGTCGACGTATGACAGGCCGAAAACCCAAAGCACCGCCCGCATATCCGGACAGAGGAAGTGGTAAAATGAAAGTGATCGGTCTGACCGGCGGCAGCGGTACTGGCAAGGGCACGGTCGCGGCGCGTATGCGCGACCTTGGCGCGGGCTGGGTGGATGCGGACGCAGTCTATCACACGCTGTGCCGCACGAATACCGAGATGCTGGCCGCGCTCGACGCTGCCTTTGGCGGCGTGCTGACGGCCGAGGGCGCGCTCGACCGCCCGAAGCTCGCGCAGCTCGTCTTTGCCGACCCGGCAAAGCGCGCGCGGCTGGGCGCGCTGACCGCCCCGTATATCCTGCGGGCATCCATGGATGCGCTCGAAGCGCAGCGCGGCCATCCCATCGTGCTGCTTGACGCGCCGACGCTGTTTGACGGCGATTACCGCGCGCTCTGCGGGCCGGTGGTCGGCGTGCTGGCCGACCGCGAAACGCGGGTGCGGCGCGTGATGGCGCGCGACAGCATTTCCGAGCAGGCCGCCCGCGCCCGCATCGACGCGCAGCCGGACGACGGCTTTTTCCGTGCGCGGTGCGACTATATTCTGGAAAACAACGGCGATCTTGCCGCGCTGTGGCGGGACACCGATGCTTTATATGCTATTCTCATCAAAGGAGATGGAAAAAATGACAGCTGAACAACTGTTTTACGACAAAAAAACCGGCTTTGACCGGCTGACCGACAGCGACAAGCACGCCATCCAGACCTATGCCGAGGGGTACAAGCGCTTTCTCGACGAGGCCAAGACCGAGCGCGACGCGGTGCGCGAGATCGTGCGCATGGCCGAGGCCAAGGGCTTTCGCGCGTGGACGCGCGACGGCGGCGTAAAGCCGGGCGACCGGCTCTATCAGGTCAACCGGGGCAAGGGCATCACGCTGGCCGTGATCGGCACGGAGAGCCTGCGCCACGGCGTACACCTGACCGCCGCCCACCTCGACGCGCCGCGCATCGACATCCGCACCGTGCCGCTCTACGAGGACAACGGTATGGCGTTCTTCAAGACCCACTACTACGGCGGCATCAAAAAATACCAGTGGACGGCCATCCCGCTTGAGCTGCGCGGCGTGGTGTGCGTGTGCGAAAACGGTCAGGTCAAGACCGTGCCCGTGCGCGTGGGCGACCAGCTGGACGACCCCAAGTTCGTCATCACCGACCTGCTGCCCCATCTGGCCAGCGAGCAAATGACCAAAAAGGCCACCGATATCATCAAGGGCGAGGGCATGAACATTCTCATCGGCTCCGCGCCGAGCGAGACTGTGGACGAAAAATGCGCGGACAAGATAAAGCTTGCCGTCATGGAGCACCTGAACCGCGCCTACGGTATGACCGAGGCCGATTTCCTCTCGGCCGAGCTATGCTGCGTGCCCGCGTTCAAGGCGTGCGACATCGGCTTTGACCGCTCGCTCGTCGGCGCATACGGGCATGATGACCGCGTCTGCTCCTATCCCGCGGCGACCGCGCTGATCGATTTGCAGACCACGCCCGCGCACACCTGCGTCTGCCTGCTGGTGGACAAGGAGGAGATCGGCTCGGACGGCGTGACCGGGATGCAGTCCCGCGCGTTTGACACCTTTATTGACGACCTGTGCCGCGCTGAGGACGTGCTGACCGGCGAGTGCCTTGAAAACTCGGTCTGCCTGTCGGCCGATGTGTGCAACGCGTTCGATCCCAACTTCCCCGAGGTATCGGAAAAGCGCAACGATGCACGCATCAACTGCGGCTTTGCGCTGGTCAAATACACCGGCTCGCGCGGTAAAGCCGGCACGAACGACGCCCCGGCCGAGCTGATGGCACGCATCCGCTGCATACTGGACAAGGCGGGCGTCATCTGGCAGACCGGCCAGCTTGGCCGCGTCGATCAGGGCGGCGGCGGCACGGTGGCCATGTATCTGGCCAACCGGAATGTGGATACGGTGGACGCGGGCGTGCCCGTGCTCTCGATGCACTCGCCGTTTGAGCTGATCGCCAAGCTCGACCTGTATATGGCATACAAGGGCTTTGCGGCGTTCTATCAGGACTGAGCAAGCCCCCCGCCGGACACGGCGTAACGATTGCAGCAAAAAAGTGCGAAAACACCGGTTTTCGCACTTTTTGTCGTTTGTGTGGGGCTGTCAGGCAAGGGGAGGCTGATTAAGGCAGCACAGCTCAAACTGCGCGACCGGGCAGCCCTCGTCGAGTATCATGGGCGCATAGGCATGCAGGTCGGCCAGCGCGTCGGGCAGGCGGGCAAGCGAAAAATGCAGCTCGCTGCCGCCGCCCTCGCGCGGCGAGAGCAGCAGCGTGCCGCCGTGCAGCTGGGCGACGCGCTGCACCAGCGGCAGGCCAAGGCCGGGCGTCGTACCCTGCCGCACCAGCGCAAGATAATCCTCCAGCGGCGCGGTGCGCTGCCAGCCGGAGAGCAAGCCCTCAAACAGCGCAGCGTCCAGCCCCGCGCCCCGGTCGGCCACGGTGACGGTCGCAAGCTCGCCGTCGCACCGCAGCGAAAGCGTGATATCGCCCCCGTCGGGCGTGGCCTGCACGGCGTTGGTCAGCAGGTTATAGAGCGCAGTCTCGACCAGATGGCGGTCGAGCAGCATTTCGCAGCCGTCCGGCAGCTGCAGCGTGATGCGGCACCCGCAGTAGGCCGCGGTCTGCCCGGCGGTCTCCCGGCACAGGTCGGCAAGGTCGCAGTGCCGCAGGCGAAGCTGCTCGGTCAGCGGCGGGTCGTGCAGAAAATCCGAATGCGCCAGCATCCGCTGCATCCGCAGGCATTGCAGGCGCAGCCGCGCGGCCAGCGCGGGGTCGGCCACCTCATCGGCGCAGGCCATCAGCCCGCCGAGGTAGGTCAGGCTTTTGGTGTGCAGCACGCGCAGGCTACCGTCATACACGGCGCGGTCGTCGCGCAGAAAGGCGAGCAGCGCACCCTGCCGGTGGGGAATCAGCTCAAGGCGGTATTCGACGCCGTCCAGCTCCTCCCACACGCTGCGCGCGCTTTGCCGCGCGATGCAGTCGCGCAGCGCCTCAAGCGCCGCCGCGCTCAGGATCGGGTCTACCGGGTCGAGCGGCCGCAGGCCGGTCAAGCCGGCCGCGTGCCGGCTGCAGTTTTCCACCCGCCGCGCCGCGCTGACCGTGATCAGCGCCGCGTCGCGCAGCGCGGTGCGCTCGAGCAGCGCCAGCAGCGCGCCGCCGTCTGTTTGCGAGAAAAAGGGTTCCGCCATGCTCTATCCTCCATATCCTCCAAATTCATGCGCTTTCTCTGTGTATTTTATGCCGGCGCGCATAAGGCGTGTGCGCGGCTGAAATACTATATTTTGTGTGATGTGCTTATTATACCACCAGAGGGGTCGGCTTTGCAAAGAAAAATATACAAAAACCCCATTGCGGACGACATTAATTTCACAAATATTGCATCTTGCGGCCCGGCGTCCCGATAGTGTATAATAAAGCTACCGACGATAAAAGTTTCAATTTGAGGAGGAAACTGAAAATGGCTATCAAAGTAGGTATCAATGGCTTTGGCCGCATCGGCCGCATGGTTTTCCGCGCGGGACTGAAAAACCCGAACATCGAGTTCGTGGCGGTGAACGATCCCTTCATGACGCCGGACTACATGGCGTATATGCTCAAGTACGACACCATGCACGGCCGCTATGACGGCACCATCGAGTACGATGACAGCTCGATCACCGTCGATGGCAAGAAGGTGTTGTTCTTTGCCGAGATGGATCCCAAGAACATCCCGTGGGGCAAGGTCGGCGCGGACTACGTTGTCGAGTCCACCGGCGTGTTCCTGACCAAGGAGAAGGCGCAGGCGCACATCGACGGCGGCGCCAAGAAGGTCATCATGTCCGCTCCGTCCAAGGACGATACCCCGATGTTCGTCATGGGCGTAAACCAGGACAGCTACACCAAGGACATGACCTTTGTCTCCAACGCTTCCTGCACCACCAACTGCCTCGCGCCGATCGCTAAGGTGCTCGACGAGGCCTTTGGTATCACCGAGGGTCTGATGACCACCGTGCACTCGGCCACCGGCACCCAGAAGGTCGTTGACGGCCCCTCCAAGAAAGACTGGCGCGGCGGCCGCGCGGCCTGCGGCAACATCATCCCGTCCTCCACGGGCGCTGCCAAGGCTGTCGGCAAGGTTTACCCCAAGCTCAACGGCAAGCTGACCGGCATGGCCATGCGCGTGCCGACGCTGGACGTTTCCGTCGTCGACCTGACCTGCAATCTGGCCAAGCCCGCCAAGTATGAGGACATCTGCGCCGCGATGAAAGCCGCTTCCGAGAAGCCGCTGGCTGAGGGCGGTCTGCAGGGCGTGCTGGGCTACACCGATGAGGACGTCGTTTCCTCCGATTTCCTGGGCGATGCGCGCACCTCTATCTTTGACGCCAAGGCCGGTATCCAGCTGACCGACACCTTTGTCAAGGTCGTTTCCTGGTATGACAACGAGTGGGGCTACTCCTGCAAGCTGCTCATGCTCATCGAGCACATGGCCAAGGTGGACAACGCCTAAGCTTTCCTCCTCCGACGCACCGTTCCATCCGCCCCGCCCGCGCGGCGGCGGCAGGGACACTGTATAAGGCAAAAACCGCACCTCTTTCTCCAAGGCACAGCGCCGGGGAAAGAGGTGCTTTTTATGCTGTTCTTTTGTCCTGCGCTGTGCTATACTGAAAGCAAGCAAGAAAGGATGAATGCTATGCAAGAAGCCAAGGTTTATTTTGCGGATTTCCGCACGACGCTGACCGAAAACCTTCAGCAAAAGCTGACCCGCCTGATGACCGCCGCCGGCATGGGCGAAATTGATTTTGACAGGAAGTTCACCGCCATCAAGATCCATTTCGGCGAGCCGGGCAACCTCGCCTTTCTGCGCCCGAACTGGGCAAAGACCGTGGCCGATTTCGTCCGCGCGCGCGGCGGCAAGCCGTTTTTGACCGACTGCAACACGCTCTATGTCGGCGGGCGAAAAAACGCGCTCGACCATATCGACAGCGCCTACTTAAACGGCTTTACCCCCTTTTCCACCGGCTGCCATGTCATCATTGGGGACGGGCTGAAAGGCTCGGACGAGGCCTATGTCCCGGTTGAGGGCGGCGAATATGTCAAGCAGGCCAAGATCGGACAGGCCATCATGGACGCGGACGTGTTCATCTCGCTGACCCATTTCAAAGGGCATGAGCAGGCCGGCTTCGGCGGCTGCCTGAAGAATGTCGGCATGGGCTGCGGCTCGCGCGCGGGCAAGATGGAGCAGCACAATGCGGGCAAGCCGCAGGTCGAGCCGGCGCCCTGCATCGGCTGCGGCACCTGCACACGCATGTGCGCGCACGACGCCATCACCATCACAGCAGGCAAGGCGCATATCGACCATGACAAGTGCGTCGGCTGCGGCCGCTGCATCGCCGTGTGTCCGACCGACGCGATCGGCTGCGCGTTCGACGAATCGACCGTCATCCTCAACCGCAAGATCGCGGAGTACACCAAGGCAGTCGTGGCCGGACGGCCGTGCTTCCATATCTCGCTTGTCATCGACGTTTCGCCTAACTGCGACTGCCACGCCGAAAACGACGTGCCGCTCGTGCCGAACATCGGCATGTTCGCCTCGTTTGACCCGGTCGCGCTCGATCAGGCGTGCGCGGACGCGGTGAACGCCGCGCCCGTCAACCCCAACTGTCTGCTGCACGATGTACACGAGCACCACCACATCGACGACCCGGACGACCACTTCCACGCCGCCCACCCGGACACCTGCTGGCAGGCCGCGCTTGAGCACGGCGAAAAGCTCGGTCTCGGCACGCGGGCGTACCAGCTGATCCGCATCTGAATTTGTAAAAGAAAAGGCCGCGCAGGCTCGTCCTCCCTTCCCGGAGGCAAGCCTGCGCGGCTGCTGTTTTTTCGCGTTTACACTTCGGGCTGCAGCGCACGTCCCTCAAACGCTGCGCGGCGCTTGATATCCTGCATCACCGCGTCAAACTGCGGCAGGTCGAGCGACTGCGCGCCGTCACACAGCGCACAGCGCGGGTTGTTGTGCGTCTCGATGAGCAAACCGTCCGCACCCGCGGCGATGGCCGCGCGAGACAGCGGCTGCACCATATCCCGGCGGCCGGCGGCGTGGCTGGGGTCGATGATAATGGGCAGGTGGCTGCACTGCTTGACCAGCGGAATGGCCGAGATATCCAGATTATTGCGGATCATGGTCTCAAACGTGCGGATGCCGCGCTCGCACAGCATGACGTTGGTGTTTCCGCCGGCGAAAATGTATTCGGCCGCCATCAGAAACTCCTCCATCGTGGCGGACAGGCCGCGCTTGAGCAGGATGGGCTTGTTCGACCGGCCAAGCTCCTTGAGCAGCATGAAATTCTGCATGTTGCGCGCGCCGAGCTGGATGATATCCACATCAGCGAACAGGTCGAGATGCTTTTCGCTCATGATCTCAGTCACGATCGGCAGGCCCGTCTGGCGCTTGGCCTCGAGCAGCAGGCGCAGACCCTCGGCCTCCAAGCCTTGGAAGGAGTACGGCGAGGTGCGCGGCTTGAACGCGCCGCCGCGCAGAAAGGATGCGCCTGCCTTTTTGACCGTCTCAGCGACCTCGATGATCTGCTCCTCGCTCTCGACCGAGCAGGGTCCGGCCATGACGTTGAAGTAGCCCGCGCCGATCTTGCGCCCGGCGACCTCGATGACCGTGTCCTCGGGGTGGAACTTGCGGTTGACAGCCTTGAACGGCTCGGTCACGCGCTGCACGCGCTCGACCACGTCATAGGCAAGGATGTCGCGCTCGTTGACGCGGGTGGTGTCGCCCATCAGGCCGAGGATGGTGGTGTTTTCGCCCTCGGAATAGTTGATTTGCAGACCCATATCGGTGAAGTGCCGCATCAGGCGATCGACACGCTCTTTTTCCGGATGCTGTTTCAGTACAACGATCATGCCAGTTTACTCCTTTATCAGTTGAAATTTACCTATCTTAGAGTATAGCACCGCCCAGCGCAAAAGAAAAGAGGCGATTTGCAACAAAACCGCCTCTTTTTCAGCATATCTTTGCACACCGCCGCGCTGTGCTCAGCTGTTTTTCTGCGCGGCCTTCAGCTCCTCATACCGGTTGGCCACCGCCTCGCAGAATTCGTCCCACCGGCCGTCCCCGATCAGCTTGGCCGGGCAGACCTTGCCGGAAAAGTCCTGATGCGTGCGCAGCGCCTTGGGCTTTAGGCCGTATTCGAGCAGCAGGCGGGCGCACAGCTTTTCGGCGTTGATGAGCGCCTGCTCGTAGTTGCCGTCCTCGTTGACGCATATCTCGATGCCGATGCCGTTTAGGTTGCCGCCGTCCTTTTTCTGCCCGTCGCCCGCGTGATAGGCCGATTCGTCATCGGGCACATGATGGTATATCTCGTGGTCGTCTACCGTGTAGTGCCACGAGACGATGCCCGATTCGGCGTTTGCGTTCTGATGAATAAAGGAGTTGTGCGCGGCGGCGTTCGCGCCGGGCGAGAAATTGTCGGTCTCGTGCACGACAAGGTACTTGATCTCCCGCAGTTGGCTGGGGCGCGCGCGGCTGCCTTCGGTAAGGAAGTCGGTCGTTACCGGTATGTCCTCGATATAGGTGATGTTGGCATCCGGCTTGAGCGGACGAGCCAGCGCCTTATGCGTCAGCACACCGGCGGCAAATGATACCGCCATGAGCGCAAGGACGATCAGCGCCCGGCCGCCGCTTCGCTTTTTCTTCTCCTTGGTGCTGGTGTAAAATCCTACTGCTTTCACTTGCTTATGCCCTCTCCCCAAATCGTCAGTGGTCTTATTGTACTACAATTCGACTGATTTTTCAAAGCCCCAGCTGTAAACTTTTTGTTTTATCCGCCCGAGCCGGCCGCTGGTATGTTAAACCTGTAATAAATCCTTGCATTGCGGCGGTTTTTAGGGTATAATAGCCGCAAGACGGCTATTATACAAATTATTTCACGATTATACCACCAGCGGCGCATCGGCTCATGCTTTCGATTGAACAACTGCCTGCCGCTGTGGTATAATAGCCGCAAGCAGGCATTATATGCTCTTACGATTATACCACTCGGAGGGGCAAAGCCTTTGCCAGCAGAATTCCTTCAGACCGCTTCCCTGTCCGGGGAACGCCAAGGCCATGCGGACAGCCGGGTCGAATGCCGAACAAGGCAGCTTTGTTGCCTTATTGAATTTTATAAGTTGGCTGCTTAAAAGCCGTGTGCCGCGGGCACATCACACTTGTGAAACAATCAATAAGAGTAGTAAAAGTTAGAAGATTTTCTGCTATATAGACTCTTTCCTCTATCGTTCAGCCGCCGCGCGCTGTTTGCGGGCGCGGGGCGCAGCGTAGAAAGCTTGTTCCTCAAGCAAGGATGCCGCCGCCGGCACACCTGTTTGGGGATTTTTTATTTGTGGATGAGGGTGCAAAGAGATGCAGAACAAGCTGAAGCTGTACGGGTTCAACAACTTGACCAAGGCGCTGTCCTTCAATATTTACGATGTTTGCTACGCCAAGACCGAGCGCGAGCAGCGCGACTACATCGCCTATATCGACGAGCAATACAACTCCGAACGCCTGACCAAGCTGATGGAAAACGTTACGGAGATGATCGGCGCGCATGTGCTGCATATCTCAAAGCAGGATTACGACCCACAGGGCGCGTCGGTCACCTTTCTTATCGCAGAGGAGCACATGAAGCCCGCCCCGCTGCCGGAGACCATCCTCGCCCATCTGGACAAGAGCCACGTCACCGTACACACCTATCCCGAATACCACCCGGACACCTGCCTTGCCACCTTCCGTGTCGATATCGACGTGGCCACCTGCGGCGAGATCACGCCCCTTTCCACGCTGGATTACCTGATCGGCTCGTTCGATTCGGATATCATCACCATGGACTACCGCGTGCGCGGCTTTACCCGCGATATCGAGGGCAAAAAGCTGTTCATGGATCACCATATGGCCTCGATACAGGACTATATCGACCCCAAAACACTCGAGCGCTACGACGCCTGCGACGTAAACGTCTACCAGTCCAACCTGTTCCACACGCGGATGCTGCTCAAAGAGGTCGACCTGCAAAACTACCTGTTCAACACCGATATCTATGAGCTGCCGCCCAAAACCCGGCTGAAGATCCACTCCGACCTGCGGCGTGAGATGATCGAGATCTTTTCGGGCAAAAATATATACTGACGAACTTGCAGAAAAACGGCCGTTTTTCCCGCAAAACGCCCGCCGCGCGAAGCGCTCCGGGCGATCAGCGTTTGGAAAAGGTGCATCAATGCGCCACTTCCGGACACTTGCTGCCAAAAAAGTCACGCACCTGTCGCGGCTTTTTTGGCACTGCATACGCGCTGCGGCGCGGAAAATTTTCTCGCCCCGGCAGGAGGTTCTCACGATGGATCAATCCCGCGCGCCGATCAAGGAGGCGCTCGAACACTTTAAGGATATGCGCATCGTGCCGTTTGATGTACCCGGGCACAAGCGCGGGCGCGGCAACCCCGAGCTGACCAAATTTCTTGGCGAGTCGTGTATGACGGTTGAC
The DNA here is from genome assembly GCF_022775115.1 of Agathobaculum sp. GTDB lineage: Bacteria > Bacillota > Clostridia > Oscillospirales > Butyricicoccaceae > Agathobaculum. The sequence goes on from NZ_JALFLA010000042.1 coordinate 31,197, forward strand.
GTCAACTCGATGAAGCCGCTCGACAATCTTTGCCACCCCACCGGTGTTATTCTGGAAGCAGAGCAGCTCGCCGCCGAGGCCTTCGGCGCGGGACATGCCTTTCTGATGGTCGGCGGCACGACCTCGTCGGTGCAGGCCATGATCCTGTCGGCCGTCGCATGGGGGGATGAGATCATCCTGCCGCGCAACGTGCACCGCAGCGTCATCAACGCGCTCGTGCTGACCGGGGCGATCCCGATCTATGTCAACCCGCAGATGAACGACCGGCTGGGCATTTCGCTGGGCATGTCGGTCGCGGATGTGAAAGAGGCGATCGACAAGCACCCCGCGGCCAAGGCCGTGCTGGTCAACAATCCGACCTACTACGGCATCTGCTCGGATGTGCGGGAGATCGTGCGGCTGGCGCACGCCAAGGGCATGAAGGTACTGGCCGACGAGGCCCACGGCACGCATTTCTATTTCGGCAAGGATATGCCGGTCTCCGCGATGGCCGCGGGCGCCGACCTTGCCGCCGTTTCGATGCACAAATCGGGCGGCTCGCTGACGCAGTCCAGTTTTCTGCTGTGCGGCAAGAGCATGAACGCCGACCACATCCGTCAGTTCATCAACCTGACGCAGACGACCAGCGGCTCGTACCTGCTGATGGCAAGCCTCGATATCTCGCGCAAGAGCCTTGCGCTGTATGGCGAGCATATCTTCCGCAAGGTCACCGACCTTGTCACCTACGCCCGGGAGGAGATCAATCAACTGGGCGATTACTACGCCTACGGCCGGGAGCTGATAAACGGCGACACCGTTTACGACTTTGACGTGACCAAGCTTGCCGTCAACACGCTGGACGTCGGCCTTGCTGGTATCGAGGTGTACGACATCCTGCGCGATTTTTACGATATCCAGACCGAGTTCGGCGACCTCGGCAACCTGCTGGCCTATGTTTCGGTCGGCGACCGGGAGCGCGATCTCGAACGGCTGGTCGCGGCGCTTTCCGATATCCGCCGCCGCTATAAGCGGGACAAGGCCGAGCTCATGCGGCAGGAATACATCTCGCCGCAGGTGGTAGCCGGCCCGCAGGAAGCGTTCTACGCCGCGCGGCAGCCCATGCCGCTCCATGCGGCGGCCGGCCGCGTCTGCGCCGAGTTTGTCATGTGCTACCCGCCCGGTATCCCCATCCTCGCCCCGGGCGAGCGCATCACGCCCGAGATCGTCGATTATATCCGCTACGCCAAGGAGAAAAACTGTATGCTGCTCGGCACGGAGGATCCCGAAGTCAACAACCTGCAAGTCATCAAGGGGGTGATCAGCCCATGCGGCTGACCTTTACCGAAATGCACGCGCCGACCGTCGGCCTGTCGATCCAGATCGACCGGCAGCTTTATACCGAGCGCAGCGATTTTCAGCGCATCGACGTGTTCGAGTGCGAGGAATTCGGCCGTTTTCTGACGCTTGACGGCTATATGATGCTGACCGAGCGAGACGAGTTCATCTACCATGAGATGATGGTGCACGTCCCGCTGGCCGTGCTGGGCGAGCGCATCGAAACCGTGCTGGTCATCGGCGGCGGGGACGGCGGCTGTGTGCGCGAGCTTTGCCGCTATCCGCATATCAAGCACATCGACCTTGTCGAGATCGACGAGCGCGTGGTCAAGGTCTGCCAGGAGTTTCTGCCCGGCGTGGCCTGCAGCCTGACCGACCCGCGCGTGCATATCCTGTACCAAGACGGGCTGAAGTACATCCGCCGCATCGAGGATAGGTACGACCTGATCATCATCGACTCGACCGACCCTTTTGGCCCGGGCGAGGGGCTGTTCACCATGGAGTTTTACGGCAACTGCTGCCGCGCGCTCAAGGCGCACGGTGTGCTGGTCAACCAGCACGAAAGCCCGTTTTACAAGGCCGACGCACTTGCCTGCCAGCGCGCGCACAAGAATATCGTGCACTCGTTTGAGCTTTCGCGGCTGTTTCAGGCGCATATCCCGACCTACCCCTCGGGACATTGGCTGTTCGGCTTTTCTTCGCGCGGGGTGCATCCCGTGCGCGACTTAAACGCCGATGCATGGAACGCGCGTGGCATCGAGACACGGTATTACAACACCAACCTGCACCGGGGCGCGTTCTATCTGCCCAATTATGTGCAGAAGCTGCTGGAAAAGGTGGAGGAATAAATATACGGGGTATCCATACCCCCTATATACAAAAAGACGCTGCGTCCTTGACGCAAACGGCTATGCGGTTGCTGCTGCATATCACATTCATGCGCGGCAAGCTGACTTTCTTAAATTCGATTGCGCGCTGCGGCGCGAACAAACTATCAGGAGGAAACAAAAAGATGGGAAGAGCTCTTATCATCGGCTGCGGCGGCGTGGCCGGCGTGGTCATCCACAAGTGCTGCCAGAACAGCGACGTGTTTGAGGAGATCATGATCGCCTCGCGCACCAAGTCCAAGTGCGACGCGATACGGGACAAGCTGGCCGGTACGACTCCGACCAAGATACGCACCGCCAAGGTGGACGCAGACAATATCGACGAGCTGTGCGCGCTGATCGACGAATACAAGCCCGATATCGTTATGAACATCGCCCTGCCGTATCAGGATCTGACCATCATGGAGGCCTGCCTGAAATGCGGCGTCAACTATATGGACACGGCAAACTACGAGCCGGAGGACACCGACGACCCCGCATGGCGCGCGGTATACGAAAAGCGCTGCAAGGAGCAGGGCTTTACCGCCTATTTCGACTATTCGTGGCAGTGGGCGTATCAGGAGCGCTTTGAAAAGGCCGGTCTGACCGCGCTGCTCGGCTCGGGCTTCGACCCCGGTGTGACGCAGGCCTACTGCGCCTATGCGCAAAAGCACCTGTTTGACCAGATCGACACCATCGACATTCTGGACTGCAACGGCGGCGACCACGGCTATCCCTTCGCCACCAACTTCAACCCGGAGATCAATCTGCGCGAGGTTTCCGCGCCCGGCTCGTACTGGGAGGACGGCCGCTGGGTCGAGATCCCGGCCATGTCCATCAAGCGCGAGTATGACTTCGATCAGGTCGGCCGCAAGGATATGTACCTGCTCCACCATGAGGAGATCGAGTCCCTTGCCAAGAACATCCCGGGCGTGCGGCGCATCCGCTTCTTTATGACCTTCGGCCAGAGCTACCTGACCCACATGAAGTGCTTTGAGAACATCGGCCTGCTGTCCACCACGCCCATCAGCTACGAGGGCAGGGATATCGTGCCCATCCAGTTCCTCAAGGCGCTGCTGCCCGACCCGGCCACCCTTGGCCCGCGCACCCGCGGCAAGACCAACATCGGCTGCATCTTCACCGGCACCAAGGACGGCAAGCCCAAGACCGCCTATATCTACAACGTGTGCGACCATGAGGCCTGCTACCGCGAGGTCGGCTCGCAGGCCATCAGCTATACCACCGGCGTGCCCGCGATGATCGGCGCGGCCATGCTGATGACCGGCAAGTGGAGCAAGACCGGCGTGCACACCGTCGAGGAGTTCGACCCCGACCCGTATATGGAGGCGCTGAACAAGTGGGGGCTGCCGTGGCAGATCGATGAAAACCCCGCGCTGGTGGATTGATATGAGATTTACTGAGCTGCCCACCCCCTGCTTTATCGTGGACGAAAACCGGCTGGTGCAAAATCTGGCCGTGCTGCGCGATGTGATGGAGCGCACGGGCGCTAAGATCCTGCTGGCGCAGAAGGCGTTTTCGATGTTCTCGGTCTACCCGCTGCTGCGGGAATACCTGTCCGGCTCGACGGCCAGCGGCCTGTTTGAAGCCCGCCTCGGCCATGAGGAGTTCGGCGGGGAGACGCACGTCTACGCGCCCGCCTACCCGGAGAGCGAGTTCCGTGAGCTGCTGGGCTATGTTGACCATGTGGTGTTCAACTCCTTCGCCCAGTGGAAAAAATTCGGCAATGTAGCGCGCGCGGCGGGCAAAAGCTGTGGCCTGCGCGTCAACCCGGAGTGCTCGACCCAGCCCGCCGAGCACGCGCTCTACGACCCCTGCGGCCCGACCTCGCGCCTCGGCATCACGCTGGATAATTTCCAGCCCGACCTGCTCGACGGCGTGGAGGGACTGCACTTCCACACTCTGTGCGAGCAGAACGCGGACGATTTGGTGCGCACGGTCGCGGCGTTTGAGCAACGCTTCGGCGCGTATATGGAGGATATGAAGTGGCTCAACCTGGGCGGCGGCCACCATATCACGCGCGATGATTACGATGTGGAAACGCTGGTGCAGTGCATCCTCCGCCTGCGGGACAAGTACGGCGTGCAGATCTATCTGGAGCCGGGCGAGGCCGTTGTGCTGAATGCCGGCTGGCTGGTGGCCGGCGTGCTTGAGGTGATGCGCAACCACGCGGACATTGCGATTCTGGATACCTCGGCCGCCTGCCATATGCCCGATGTGCTCGAAATGCCTTACCGCCCGCCTGTGTACCGCGCGGGCGAGCCGGGGCAGAAGGCCTTCACCTATCAGCTTACCGGGCGGTCCTGCCTTGCCGGAGACGTGATCGGCACCTATTCGTTTGACAATATGCTCCGCCCGGGCGATCAGGTCGTGTTCGAGGACATGGCGCTGTACACCATGGTCAAAACCAACACCTTCAACGGTGTGCCGCTGCCCTGCATCGGCCTGCGCCGCGCAAACGGCACGGACGAGGTCGTGCGGGTGTTCGGCTACGAGGATTTCAAGCACCGCTTGTCATAAAAAAGGCCGGCCTTGTCTGCCTGCGGCCGCATTTCCGTGGCGGCAAGGCCGCGCTCTCTTGTCAAAACCGTGCGACTGTCGCAGATACCACAGCATATCTTTGTGCAGTTATACAAAAATATCTGGTATTTTCTGTTGCATTTGCCATGGCAAAGGGACTTGCAGAACGGCCGGCTATTTGTTACAATAGAAACAACAAATGCATAAGCTCTGATTGGATTGCTACCGCGTCGGCGGGCAAAACCAAATTTCGCGCAGGGCGGCTGGAGAAGTCTGTCTTTCTGCGGAGAAGTTTGGTCTTTTTCGTTTTTCGGGATAATTTCCGCAGCAGGAGGCATACTCGTCAAAACAAGGGGATGTTCAAATGTTTGGTAAGCTGAAAAGCCTGCTTGGCGGTGCGGGGATCGATATCCCCAGCCCGGTCGCGGGCACGGTCGTGCCGCTGGCCGAGGTGCCCGATCCCACTCTGGCGCAGGGCATCCTGGGCAAGGGCGCCGCGGTGGTCCCCTCGGAGGGGCGCATCACCGCCCCGGCGGACGGCACGGTCGATTTGATATTCGACACGGGCCACGCAGTCAGCCTGACCACGCAGGACGGCGTTTCGCTGCTCATCCATATCGGGGTGGACACTGTCCGGCTGGCCGGGGCGCACTTTACCGTGTGCTGCAAGACCGAGGACAGCGTCAAGGCAGGGGACACGCTCATCCTGTTTGACCCGGTAGCCATTCAGTCCGCGGGCTATGATACCATCACATCGGTGATCGTGTGCAACACGGAAGCTTTCGCCGCCGTCCGGCCGATTCGGTCGGGCGCTGTGGCTGCGGGTGACCCGCTGCTGCACATTGATAAATAATTCACACACATTCATCAGGAAAGGAAGCTGCCATTATGAAAGTTGTAGAGTATGTTATCACCGATGACTACGGTCTCCATGCCCGCCCGGCCGGTATGCTGGTCGAGATGGTCGCCAAATTCAAGTCCGACATCCAAATCGCTTCACCGAAAAAGGAAGTGAGCGCCAAGCGCATCATGGGCGTGATGAGCCTTGGCGCAAAAAAGGGCGAGACCATCAAGCTGACCATTTCGGGCGAGGACGAGGCCGAGGCCGCAAAGGCACTTCAGACTTTCCTGAAAGCCAATCTGTGATTGATCTGCCCGCCGTGCGCACGGCGGCAGACCGAGGAGAGGAGAAATGCGTATGAACATCGAGCTGCCGGCCGGCTTTGCCGGTCTTGTCCTCTCGTCTCCACCTGCCGCCGGCCAGTCGTGGTTGTCCACCGTGTTGCTGTGCATCGGCGCGGTGCTCGTGCTTTTCGCGCTGGTGCGTATCGTGGGCAGACGGAGACGCAAGCCCCGGGGTGGGGCGGCGGTGCAGCCCCCGGCGGGCGACAGCGATTATGCCGCGGCTGCGGCCGCCATTCTGGACGGGCTTGGCGGCAAGGAGAATATTGTGTCGTTCGAGCATTGCATCACCCGTCTGCGTCTTTTGGTCAAGGACTATACCGCTGTGGATGAAAAGAAGATCCGCGCCGCGGGTGTCGCGGGCGTGATGCGCCCGTCCAAGACTCGGGTCGATGTGATCGTAGGCACGAAGGTCGGGTTCGTCGCGGACGAGCTGGCAAAGCTGCTGTGAATTACTTGATAGGGGGCTTAACAAGCCCCCTATGAGCCGTTGCGCCGGCGGGCGGCAAGCCCTGTCTGCACGCAGCGGACACGCAGGCGTTTGTCCGCGCGGACGGACAGTGCTCTCCCCTGAGAAAACGGCACAGCCGGAATTTACTGACGAACATAGTAGAGGTGTATGCTTTATGAAGATCATCCGTGCAAAAGATTATAACGACATGAGCCGCAAGGCGGCCAACATCATCTCGGCGCAGGTCATCCTGAAGCCCGATTCCGTGCTCGGTCTGGCGACCGGGTCATCGCCGATCGGCATTTATGAGCAGCTCATCAAGTGGTATAACAAGGGAGACGTGGATTTCGGCGCGTGCACCACCTTCAATCTGGATGAGTACCGCGGCCTGACCGCTGACCATGACCAGAGCTACCACTATTTCATGCACAAGAACTTTTTCGGCCGCGTCAACGTGCCCAAGGAGCGCATCAACCTGCCGGACGGCGCGCAGATGGACGCCGAAAAGGAGTGCCAGCGGTACGATACGGCCATCCGCGCGGCAGGCGGCATTGATCTGCAGCTGCTGGGCATGGGACTGAACGGCCATATCGGCTTTAACGAGCCGGCTGAGTATTTTTCCAAGGGCACGCACTGCGTCGATCTGACCGAATCGACCATCGAGGCCAACAAGCGCTTTTTCGCCTCGGCGGACGATGTGCCGCGGCAGGCGTATACCATGGGCGTGCAGACCATCATGCTCGCGCGCCGCATCGTCATCGTCGTTTCAGGCGAAAATAAGGCCGAGGTCGTGCGCGAAGCGTTCTTCGGCCCGGTCACGCCGCGCGTACCGGCTTCCATCCTCCAGCTGCATACCGATGTGTCGGTCGTTGCCGACGAGGCCGCGCTGTCCCTCTGCGGCGACCTCGTTCCCTGAGCGGAGGCATCCGCATGGAACTGAAAAACCTAAGGCTCTATCACCCGGACGGCACCTTTTCCACCGGCGGCCTGACCATCTCGGGCGACCGCATCTCGTCCGCCCCGCCCTCGGCGGATGCCTGTGATATGAGCGGCCTGTACGCCGTGCCTGGTCTGGTCGACCTGCATTTCCACGGCTGTATGGGCTATGACTTTTGCGACGGTACGCACGAGGCCATTTCGACCATTGCGCGCTATCAGGCGCAGAACGGCGTGGCGGCCATCTGCCCGGCGACGATGAGCTATCCCGAGGAAAGGCTGGCGCAGATCGCCGAGACCGCCGCCAGCTATGTGCCGCGCAGCAAGGATGCCGCGCTGGTCGGCATCAATATGGAGGGGCCCTTTCTATCAATGGGCAAGCGGGGCGCGCAGAACGGCGCTTACCTCCATGCGCCGGACGCGGCGATGTTCCGCCGCCTGCAGCAAAAGGCGGGCGGCCTGTTCAAGATATGCAACATCGCGCCCGAGGTCGAGGGGGCGATGGAGACCATCGAAGCGCTCGCAAGCGAGGTACGCCTGTCCATCGCCCATACCGAGGCCGACTATGAAACGGCCTGCGAAGCCTTCCGCCGGGGCGCGCGGCAGGTGGCGCACCTGTATAACGCGATGCCGCCGCTGTCCCACCGCGCGCCGGGCGTGATCGGTGCGGCGGCGGATAACGATGAGGTCAGCGTCGAGCTGATCGTCGACGGCGTGCACCTGCATCCCTCGGTCGTGCGCACGACGTTCAAGCTGTTCGCTGGGCGGGTCATCCTGATTTCGGACAGCATCATGGCTACCGGGTTGGACGACGGTGAATATTCGGTGGACGGGCAGCCGGTGACCGTGCGGGACGGCTGCGCCACGCTGCACGACGGCACGATCGCCGGCTCGGCCATCAACCTGCTCGACTGTGTGCGCGCCGCGGTCGGTATGGGCATCCCACTGGGCGAGGCCATCTGCGCTGCATCGACCAACCCCGCGCGCGCCCTCGGTATTTCGCATGACTACGGTACGCTCGAGCCGGGCAAGCTAGCCAATATCCTGCTGCTGGATGACGAGCTGAACGTACACTCGGTCATTCTGCGCGGGCAAATCATTTAACGCCCTCTTTCCGGAGACGCTTCGGGTCTAACACGCCCGGCGCGTCTTCTTTTTTGGACGGCGCTTGACCTGCGCGCCCGATTGTGCTACGATGAAGCAGAGAGGGGGCAGGCGGCATGGTACAGTGCTTTGTCAAAAAGGAATACGAGCCGCCGTTTGGCCTGAGCACGCTGCCGCGCCTGTTTTCGGTCAGCCGCACGGACGAAAAAGCGTCCGCGCACCCGCGCGTCATGCACGCGCACGACGATCTGGTCGAGGTCGTGCTGGTGCGTGGCGGCAGCAGCCGCTATTTTGTCGGCGGCACGGTCTACGATGCCACGCGCGGCGACCTGTTCATCTACAACAGCGGCGTTGTGCACGACGAGCCCTCCGGGCCTGACCGGCCGGTTTCTACGGTCAGCCTTGCGCTAGGCGGCTTGCACGCGCCCGGCCTGCGCGAAAACGCGCTCATCGCGGAGGACGCTTCGCCCGTCTGCCGCCTGACCGAGCCGCAGACCGCACGGCTCGAGCGGCTGTATGACGTGCTGTACGACGAGCTAACCGAGGGCAACGACGACGGCGCACACCACCTGCTGATGGCGCTGCTCTCGCTGGTCGAGCAATACCGCGGCGCGGCCGGGCAGGGCGCGCACACAGCCGACGAAAACGCCCTTTCCCGCCGCATCAAGGCGTATATCGACGCGCATTTTGCCGAGGAGTTTTCACTCCGGCAGATGGCGGACAGCCTGCATGTCAGTCCGTACTACCTGTCCCACGTCTGCAAGGACGCGACCGGCTATTCCCCGCTGCAATATGTGCTGCGCCGCCGCATCGGCGAGGCGCAGACCCTGCTGATCACCACCGGCCTGCCCATCGCGCGCATCGCCGCGCAGGTCGGCTATGACAACGTCACGCACTTCAACGCGCAGTTTGCCAAGGCGGTCGGTATGCCGCCGCGCACCTTCCGCCGGGAGTATGTGTATCACAAATGAGCGGAAAACAAGAATCCAAAAGTCCGCCCGCCCCGCCGCCCGAGAGGCGGCTTTTTTCGCGCGGCAAAAAGCAAGAACGCTCTGGTTTTTTCGGGCGCGGCGCGGTAAAATGAAAGAAAGTACACAAGCGGGCGGCGCGCCCGTCCATTCCTAACAAGAAAAGGAGAATGCGAAATGAAAACGGTAAAAGTCGGTTCGGTCGGCCTCGGCCGTCTGGGCTATGAGCACGCGAAAAATCTGGCCACACAGGTGCCCGGCTGTGAGCTGGCCGCGATCTGCGATGTGGACGCGGCGCGCGTCAAGGAGGTCGCTGAGGAGCTTGGCGTGCCCCATACTTACACAGATTTTGAGGAGATGTGCAAAAATCCCGCGCTGGACGCGATCGTGATCGTCTCCCCGTCTTTCCTCCACTGCGAGCAGATCGAGATCGCAATGAAAAACGGCAAGCATGTGTTCTGCGAAAAGCCGCTCGGCACCGATGTCGCCCAGTGCAAGGCCGCGGAAAAGGTGGTCGAAGCCCATCCCGACCTGATCTTCCAGCTCGGCTTTATGCGCCGGTTCGACAAGTCCTACGCCGAGGCCAAGCGCAAGATCGACGCGGGCGCGATCGGCAAGGTCGTGCTCGTGCGCTCCTACACGCAGGACCCCCGCACGACGATCGAATCCACCCTCAAGTTCGCGCCGCACTCGGGCGGTCAGTTCCTCGATATGTGCGTGCACGATATCGACCTCATCCGCTGGTTCACCGGCTCGGATGTTAAAAACGTATGGGCCATCGGCGGCGTGTTCGAGTTTGACCTTTACAAGGAGCTGAACGACGCCGACAACGCCGCCGCGACCGTGCAGATGGACAACGGCGCGATGGGCTTTATGTTCACCAACCGCACCCACGCCGCCGGCTCGAATGTCGAGACTGAGATCATCGGCACGCACGGCACGCTGCGCATTGCAAACGTGGGCGCGAAGAACCTGCTCAACATCGTCGACGAGCACGGCTCGCGCGAGGAGTATTACCCGGACTTTATGAGCCGCTGGCATGAGGCGTTCGTGGCCGAGATGGTCGCCTTTACCGACCATGTGCGCACGGGCACCAAGCCGAGCGACCTGACCGTGTACGACGGCACAGCCGTATCCGAGGCCGCCTACCGCTGCAAGGAGTCCTTCGAAACCGGCAAAATGCTGCCCATCCGCTGAGGCGGGGCAGCGAAAAAAGAGCCTGCCGCAGAGCATTGCACTCTGCGGCAGGCTTTTCTGTTTTATACCGAAAGGATGCCCGCGAACTTGAGCAGCTCGCCCGCCAGAATGCAGACGACCAGAATGGGCGCGATAAAGCGCACCATCACCTCAAACAGGCGCTTGCGGTGGAAGGGGAAGTTGCTCTCCACCTCGTCGGATACGACCTTCGTGCCGACCACCCAGCCGACCAGCATACAGGTCAGGAAGGCGACGATGGGCATCAGAATCGAGTTGGAGATAAAGTCAAAGAAGTCAAGGAACTGCATACCGAGCAGCGTCACGCCCGCCCACGGGCCGTAGCCAAGGCAGGAGGGGATGCCCACCAGCAGCAGGAACACGGCCACCGCCAGCGCGGCCAGCCTGCGGTTCCAGTGCAGCTTGTCGCACACGATCGAGACGACCGTCTCCATCAGCGAGATCGACGAGGTCAGCGCCGCGAACAGCACGAGCAGGAAGAACACCGTGCCGACGATGTGCCCCATCCACATGCGCTCAAACACCTTGGGCAGCGTGCCGAACATCAGCCCCGGGCCGGCGTTTATCTTGGCCGGGTCGCCGCCGTTGAACGCGACCACCGCGGGTACGATCATCAGACCCGCGATGAACGCGATGGCCGTGTCGAATATCTCGATCTGGCCGACCGAGCGCTCGAGGTTGCTCTCCCGCGGCATATACGAGCCGTAGGTGATCATGATGCCCATGGCCAACGACATTGAGTAGAACATCTGCCCCATCGCGGCCAGCACGGTCGTGCCCGAGAAATGGGAGAAGTTCGGCACAAGATAGAACTTCAGCCCCTCGACCGCGCCCGGCATGGTAAGCGAGAACACGGCAACGACGACCGACAGCACGACCAGCACGGGCATCATAATCTTGGAGACCTTCTCGATGCCCTTTTCCACACCGAGCAGCACGACAGCCGTCGTCAGCAGCACATACAGCACAAACCAGAACAGCGGCGTGGCGGTCACGCCCGCGCCCGTAAAGCCGATGAAATCACCGAAATAGCTGTCTCCCGTCAGCGCCGCGCCGCCGCCGGTGACATATTCAAAGAAGTATTTGAGCACCCAGCCGCCAATGACGCAGTAATACGGCGTGATGATGGCCGGCACGAGCGAGGCCAGCCAGCCGAGCGCGGAAAAACGCTTATCCAGCGCACGGTAAGCGCCGATGCAGGACAAGCGCGTTTTGCGGCCGGTGGCGATCTCGGTGATCATCAACGCAAAGCCGAAAGTCACCGCAAGAATCAAATAGACCAGCAAAAAAATACCGCCGCCATACTTTGCCGCCAGATACGGAAAGCGCCAGATGTTACCCAGACCGACCGCCGAACCCGCCGCCGCCAGCACAAAGCCGATACGGCTGGAAAAACTGCTTCTCTTTTTCTTTTCCATACTTGTTGTTTAAACTCCCCTTATCGTTTTCTCATCGTGTGCCGCGCCGTCCGCCGGAATCATTTGACCGCCGCCGCGCCGGAGGGCGGGATGGACAAAAACTCGCTCAGATACCGGTAGGCGCGCAGCAGGTTGCCCAGATGGTAGTTGCCGACGATATCGGCCTCGCTGCGGCAGGGGGCGACCGGCGCCTCGGCCGCGTCCAGCCCCAGTATGGCCAGCTCCCGCGCGTTTTCCGGCGAGATGCGGCCGCGCTCGTCCATCGCACACAGCGCGCGCAGCTCCTGCAAGATCGAGCGCGCAAGCTGCTCACAGCCGCGCAGGAACGCGGCCTGCTCGGCGCGGTCGCGCATATGGAACACATTCTGCCCCTCGAACACCGCAAGCTCCTGTGCGAGACGCTCAAGCTGGCGCTCCAGCGGGGTCAGCGCGGGATAGTGGCCGTACAGCGCGCGCTCCTTGACCAGCGACGGCGCGGATTGGATAAAATACATCAGCATCCGCTCGATCTGCGCACGGTTGTTATACGGCTTGATCGCAATGTTGACCGCCAGTGCGGTCAACAAACCGATCGAGGTGTCCAGCAGGCGATTTGTACCGTAGTGCAGCGCCTCGCTCGCGGGCGAAAGGCAGACCGAGACAAACACGATACACGCCAGCGGCACGGCAAACCGCAGCCGCAGCTGCACGCAGAGCAGGATGAGCACGATCAACCCAAGGCCGATGCCGAAGTAGTGCAGTCCTTCAAACAGCCTGACAAACAGCGTGCCAAAGCTCGCGCCCAGCAGAATGCCGAAAAACTGCGTGCGGCAGGAGGCGACTGAATCATCCACCGAGCGGCTCATGGCGCTGATCGCGCCGATGGCGGCGAAAATATGCGCCGGTGAGCCGCGCAGGTCGGCAAACAGCAGTGCCAACGCGACTGCAAGGCCGGTTTTGACCGTGCGCAGGCCGATATGCGGGATGTGCCATGTCACAGCTGTCAGCCTCCAAACAGATAATGTGTTTATTGTACCACGAAAAACCGGTTCTAACAAGCTATTTGCGCAGAAAAGCGCATTGTGCTATAATGCAAGCAGGCCGCGCCGCAAGCCGTGCGCGGCAAGCCACCGAAAAAAGAGAAAACCGGACGGCGCACGCCGCACCGGCGGAAAAGGAGTGCATCCCTGATGAAAAAATACCGCTTCGGCGTGATCGGCGCGGGCAACATGGGCACGGCGATCGCGCAGGGCGCGGTACGCGCCGGGCTGTTCCCCCCCGGCGAGGTGCTGCTGGCCAACCGCGGCGCGCAAAGCCGCGCGGCACATGCTGCGCAGGGCTACGCCGTCACCGGCGACAACGCCGCCGTCTGGCGGGACTGTGAGACGGTCGTGCTGGCTGTCAAGCCGCAGAGTTTTGACGAAGTGCTGCCCTCTCTGACCGCGTGCGGCGGGGATAAGCCGCTGCTCGTGTCCATCGCGGCGGGCATCCCCTTCGCTCGGATGGAGGCCGCGCTCGGCGCGGACACACCCATCATCCGCGTCATGCCCAACACGCCGCTCGTGCTTGGCATGGGCGCGACCCAGCTGGTCAAAAACGCTGCCGCTACCGCCGAGCAGCTGGACAGGGTACGCGCATTGTTCGACACAATGGGCGTGACCGTTGTGTTTGACGAGGAGCGGATGCTCAACGAGGTCATCCCCTACGCCGGCTCGGCCCCGGCGTACCTCTATGCCTTTGCCGACGCGCTGGTGCAGAGCGCCGGGGCGCACGGCATCAGCGCGGACGACGCGCTCTCGCTCGTCTGCCAGACGATGATTGGCGCGGCGCATATGCTGCTGCGGCGCGAGCAAACACCGGCCGAGCTGATCCGCGCCGTCTGCTCGCCCGGCGGCACGACGATAGAGGGCATGAAGGTGCTCGAAGCGCACGATTTTTACGGCATGATCGCCGAAATGTGCGACCGGTGCATCGACCGCGCCTATGCCCTTGGCAAATGAATAGCGCATCGCCCCGTACAGCGCAAAAATCCCTCTTGCAGATTGCAAGAGGGATTTTTCTTTGGCCGTCATGGCTGCACAGGGCAAAGCCAAGCTGCGCCGCACAGCACAGCCCGTTACCTTGGCGGCGGCGCGTCATCATCCGTGCGGCCGAGGAGGTAATCGGTGCTGGTGCCGTAAAAATCAGCCAAGGCGCAGAGCACCTCGGGCGGCAGCATGCGCTGGCCGTTTTCATAATAAGAATAAGTGCGCTGCGAAACGCCAATGGCTGCCGCAAGCTGTTTTTGTTTGAGGTCCTTGTCTTCACGCAGGGCGCGGATACGCGGATAGAGCATCTTCAAATCACCTGCGTTTAGTATAGTCTAGAACAAAATGTTCATTGCTATTCAGAACAAAATGTTCTAAAATAGTGATGAGGTGATAAAGATGGCACATGAAGAATTGGATGCCGCATACCTGGAGGACGGTAGTGTGCAGTACGGCGGCGCGCTGCATTATGAAAAGGCGCTGTCCGTGCTGACCAGCAGGATAGAAGCGATCATCCAAGAGATCGAGACCGATGGGCAAAACCTCAGCGTAAACTACATACAGCGACTGCTCACCCGCTCGCTCGAGGATGCGGAAGAGCGGGTCACCCTGCTGTAACAGCCGCGTTATTTGGGCAGGTCGGTCAGCGGGGCGAAGGTGTAGCCCATCTCCTCCCAACGGGTCAGCAGATCGTCTAAAATGCGTGCATTGGTTTCGCTGGTCGAGTGCAGCAGCACGATCGCGCCGTCATGGATGCGCGGCAGCAGCTTGTCATAGGCCTGCTGGTCGGTGGGCTGGTTGTCGGTATACCAATCGACATAGGCCAACGACCAGAACACTGTCGTATAACCAAGCTCCTGCGCCTGCTTGAGATTTTCCTCAGAAAATTTGCCCTGCGGCGGACGGTAGAATTTCAGCAGCTCCTGCCCGGTCACCTCCTTGTATTTGTCGGCAAGGCCGTTCAGCTCGGCCTCGAATGCGGCGCGGTCAGCAATGCGGGACATATCCGGGTGGTGCAGCGTGTGGTTGCCGACGATGTGTCCCTCATCCACCATGCGTTTGACCAGCTCGGGCGCGGTGTCGATATAGTTGCCGACGAGGAAAAAGCAGGCGGGCGCGTTGTGCTTTTTGAGCGCGTCCAAAATGGCCGGGGTAAAGCCGTTTTCAAAGCCCGCGTCAAAGGTCAGGTAGAGCACCTTTTTGCCCGTGTCGCCCACATAGTAGGCGTTCCACTGGCGCAGCGTCTCGGCGGAGACATTACCGACCGGCGGCTGACCCTTGGTCTGGAAGGACAGTCCCCAATCGGTCACGGCGGCGGGTATAGCGGCCTCGGCGCTGGCGCGGGCGGCGCGCTGCCCGGCCATGGGCTGCAGCACAAACAGCGCGGCCAGCAGGCCGCATACACCGGCCGCAGCCGCAAAACGGTACAGGGTATCGCGTGTGATCGTGATAAACATAAAAAAACGCCCCTCTCGGTAAAACAGTATGCCGAGGGGGCATGCGGTATGCCGCCGTTTATCGGGCGCGGGCGGCGTTTTCATGCTATGGATTTATTGCAGCAGGGCGCGGTAGCCCTCTGCTCTGCCCGGCTGGCCGACGACGGCCAGCGAGGCCTGCGAAAAATCAAACACACGGCGGGCAAGGCCGAGCAAATCCTGCTCGGTCACCCGGTCGTAGGCGGCAAGCACCTGCTCGACAGAGAGCACCTGCCCGCGCAGCAGCTCGCTGCGGCCGATGGTCATCATGCGCGTACCCGTGCTCTCCAGCCCCATCAGCAGGTTGGTCTTGACCTGCTCGCGGCAGCGGGAAAGCTCATCCGGCGCAGGCCCATCCTCGCAGAACGCGCGCAGCTCGCGCACGATCAGCTCGAGCGCCCGCTGCTCGGTCTCTGCCCCAAGGCCGGTGTAGACGGAGAACAGGCCGGTATCCAGATGCGGGGTGGTGAAGGAGTAGATCGAGTAGCACAGGCCGTTTTGCTCGCGCACGGTCTGGAACAGGCGGGAGGACATGCCGCCGCCAAGGATGGCGCTGAGCAGGCCCATCGCATAGCGCTCCTCGCTCAGCAGCGAAACGCCCGGAAAGGACAGGCAGAGGTGGTTCTGCTCAATGTCCTTTTCACGCAGCAGCAGCCCGGGCTGGTAGACGGCGGGGACAAGCTCATTACGCCCCTCGCCCTGCATATCGGCAAACAGGGCGGCAATGTAATCGAGGTCATCCTCGGTAAAGTGGCCGGACACCGCCACGACCGTATCCTGTGGGCGGTAGAAGCGGCGCACATAGTCGTGCATGGCCTCGGAGTTGATCGCTTGCAGCGTTTCCGGCGTGCCGAGGATGGGGCGGCCGAGCGCCGAGCCTGCGTAGCACTGCTCGAACAGCTTGTCGATGGCGACGTCCTCGGGTGAATCCTCGTACATGCCGATCTCTTCGAGCACAACGCCGCGCTCCAGCTCGATATCGTGCTGGTCAAAGCGCGCATGCATAAACATATCGGCAAGGATGGACACGCCGGTTTGCAGGCGGCTGTCCAGCACCTTCATATAATAGCAGGTGCACTCTTTATCTGTAAAGGCGTTGGCCTGCCCGCCGAGCGCGTCGATCGCAATGGCGATGTGGCGCGCCGAGCGCTTTTCCGTGCCCTTGAAGATCATATGCTCGATGAAATGAGAGATGCCGCCGAGCGCGGCCGGTTCATAGCGGCTGCCGTTGCCGATCCAGATGCCGACCGACGCGGTGCGCACCGTGTCGAGCCGCTCCGAGATCAGCCGCACGCCGTTGGGGAGAACACGTTTGACATACATGGGCGTTGTTCCTTTCTTGCAGGACATAGGGGCGGGGGAGAAACGAAACAAACGGTGGCGCGTCCGTCAGCCCGCCAGCCGGGCGCGGTAGGTCTGCTGGTCGTAATAGGTGCGCGAGCCGTCAGGGTTGAGCCGATAATAATCGCCGTCGGAATCGCGGTAGTCGCCGGTCGCGGGGTCGTAGCTGCCGCCCTCCTCGGCGAGCGAAGCGGGGTCGACGGCAGCGCCGCCGTCCTCGTCCAGTCCGGCAGGGCCGGTCGGCTCCTCGTCAAAGTCAACGCCGCCAAGCGGGCCGTCAGCGGCCGGTGTATCGGCGGGCACGGTATCGCCGGGGTAAAGGTCGCTGTAAATGTACTGATGGATGTGGTCGGCCGCGGTATCCAGATCATACAGGATATACTCGCCCGACGCGCCATAGTAATCCCACTCGTCGTCCAGCGGCACGCGCGTGCGCTCGAGCGCGGGCATGCCCCCGCGCACCGCGCCTGCGATCAGCGGGGCAAGCGCAGCAGGGGAGAGCGAGGTGGTCACATGGGGCATCAGCTTGTTCATCAGGCCGATCAAGCGGCTGGCGCTCATTTTCTGCACACTGGTGAACAGCGCGTTCAGTACGATGCCCTGCCGCTCGACGCGCCCCCAGTCATCGCCCGTGTTGCCCTTGCGGATGCGGCCGTAGCACAGTGCCTGTGTGCCGTCCAGCCGCTGCAGGCCGGCGCGCTCCACCCCCGCGAAGGTCTTGCCCTGCTCGATGCCGTAATCGCGGATGACGCGGTTAAGCTCGTCCACCTCATACGCCTGCACGTCGATCTCAACGCCGCCCAGCGCGTCTACAATCTCGGCCAGCTGCTCAAAGCCGACCGCGATATAATCCCGGATATCGGTGCCGAAATTCTGGTTGATCGTCTCGATGGCGAGCGAAGGCCCGCCGAGAAAGTACGCGGCGTTGAGCTTGTCCTCCCCATAGCCGGGGATGGACACAAGGCTGTCTCGCATCAGGCTGATGAGCTTGATCTTGCCGCGCGTGTTGTCGATCGTGACGATCATCATGCAGTCCGAATGGCTCTGCGTTTCGCCCGCGCGCGCATCCAGCCCGAACAGCGCGAGGTTGGTGATATTTTCATCCACCTGTATACCGGCGGCGAGATCCCTTTCAAACAGCGAGGAATCGTAGTTATAGCCGAAAAATACCCGGTAGGCATACAGGCCAAAGCAGAAAAGGACGGACAGCACGACCAGCACGGTGAGCATCCGGGTCAGCACACGCTGCAAGCGCTTGATCGACATGGTGTTAATCCTGCACGAGATGGGCGAAAGCGTGCTCGGTCAGCTGGTGTACGCGCAGGGTGTTGGTGTAATTGACGCGGCCGACCGGCATACCCGCGGTGACGGTGATGGTATCGCCCACGCGCAGGTCGAGCGCGGACACGGCCGCCCCAGCCGAAAGCTCATACAGCTCGGTACCCGAATTCGGGCGGCACGACACTAACACCGGCGTAACGCCCCACGACATGGTCAGCCGGTGGAAGGTCTGCTCGCTGGGCGTGGCCGCGATGATGGGCGCGCCCGGACGGTAGGTGGATACCGCGCGCGCGGTCGAGCCGGACTCGGTAAAGGCGACGATGCACTTCGCCCCAAGGTCGGCCGTGGTCGAGCAGGTCGCGTGCGCGATGGCGTTGGTCTTAAGGTCGCCCGATACATTCATGTTCTGGAACTCCAGCCGGGTCGAACGGCGGCGGTCATAGTGGATGGTGCGCTCGGCGTTTTCCGCCACACGGCTCATCGTAGCGACGGTCTCGACCGGGTATTTGCCCACCGAGGTCTCGCCCGACAGCATGATAGCACTCGTGCCGTCGTATACCGCGTTGGCCACGTCGGACACCTCGGCGCGGGTCGGGCGCGGGTTTTTGGCCATGCTTTCCAGCATCTGTGTGGCAGTCACCACGCGCTTGCCACGCGAGATGCAGGTTTTGATGATGCTTTTCTGAATCTCGGGCAGCTCCTCAAACGGCACCTCAACGCCAAGGTCGCCGCGGGCGACCATAACGCCGTTTGCCTCGTCCAGAATGGACTGGATGTTGCGCACACCCTCCATGTTTTCGATTTTGGCGATGATCTCCACGTCCTCGCGGCCGTTCGCTTTGAGGATGTCCTTGATATCGCGCACGTCCTGCGCGGTGCGGGTAAAGGAAGCGGCGATAAAGTCGATGCCCTGCGACAGACCGAACTCGATATCGGCGCGATCCTTGTCCGAGACGAACGGCATGTTCAGCTGGATGCCGGGCACGTTGATCGACTTGCGGTTGGACAGAGGGCCGCCGTTGAGCGCCCGGCAGACGATATCCGTGCCGTCCTTGACCTCGATCACCTCAAACGCCACCAAACCGTCATCGATCAGAATACGGGTGCCCGGGCACACATCGCCCGGCAGGCCGGCGTAGGTGATCGAAACGATGGTGTTGTCGCCCTCGATATCGCGGGTGGTCAGCGTGAACTGCTGCCCCTCGGTGATATCGATCTGGCCGCTCTGATAGGTCTTGGTGCGGATCTCGGGGCCTTTGGTGTCCAGCATGATGCCGACCGGCACACCGAGTGCCGCGCGTGCGGCCTTGACCGCGTCGATGCGGGCTTTGTGCTCCTCGTGAGAGCCGTGGCTGAAATTCAGGCGGGCGACATTCATGCCGGCCTGTATCATTTCGGTCAGAACGGGCTCAGCCGCGGGGCCAAGGGTGCAGATGATTTTGGTCTTGCGCATTGTTTTTGCTTCCTCTCTTACAATCAACAGATTGCCTTTATTATGATTCTTAACGGCATTATTTTAACAGTTTCCACCCAGATTTGCAATTGCCGGCGCGGCTTTTATGCGATTTTCATTGCTTTTCTACAAAAAAGCCCGTGCGCGGCGCAAACATCTTGTGTTTTCTGATACGGTCTTGTATAATGGGTACACAAGAGCGAGAGCGGCGGTATCGTTTTTGATATTTTTCACCGAAAACGGGGGAAGTATGCAATGGAAAAACCGATTTTAGTCGTGATGGCCGCGGGCATGGGCTCGCGCTACGGTGGCCTTAAGCAGATCGACCCGGTCGGCCCGCAGGGGCAGATCATCCTCGATTATTCGATCTACGACGCGCACCGCGCGGGCTTTGCCCGGGTGGTGTTCATCATCCGGCCCGAGCTTGAGCAGGCGTTTGAAGCTGCCATCGGCCGCAAGGCGCGCCGTCTGATGCAGGTGGACTACGCTTACCAGACGCTTGACCGCCTGCCCGCCGGCCTGACCGCACCTGCCGACCGGCAAAAGCCGCTCGGGACGGCGCACGCTGTCTGGTGTGCGGGCGATTTGGCCGCGGGCGTGCCCATCGCAGTCATCAATGCGGATGATTTTTACGGCGCGGACGCCTTCCGCAAGGTCTATGACTACCTGTGCACAGCCGAGGATGACGACAGGTACCGCTACTGCATGGTCGGCTACCGCGTGGAAAACACGCTGACCGAAAACGGCACGGTCTCGCGCGGGGTGTGCACGGTGGACGAAAACGGCTGCCTGACCGGCATCGTCGAGCGCACGGCCATCTCCCGCGCGGCGGACGGGCGCATCGTCTATGCCGCCGACGGCGACGCACCCGCCGGCGAGATCGCCGCGGGTACGCCGGTCTCGATGAACCTGTGGGGCTTCACGCCCTCCTTCCTGCCCGCGCTTACGGACGGCCTGCGCCGCTTTTTCGCGGAAACACTGCCGCACAACCCGCTGAAGGGCGAGTATTACCTGCCCTTTGCGGTCGATGATCTGATCGGCGCGGGGCGCGCGAGTGCGCGCGTGCTGCCGACGGACGCGCGCTGGTTCGGCGTGACCTACCGGGAGGATAAGCCGGTCGTGTGCGCCGCGATTGCCGGGATGACCGCGCAGGGCGCGTATCCCGCCGGGCTGTGAAAGAGGGACAGGGATGGACTTTTCGACCGAATTTGTCGCCCTGCGCGACCGGATGCGCGACGGGCAGGGCAACGACTTCGTCTGCCGCGCAAACGCCGAGGTGGCCGGACGCACGGCCGCGCTGCTGAGCAGCTTTGACGTGTGCACCGAGCGCAAGCTGCTCGGCATAATGCCGACCGGGGGCACGAGCCGCGCGCATGAATACCGGCTGCTGTTCGGCGTGCCCGTGCTCGACGCGCCCGCGCTGGACGATTGGTGGCGCTACGCCATCGAGGCCGAGCGCGCCCTCGTGCGGCCGGACGCCTCGCACAGCTTTTCGCTCATCTCGCTGCTGCTGGC
The DNA here is from genome assembly GCF_022775115.1 of Agathobaculum sp. Taxonomy (GTDB): domain Bacteria; phylum Bacillota; class Clostridia; order Oscillospirales; family Butyricicoccaceae; genus Agathobaculum. The sequence goes on from NZ_JALFLA010000042.1 coordinate 52,260, forward strand.
CGCGGGCGAGGTCGACCGCGCGGCGCAGAAAAAGCTGAAAAAGCTCGAGGCTGAGCGGCAGTTCGCGGGCGGGCAGCAGGGCTGGTCGGCCATCCGCGCGGCCGCGGTCGAGCTGGGCAGCGGCGCGATCTATGTCAACCGCATGGGCCAGCCGCTCAAGAGCATTTTGCGGCCTTTTTTGTCAAAAAACACTTGAAATACACGCGCTGCTGTGATATAGTACACAGTATATGGGCAGAAATGCGCCCGCGTCGCTCCGGCTGCGCGCGCCTATCAATGATTTTGGAGGAATCTGTAAATGACCACCACACAAATCGCACTTTCCGCTGTTATGATCATCGCCAGCCTGTTTCTTATCATCGTTGTGCTGCTGCAAAGCGGCGCGCAGCAGGGGCTTGGCTCTGTTTCCGGCGGCGCGGAGACCTTCTTCGGTTCGGGCAAGGCCAGCGCGGCGGATAAGGTGCTCGCCCGCCTGACCTCGGTCATCGGCGTGGTCTTTATCATCGCGGCAATCGTGCTCAATCTGGTGCACTGATTGTGCGCTCGCTTCAATTGGGTCTGCTGGTCTTCTTTCTGGTTTGCGCGGCGCTGACCGCCTTCCAGCAGCTCCGCTACGGCATGATCACAGGCCGCAGCGCGTATGACGATCCCCAGTCAGACCCCGCGGCCAAGGACTGCGCCAAGCGCGCGGCGGCCTTTGCCGCGGCGGCCGGCATCAGCTTGGTGCTCTGCATTTTAGTAGGCGTATACACGCGCCTTGGCGCATGAACGGAACAAAAAGGGCGGGCTCTCGGGCGGAGAGTCCGCTTTTTTTATCTGCGCCGGGTGTACGGGAAAATATTGTCGCAGCGACGCACGTTTTGTGATACAATAGAAAAAACCGCCTTGGGCGGACAAAAACACACGGCGGGAGGACATTACTATGCCGGTATCTCGTGAAACAGTATTATATTACGACCCCCAAGGCGGCGCACGCGCCGTGGCGGTCAAATCCATTTTGGTGCGCATGGGCGCGCGGATCAAAAACGTCGCGCCTGACGCGGTCGGACAGACGGTGGGCTGCCTGCTGGGACGCAAGGGCTTCGACGCGCGCGAGCAGGCCGAGGCGCCCGCGCTTGCCGAGCCGGTGCTTGTGCTCGACGGCTTTACCGACAAGCGGCTCGAGCTATTGCTGCGCGCGCTGAAGAAAAGCGGCGTATCCGTGCCGTACAAGGCGGTCGTCACGCAGGACAACCTCGGTTGGCTGTTCCACCAGCTCTATGAGGAGCTGGCCGCCGAGCATGAGGCCATGCAAAATGATCGAACGCATCATTGAGGATTTTGATATTGGGCAGATCGCGCGGTCGGGCCAGTGCTTCCGCTTTCGCCCGCTGGGCGAGGGACGCTGGTCGCTTATCGCATATGGCCGCTATCTCGAGCTGACACAGCGGGGGCAGACCGTGTGCTTTGACTGCGATGCGGACGAGTTTGACACGGTATGGCGGCCGTATTTCGATCTGGACGCTGACTACGGCCGCTACAAGTGCGCCGTGGGCAAGCGCGACCGGTATCTGCAAGGCGCGGTAGCGGCGGGCTGGGGGCTGCGCATTTTGCGGCAGGAGCTGTGGGAAACCATCGTCTGCTTCATCATCTCCCAGCAGAACAATATCGCGCGCATCACGAAATGCGTCGAAAATTTGTGTTTGCTTTTTGGAGAAACCTGCTATAATATAGAGGGGCAGGCATACCATGCCTTTCCCACCGCCGCGCGGCTGGCTGCCTGCACGGCGGACGACTTGGCTGCTGTACGGTTGGGCTACCGGGCGCGGTACATCGTCGCTGCGGCGCAGCAGGTCGCCTCGGGCGAGGTCGATTTGGACGCGATCGGGCGGATGCGCTACCCGCGCGCCAAGGCCGCGCTGATGAAGCTGACCGGCGTGGGCGTCAAGGTGGCCGAGTGCATCTGCCTGTTCGCGCTGCACCATACAGCCGCCTTTCCGGTGGACACGCACATCCGGCAGATGCTGGATGCGCATTATCCCAAGGGCTTTCCGCTCTCGCGGTACAGGGGCTTTGCGGGCGTGATGCAGCAGTATGCATTTTTTTACGAGCTTCAGACAGAATAAACAAAAAGGAGAATGCTGATATGTCAGTTTTAACCGTCACGAAGGACAATTTTGAGAGCGAGGTCAAGCAGTCGGACAAGCCCGTGCTGCTCGATTTCTGGGCGACTTGGTGCGGCCCGTGCCGCATGGTATCGCCCATCGTCGATGAGATCGCCGAAGAGCGCACCGATATCAAGGTCGGCAAGGTCAACATCGACGAGCAGCCCGAGTTGGCGCAGCAGTTCGGCGTGATGAGCATTCCGACGCTGGTCGTGCTCAAGAATGGCGAGATCACCAATCAGGCCGTCGGCGCGATGCCCAAGGAGCAGATTCTCCGCCTGCTGTAAGGCGGGGACAACAAAAAAGCGGAAACGGGAAAGCCGTTTCCGCTTTTTGATTTGCTTTTAACCGCGCGGCGCAATATTCTGCGTATAATAGGCCTCAAACAGCCGCATCATCAGGCCGATATGGCGCTTCTCCCCCCGGTGGCGCAGATATTTCCAGCAAGAGAACGCGGTGATCAGCCCGCCAATCGTACACACGATGGTGTCCTGCATGGTGTCGCTCACGCCGGTGCGTGCCACCTGCTGCGGATCGACGCCGAAAAAGGAGATGAAATACTCCCATATCTCCCACAGCACCGCGCTCATCATAGCGAACATCCATGTATAGAGCGAGGCGTTGAAGGCATCTGCCGCGTCGAGCGCGTGACCGGGCTTTTTGGCAAAGTACACAATCGTGCCAAGCACGGCGAACAGAAAGCCTGAGAGAAAATGCAGCAGCTTATCCCAAAACGGGATAAGCGTGTAGCCGCCGAGCAGGCTGGCAAACGGCACCGCCGCGCACACAAAGGCGTTAAACACGATCTCCAACAGGTAGACCGGGCGCAGGCGGCACACGCGGTACAGCACAAACGGCACCGCCGGCAACGCAAAGGCGGCCACCGGCAGCAGGCCATTGTACAGCACCGCTTCATGCCGCGGGCCGAACACCACCGCATAGACCGTGAAGACATAATAAAACACCAGCGTGCCGTTGCGCACGCGCTTCATCCGTTCCATAGACCCTCCGTTTTATTTGTACTGCTGGTATGCCCCGACGGCCAATTCGTCACAACGGTTGTTATATGGGTTATCCGCATGCCCCTTGACCCAGTGAAAGCGCACCTCATGCCGTTCGAGCAGGTCGAGCAGCCGCGCCCACAGTTCGGGGTTTTTAGCGGGCTTTTTGTCGCTCTTGACCCAGCCCTTGGCGCGCCAGCTTTTGGCCCAGCCCTTGGTGATGCCGTCAACGACATACTTGCTGTCCGAATACAGGTCGACTGCGCATGGCTCGGTCAGCGCTTCAAGCGCGGTGATCACGCCGAGCAGCTCCATGCGGTTGTTGGTGGTCATTGGCTCGGCACCGGAAAGCTCCTTTTCGGCCTGCCCATATTGCAGGATAGCGCCCCAGCCGCCCGGGCCGGGGTTGCCCGAGCAGGCGCCGTCGGTATAGATGACAACGTTTTTCATAGTTTCTCCCAAATGGTTTTTTCTTAATTATAGCAAATTTTGGCCGTGCTGTCAGGCGAAATTTCGATTTTACCGCCGGGCGATAGCAAAACTTTCTTGTCTCGCACGCCAGGGAAAACAAAACGCCGCCCGGATGTATCATCCAGACGGCGCTTGAGCCGTAAAACAGGGGGTATCCGCTCGCTCAGGCGATGACGGCGGCCGATACCTCGGCCTGCTCGTAAACGATGTTGATGATGGACAGCACCACCATGGCCGTGGCGCGGCAGATGTGCTCCAAATCATCGTTAATGCCATGATGGCGGTCGGCCGCGCGGTATTCATCGTGCATCGCGCCGATGCGGCTAATCAGCGCATCGACCGTCACCGGCGGGATGATCGGGCTGGCCCACTGCTCAAAGCGGGCTTCGGTCATACGGCGGCGGATGACAAGCGCAATGCGCTTTTCATACACATAATGCGCCAGCAGATTGCGGTCGTAGATATCATCGTTGTGCGGAAAGGTGAAAAAGTCGGTGATAAAGTGGCAAATCTCGCCCAAATCGACCGACAGCTCGCGGCCGTTGACCGGGCCGATCGTGTACTTTTCGGTAAACGCGCGAATTTTATCCATCACCTCGTCCATCATCAGCGAGGGATAATGGCGCTTGGTCAGGTAAGTACCCGTCAGGTCGGGCTTGAGATTGCCATAAACAAAGCCGCTTTGGTCAAATGTAACGCCGCACGTCTGCTCTACATAGTCCATCAGCAGATGTGCAACACGAATATGGGAGACGGAATCCATCAACAGCCCTCCAGACAGGCGCATTTTCCTGTTTTGATTTACCGGATCTTTGCGTTCATCCTTGTTAGTATAGCATACTTTTGCGGCCTTGTCTCCCCTTTTTTGAAAATTTCATAGAAATCACACAATGCACAGGAAATGGCACATGATGAACGGAAAACTTATCCAAAATGCGCGTTATCTGGCGCGGAAGGCTTCGTTTTTGAACTTGACCTTGCCCTCGAGCGCCTGCCGCAGCCGCTCGCACATGGCCTCGCGGTCGGCGTTGAGCGTGCCGGCAAGGTTGACATAGTTGGAAGCATGGTTTGCGCGGAACACGCTGCCCTCGGCGTCGATATGCTCGAGCAGGATGAGCGTTTCCTGCGCGATCTCGATCGGGTTCATCAGATAGAAGCGGCCTTCCTTCCAATCGCGCATGAGCGGGGTCTCCAGCTCGAACAGCAGCGTCAGCAGGCCGATGTACTCCGGCTTCATGCGCGAGAGCGCCTCGGCTGTGCCGATCGCGTGCTCTTCGCTCAGCTCGAGTGAGCCAAGCCCCGCAATACAGGTGACCGACAGCTTCATGCCCGCTTGCTTGACCATCAATCCTGCGCGAACGATCTCGTCGGCAGTCTCGCCCTTGTTGACGCGGCGCAGCACCTCGTCCGAGCCGGATTCCAGACCAAGGTAAATCATATCCAGCCCCAGCGTGTGCAGCATATTCAGCTCGTCCTGCGTTTTGCACAGGATAGACGCGGGCGAGCCGTAGCTGGTCACTCGCTCACACTCGGGGAAAATTTCCCGAATGTAGCACAATATCTCGGCCATATGCTCGGCGCGGCACATGAGCGCGTCGCCGTCGGCTAGAAAGATGCGGTCGACCTTGCGGTACATCTGGCGCGCTGCTTCAAAATCGCGCTTTACCTGGTCCAGCCTCCGGATGCGGAAGCACTTTTCGCGGTACATATCGCAAAAAGTGCATTTGTTGTGGCTGCAGCCGATTGTGACCTGCACAATCAGGCTATGTGCCTCAGACGGCGGCCGGAACACACGGCCTTCGTATTCGATCATTGGTTTTCAAGCTCCTTTCTCCCGGTCGCGGATAAAAAACACGGGCGGAGAGGGGTGTTTCTCCGCCCGGTTGCCGCTTATTCTTCGGTTTCTTCCTCGTCCTGCGCATCCTCGCCGGACTCGTCGCTCTGCGTGTCAGCCTCCTGCCGGGCGGCTTCGTCCGCACCGGCGGCGCACTCCTCCGCGCAGGCAGCCGCGCATTCCTCCGCGCAGGCGCAGTCGTCGCAGTCGGCCTCGGCGCGCATCATCTCCTCCAGCTCATCCATTGCTCTGAGCTCGGCCTCGTGATACACCTCTTCCTCCCGCTTTTTTTGCAGCAGCACAAGCGCCGCCGTTGCGCCGGCCGCGCAGGCCAGACTGGTCAGCAGCAGACCTGCTTTGATTTTTGTCGAATTTTTCAAGGTCTACACTTCCTCTCAACATGGTGCACGATATAGCTTTACTTTACCATACCGCCCGGTCAAAGTCAATGGCGGCGTCGGGGGTTATTTGCCCATGTGGCTTGCGCCTTTGCGCGCGGGGATGTATTATTTTTTTGTCACAAACCGGACGCCCCCGTTGTGTTTAGGGTGAAAGGAGGCTTTAGAACATGTATGATTGGCACGGCGAGGAGGATGCGGCACGCTTTGTCCGCACCTATGCCGACCTCATCCTGCGGCTCTGCCTGTCGCACGGCCTTGACCGCGCGGACGCACAGGATATCTGTCAGGATCTGTTCCTCAAGCTGCTCACCCAGCGCCGCAGCTTTCGCAGCGCAGAGCACGAAACGGCGTTTGTCATCCGCGCGGCGGGCAACGCCTGCAAAAACCTGCTGCGCGCGCCCCATCGCAGCCGCGCGGCCTCGCTCAGCGAGGCGCTGGCCGCCCCCGCGCCCGAAAACGATGGGAGCGAGGTGCTGGCCGCCGTGCGGGCGCTGCCCCACCGCTGCCGCGACGCAGTGGCCCTGTGCTGCATCGAGGGCTATTCGGCCGATGAGGCCGCGCGGCTGCTCGGCATTTCGTCCGCGGCAGTGCGCAAGCGGCTCGAGCGCGCCAGAAAGCTTCTCAAAACCGACCTGAAAGGAGCTTTGATATGAGCGATTTTCCCGAAAAGATTCTGTTTTCCGAGCAGGAGAAGCAGGCGCTGACCACCCGCCTGCAAGCGGCGGCGCGCGCCGCCAAAAAACCCGCGCGGCCGCGCCGTCTGGTATGCGCTGTGGCGGCAGCGCTCGCGCTGACCGTGGCCGCGGGTGCGATCGGTGCGGCGGGCGGCGCCATCGGCAGGCTGCGGCTGACCATCAACGGCCAGCAGATCGACGCGGACGCTGTGATGGTGCTGCACGCTGACGGCACGGCGACGATTACGGTCAACCCGGCGGGCGGCGAGCATGTCGAGATCACCGACCCCTCGGGTGCGCTGACTGCCGTCGTGCTGACCGGCAACGAGCAGGCCGCGATGGACGCGCCCGCGCCCATCGCACAGGAGCGTGACGCAGACGCGCCGCCCTACACGCTGCGCGAGCAGGACGGACGGCTACTGCTGCACATCAACGGCTACATCCCGATCGACGTAACCGACCGGCTGGCCGAGGGCGTTACCTTTGTCTACACCGACGAGCAGGGCATCGAGCAGACCGCGACCGTCTCGGGCACGGTGGATGCGTACACCGTCAAATAAGCTGAAAAGTCCTTTACGCCGCCGCGTGAAGGACTTTTTGAATTCCCCGCCCAATGACTTGACTTTTCTCGGCCAATTGGTTATGCTGAAAGCAGAAAAATTTTGCAGAGACGGAAAGAAATATCCAGCCGCTCCGCACCGGACGGCACGGACGCCGTCTCATCATAACATCGGGAGGAGAAGCTTTATGAAACGCTATGCAAACACCGCTCTGCTGTATGCCATACTCGCCATGATTGGCGGCGTATTCTACCGCGAATTTACCAAATTCAACGGCTTTACCGGAAAAACCACGATGGCAGTGCTACATACCCATTATTTTCTGCTAGGTATGGTGTTCTTTTTACTGCTGCTGCTGCTCGAAAAGCATTTTTCCTTTACGAGCGCCAAAACCGGCAAGATACTGGTCGGCTACCACATCGGCCTGAACCTCACCGTGGCGATGCTGATCGCCCGCGGCGTGACGCAGGTGCTGGACATGGCGCCGTCCCGCGCTATGGACGCAAGCATCTCGGGCATGGCTGGTATCGGCCATATTATCCTGAGCGTATGCATGATCCTGCTGCTTTTGCAGGTCAAGAAAAGCATGCCCGCGCAATAAAGCGGCTCGCGTTCCCTCGCCTGCTGTTGTGAATGAAACCCCGGCGGAAACCCTATCGGCCTATGTGGTCAAAGGGTGTCCGCCGGGTTACTTTATGTGCAGAATATTTCCGCTCCGCTCTTGACAAACAGGCGTATCCGTTCTATAATCCCTATATACCTACTCGAAATGTTGGTTTTTGTGATCTGCCGTACAAGGGCGCTTGTCAGCCGCCGATGTCGCATCTGCTGACACCGTTTTCAGTTCATATCCCTTTGCTAATTTCATCTTACTATATTTGGAGGAATATGCCATGAGCAACATTTATACATCTGCCGATCAGCTTGTCGGCAAGACCCCACTGCTCGAGCTGAGCCATATCGAAAAAGAGGACGGTCTTGCGGCCAGAGTGATCGGCAAGCTGGAATACTTCAATCCCGCCGGCTCTGTCAAGGACCGCATCGCCAAGGCGATGATCGACGACGCCGAGCAGCGCGGTGTACTCAAGGAAGGCTCGGTCATCATTGAGCCGACCTCGGGCAACACCGGCATCGGTCTGGCCTCAGTCGCCGCGGCCAAGGGGTACCGCATCATCATCGTCATGCCGGAGACCATGTCGGTCGAGCGCCGCCAGCTGATGAAGGCCTACGGCGCCGAGCTTGTGCTGACCGAAGGCGCCAAGGGCATGAAGGGCGCGATCGCCAAGGCTGCCGAGCTGGCCGCCGAGCTTCCCAACAGCTTTACGCCCGGCCAGTTTGTAAACCCTGCAAATCCTGCCATCCACCGGGCGACGACTGGCCCTGAAATCTGGCAAGACACCGACGGCAAGGTCGATATCTTTGTTGCCGGTGTGGGCACCGGCGGTACACTGACCGGTGTGGGCGGCTATTTGAAAGAGAAAAACCCCAATGTGAAGATCGTCGCGGTCGAGCCTGCGGCCTCCCCTGTGCTGAGCAAGGGCGTGTCCGGCGCGCACAAGATTCAGGGCATCGGCGCGGGCTTTGTACCCGATGTGCTCGACACCGGCATCTACGATGAGATCATCACAGTCGAAAACGAGGATGCCTTTGCCACCGGCAAGCGTATCGGCAAGAGCGAGGGCATATTGGTCGGCATCTCCTCGGGCGCAGCGGCTTGGGCTGCAATCGAGCTGGCAAAGCGTCCGGAGAACAAGGGCAAGAACATTGTCGTGTTGCTGCCCGATACAGGTGACCGCTATCTGTCCACCCCGTTGTTTGCGGACTGATTAAAACTGCCGGGGCGAATACGAAGTGCCCCGATACGGTGAACAATCTAAACAGAGAACATCACCATTGCATAACGGCAACGATCCCCCTGCACGGCTGCACATGCAGGGGGATTGACGAGTCCGCTCACAGGCGGTATATTAAATACAGAAAAGGTGCTGCCGGCAGACGGTTAGCCCCATATTTCAGGTCTTAGAAGTAACCGATCATGTAGGAATGAGGCGGTTACTTCTTTTTTATTGCTCGAAATGCGCTCGATAAGTACAGGTAATACTACAAGCATTATGAGGCATTCCATAGCAACGCCCCCTTTCAGGGGAAAGACTTAACTGCCTGCCGCTGTAGTATAATAGCCGCAAGAAAAACCCCCGTTATTTCATAAGAAAAACGGGGGCTGCTTG
>NZ_JALFLA010000058.1 GCF_022775115.1 Agathobaculum sp.
AGATTGCACGACATGTTGTAATTCGGCTCGGATATCCGGGAAAAATTCTGGCGTTTGAGGAAAGTTCGCCGCAACTTCTTGAGTGGCTCAAACAGCCTGCGGAGCAAGAAGGGTAATAATTCACCTTGACATAATGGCAGGATCCGGATATTCTATAAAACCATCAACGGGGCGGGAGACTGCGGTCTCCTCGGCAGCCCGCTCCGGTGTCCGAATTTAACATGGAGGGCAGATGAAACGACGAAAAACGATTCGTGCGGGGCGGCTGGTGTACGATATTGCGTACACCGTGCCGCGCCCGAACGCCACAAAGCAGGAGCGGGGACGCATCCGCGAGGTGACCGCCGAGCAGATCGCGCGCACCAACTGCAATACCGCCCAGCGCAAGCTGGAACTGCTGATGGCCGCAAACTTCGAGCCGGGGGATTTGCTGATCAGTCCCACATACCGCGATGATGACCTGCCTGGCAGCGTGGATATCACGCGGCGGCGGCTGGTGCGCGACGGCGTGATAGAGCGGAAGGGTGATAACGGGCATAAGGCCGTTCCCGGAGGGGGACGGCCTGAGCGTGCATAGGAGGATTGGACGATGCAGATACAACGCGAGGATGCAAACGGCGACCTGTACCAGATGTCGCTATACAGCGCGGGCGTGCTATGGGGCAGCTCGCCCAGACAGCGGGCGGGGCGGCGCAGGCTGACCGACGCGGCAAAACGCGAGATCAACAGGCAGCAGCGCAAATGGCGGCTGATGCAGCTGCTCAACGCCAATTTTCGCGGAGGGCGCGACCTGTTTGTCTGCCTTACATACCGCGAGGTGCCGGAGAGCGAGGGGCGGGCGCTCAAAAATTTCCACGCGCGGATGCGCCGCGCATATGCGCGGCTGGGTATCGAGTACCGGTACATCCTCGCGACCGAGACGCACGACATGGACGGCGAGCCGGTGCGGCTGCACCATCATGTGATCCTGTCCGGCGCGCACGGGCACAGGCTGGCCGAGGTGGTGCGTGGGGCGTGGACATGCGGCACGGCCGATGTGCGCACGCTGCGCGAGGGCGCGGATATGTTCAAAGACACCGCGCAGTACCTGCTCAAGAGCGACGCGCACCAGCCCAAGGGCGCGCGCCGATACGAGACAAGCCGCAATCTGCGCCCACCGGCCGAGCCGGTGCGGCTGCGCCTGCCCGAGAGCGAGTGCGGCGAGGTGCCGCCCGGTGTGACCATCCTCGAGCACGAGGTCAAAGCCAACGAGTTTGGCCGATATGAGACTATGGTCGGGCGTATCTACGACCACACCGCATTTGACGCCTACTGGGCGCGGCAGCGCAGACGCGCCGCCCCCGATCCGTGGGAGCGGCTGGCCAGACGGCATAGGCGCAAGCGCGAATAGCCGGCAGACAATTGCAAAACACGCGGCAGGAGACCGCGTTGCGGGCTTGTAGCCCGTCTAACAATTCGACCACACAAAACCGGACAGGTTCGGACGGACAGGCGGCGCGGAAAGGAGCAAGCATGACGCGGGACAGGTTGAGGCAATACGAATCTCTCATGCAGGAGCTGACCGAGGAGCAGGAGCGGCTGGCGCGGGAGATCAGACAGCGGCGGCATAATGAGGCACTGCTTGGTGTGGGCTATCTGCTGGGCGAGGATGCGGTGGAGGCGGCGGCAAGCCGGGTGCAGGAGTTGGCCGCGCGGCGCGAGGACGAGATCGCCGAGGTGCGCGGATGGATAGACCGGCAGAGCGACAGCATGACGCGGCGCGCGCTGCGGCTGCGGTACATAGACGGCCTGCCGTGGGCAGAGATCGCGCGGCGGATGGGGTACGCGGATGAGTCAGGTCCGCGTAAGCTGGTTGGACTGCTCTGGTGAGATGACCGGGTGCGGGACACCCGGCTTTGCTGCGCCCCGCGACGTAAAAATAGAGTACACTCCAACGGGCGGGGGCGTTGGTGTGGGCAGAAGCGTAAAAATAGAGTGGGATTTGCAGTTATTTGACAAGTGTAAGGCAGGGTCAAGAGCTTATCTTGACAATCTATCAACAGGAGTGTGGACAACATGACACAGGGGCAGATATTGGGGTATGTGCGCGTCTCGACCGTCGAGCAGAACGAGGCGCGGCAGGTAGAGGCGCTGACGGCGCGGGGCGTGCAGCGCTGGTACATCGACAAGGCCAGCGGCAAAAACACCGACCGGCCCAAGCTGCGTGAGCTGCTGGACTATGCGCGCGAGGGGGACACGGTGGTTATCCACGATCTGAGCCGCATCAGCCGCAGCCTTGCCGACCTGCTGCGGCTGATGGAGGATTTCGACCGGCGCGGCATCAAGCTGGTGAGCGTACATGAGTCCATCGACACCAGCAGCGCGCTGGGCAAGCTCACCCTCTCGATCATCGGCGCGATCAACGAGTTTGAGCGCGCAAACCTGCTCGAGCGCCAGCGCGAGGGCATCGCCATCGCCAAACGCGAAGGCAAATACAAGGGGCGCAAGCGCGCCGAGGTGGATGACATCGCGGCCGTGTACCATGACTGGGTGACACGGCACAAGAGCAAGGCCGAGCTGGCGCGGGCATGTGGCGTGAGCCGCCCGACCTTAGACAGGCTGCTGCGAGAGTACGAGCGGGAGCACATCGCAGCCCACGAACAGACATGATACACGGCACCAATTCCCAAGCGCTTGGGCACGCCCTGCGGGGCTGCCTGGGCGCTTTTTTTGTGCGCGGGACAGGTTTTCCGTTTTTTCCGTTTTTTCCGACTATACTGGGATGCAAGCAGATGAGAGGAGGAGAGGAGATGCAGCAGAGGGGCAGTAAGTACACTGCGGAGATCAAGGAGCGGGCGCTGGCAATGGTGGCAAGCGGTGAGTCGATCACGCGGGCGGCTATGCTGCTGGGCGTGCCCAAAAGCACCCTCGCCGACTGGGTACACACCCAATGGGACGCGGACGAGGACGCAGTAGCCGCCCGGCGCGAGCACCGGCGTGCATCCATCCGCAGGTGCGGCAGGATCGTGGACAAGGCGCTCGGCGCGATAGACCGTAGGGTGACGGCGGCGGCGGCAGACTGCCGCGCGGCGGGAGAGGGTCTGCGGCTGCTCGAGCGGGCGGCCAAGGCGGGCTGCGTGGAGCTATCGGACACCGAGGTGCAAGGGCTGCGCAAGCTGGTCGAGGACTACACGGGCACGCCGCTGCGCGAGCTGACAGGTGCGCTGCGCGAGGTCGGCACACACCAGCAGGCCATTGAGGCGCAGCTGACCGAGGGCGGCGACGCGCAGACCATCAGCGTGGAGCTGACTGTTGTGGACGCGGCGGGAGGCGGCGCGGATGCGGTATAGCTTCAAGGCGACGCCCAAGCAACGGGCGTTTATCGAGAGCGAGGCGTTCGAGACACTGTACGGCGGCGCGGCGGGCGGCGGCAAGACCTTTGTGCAGGCGCTGGACGCGCTGCTGTACGCAGGACGGTATCAGGGCAGCCGGCAGCTCATCCTGCGGCGCACGTTCCGCGAGCTGGAGCGCTCGATGGTGCCGCAGACGATGGCGCTGTTTCCGCGGGAGTTTTGCAGGTACAACGCGAGCCGCCACCTGTGGCGCGTGGGCGCGAGCACGATAGAGCTTGGGTACATCGCAACAGAGGGCGACGTGCAGCAGTACCAGAGCGCTGAGTATGACGTGATCCGCTTTGACGAGATGACACATTTCACCGAGAGTCAGTACCGCTACATGATGAGCCGCGTGCGCGGCGTCAACCGATTTCCCAAGCGGATCAAGTGCACGGCCAACCCCGGCGGGGTCGGGCACGCGGGAGCCAAGGCGCGGTTTATCGACCTCGGCGCGCCGATGCAGGTGCACGAGTGCGAGGGCGGCTCGCGGCTGTTCATTCCGGCCAAATTGGAGGACAACCCGTTCCTCATGCAGGCTGACCCGGACTACGAGCTGCGCATGCGCAACCTGCCCGAGGAGGTGTACCGCGCGCTGCGCGAGGGCGACTGGGACTGCTATGTGGGGCAGTATTTCACCGAGTTCCGGCGCGAGACACATGTGGTGCAGCCTTTTGCGCTACCCGCGCACTGGCGGCGGTATGTGGCGCTCGACTACGGCCTTGACATGCTGGCGGCCTACTGGATCGCGCTGGACGAGGGCGGGCGCGCGGTCGTGTACCGCGAGGTGTACGAGCCTAACCTCATCATCCCCGAGGCGGCGCGGCGGCTGCGCGAGGCCGATACCGGCGAGCAGGTGACGGCGTGGTTCGCGCCGCGCGACCTGTTTTCGCGCCGGCAGGAGACCGGGCGGAGTGTTGCGGATATCTTTGCGGAGGAGGGATTGTACCTGACGCAGGTATCTAACAGCCGCGTAGCGGGATGGTATGAGCTGAAGCGGCGCTTGCAGCCTGTGCGGGACGAGTTCGGCGGCGTGTCGCCCCGGCTGACCATATTTGACAGCTGCGTTAACCTGATTCGCACGCTGCCGAGCGTGCAGCACGACGAGCGCAACCCCAACGATGTGTCCGGCGAGCCGCACGAGCTGACGCACGCCCCCGATGCACTGCGCTACTTTTGCGACGGCTGTCCGCTGCCGGCAGAGATCCCGCGCGCGCGGGACTACGATACCGTTACATATGAGGAGGAGATTGGTAATGTTATGGATTTTTAGTGCTATTGCCGTTGGGCTGGCGGTAGGAATGGTAGTCGTCAGCCGTCGGGCTGCGCAGCTCGGGCGCGCGATCGTAGCCAAGGAGGCCGAGCGCGCGGCAGCGCAGGCGACGGCAGAGGCATTCCAGCAGACGGCGGAGGAATTCCGGTATGAAACCAAGAGCTTACGGCGGACGCTGGAGCACGAGCGGGCGGCGGCGCAGGAAATGATAGAGCGGCGGCGCGAGCTGATCGGCAAAATTGCAGGACTGGAGCAGCGCGCGGAGCAGTTGAGCAAGGCGCTGCGCGAGAGCGAGGACACGCGCGAGGCTGCCGAGCGGCAGGTAGAGCAGCTACGGCAGGAGGTCGAGCGCTGGAAGAACCTGAGCTACGCGGCTGAAGGACGTGTAGCGCGGCAGATCGCCAACATTTTTGCCTACAACGGCACGGACGAGGGACAGAAGGAGGTGACGTGACCGCATGGACAGGCAGATGACCGCCGAGCGGATGCAGGCGGAATACCAGCGGGGCAAGGCATATAACGAGGGGATAGGGCTGTATGAGGCCGTGCGGCGCAACGAGCGCTTTTTCGAGGGCGACCAATGGGATGGCGTGAAGACGCGCGAGATCAGGCCCATCACCATGAATTTTCTTGACCAGATCGGGCACTACAAGGTGTCGCAGATCGTGTCCGAGGATGTGGGACAGCAGATCGAGCCGTTTTTGCCGGATGAGACGGCGCAGCAGGCGGCAACGATACTGACGCAATCAATCGACCGCGTGGTTGAGCGGCAGAAGATCAAGGCACGGCACCACGAGCTGCTGCGCAATGCCTTTGTCGATGGGGATGCGGCGTTGTACTTTTATTTCAACGCGGGCAAGGAGACCGGGTTTGGCGGGGTGTCCGGCGAGATCGAGGCCGAAAGTCTGATGAACACCAACGTACTATTTGGCAACCCGGCGTGCCGGGAGACGCAGCGCCAGCCGTACATCCTGATCGTGCGGCGCAGGCCGGTATGCGAGGCCAGACGCGAGGCCAAGGCGCGCGGCTGCGCCGAGTGGGAGAGCATACAGGGCGAGAGCGAGGGCATCTACAAGGGAGACGACGAGCAGAACGATGCAGACAGCCTGTGTACCGAACTGACGCGCTTTTGGCGCGGCGAGGACGGGTGTGTGCGGTTTTGCAAGTGCGTTGGCCGCGTGATGACCCAGCCCGAGACCGCGACCGGGATGACGCTTTACCCACTGGCCTACATCAGCTGGAAGCCAAGGCAGAACAGCTACCATGGCGTGCGCGAGCTGGATGCGCTCATCAACACGCAGATCAGCGTAAACAAGCAATGGACGGCGCTGGACATGCAGCTACGCAGCAACGCTATGCCCAAGCTGGTGTACGATATGCGCAAATTCCCGGACGGCTGGAAGCCGGAGGCGCAGACCATCGGCATCATGGGAGATGTGCGCGAGGCGCTGACTGGCGTGGCGGGCAGCATGCCCATACCGAACGAGGCGACGAGCATTACGCAGAACATGCTTGAAACTGCTAAAAACTGCGCGGGTGCGAACGATGCGGCGCTTGGCAACATCAAAAACCCGGACAACACATCGGCAATCGTGGCGGCGCAGACGGCAAGCAGCGCGCCGCTGAGCTTGACGCGGCTGGCATACTGGCAGTTTGTAGAGGACTATACGCGGGTGCTCATCGACATGATGCACGCCTATTACGGCATCCGCACGGTCAAGGTAACGGACAAGGCGGCCGACCCGCTGACGGGCGCGGACACCGAGCTGACGCGGCTGGTCGATTACGATTTTGCCGCCCTGCCGGTTGATGCGATGGATCTCAAAATTGATATCGGTGCGGCCAGCTACTGGGCGCAGAACCTCCAAACGGCGACGCTCGACAATTTGATGCGGGCGGGCGTGATACCGAGCGCGGCGGACTACCTCGAGCGTCTGCCGGAGGGCACAGTCAAGGATCGGCAGGGACTGATCGATGCGATCCGTAGTGCGAGCGGGCAGCAGGCTGCGCAGGACATGCAGGGCGTACCGGACGGCAGTGCGCTGGGTGAGGCCGGACTGATGCAGGCAGCCGGGCGCGTTGAGCGGCTGCGGCAGGCGATAGGGACAAGACAGCCGGGCACGGCATAGCCGGGCGTACAGATGGAGCAGCCGCCCATAGGGCGTTTGCAATACACACAGAGGAGGAGCAACGATGGAGTATCAGCATGAGAGTACATCCGGCGGGATGCCGGACACCGGAGACGCGGCACTGGCGGCAGAAATCGAAGCCGCGCTGGTGGGGGACGAGGGCGCGCCGCCGCCCGAGACACCGCAGCAGGGACAGCACGGGCAGGAGATGCCGCCGCAGGAGGAGACGCCGCCGCCCGATGCACCCCCGGATGGGCAGAGCGCGCCGCCGCAGGAGGAAATGCCGCCCGCGCCACCGCCCGTCTACCTGAACCATGATGGGCAGCGCATCGCGCTGCCCGCCGAGGCCGTGCAGGCGCTGACCGGCGCGCTGGGAGGGGCTGACCCGGTAGAGCTGCTGCGCAAGGGCATGGCGTATGACGGCAAGGCCGCGCGTGAGCTGCAAATGCTCGATGCATTCGCCGCGCAAAGCGGCATGACGCGCGAGCAGTATATTGACCGGTTGGAGCAGATGCGCGTCGAGCAGCTGGTGCAGAGCGAGGTCGAGCGGGTGCGCGCAGAGTTCCCCGACACGCCGGATACGGCACTGCGCGCCATCGCCGAGGGCCGCATTGCCGCCCAGCAGGCCGCCGATCAGCAAAAGGCCGCGCAGCGGCGCCAGCAGCTGGACGAGACGCAGCAGCGTATCCGGCAGACGGTTGAGCAGGCGAGAGCACAGGCGGCAGAGCAGGCGTGGAACGAGTATGAGGCTCTGACCGGCCACCACACAGCGGAGGATGTGCCCCCGCGCGTGCTCGAACTGGTGCAGCAGGGCTTAAGCCCGGTCGCGGCGCACTACCGCGCGGCGGCCGAGCAGGCCGAGCGGGCGCTGGCTGTCAGCCGGAAGAACGAGCAGAACCGGCAGCAAAGCCCCGGCAGCATGGCGGGCGCGGGCGAGCAGGGCGGCTTTGAAGCCGATTTTTTGAAGGCATGGGACTAAGGAGGAGTGAAGAACGATGGCAGTTTTGAATTTGGCAGATAAGTTCGCGGGCAGGATGGAAAAGCAGTGGTACAAGGATTCTTTCGTGCGTCCGCACACCAACGGCAGCCTTGAGTTTGACGGGGTGGATACGGTTAAGGTGTATGTGCCGACGACCGTGCCGCTGGTCGATTACGACCGCACGGCGAAAGCCAACCGCTACGGCGACCCGTCTGAGATCGTGCCCAACGTCCACCTGTACAAGATGCAGCAGGACAAGAGCTACACGGGTGTGATCGACCTTGGCAATGCGCGCAGCCGCACGATCGGCGCGGCCACGGGCGAATGGGTGAAAAACCAGAATGCGCGCGTGGTCATCCCCGAGGCAGACCGCTATGCGCTGCGCCGGTTTGCGCAGTTTGGCAAGGTGGTCGAGCTGGGCGGCTCAGTGACGCTTGGCACGGACAATGCGCTCGCGCAAATTGAGTCCGCGCGGCGCGCATTTGTCAATGGGCGCGTGCCGGTGGACAGCCGCGTGGCGTGGGCGACGAGTGAGTTTATCGGCTATCTGGCCGAGAGCAAGCAGTTTACCGAGGTGGACAAGCTCGTGGAGCGCGCGGTGGTCAAAGGTGAGATCGGCGTGTGCAAGACCTTCCGTTTTATTGAGGTGCCGGAGGATTTGATGCCGGCAGGCTGCCACTTCATCGCGGCGCACAAGTCCGCGTTGGTACAGGCTGACAAGATCACCGAGCTGAAAATCAACACCTCGCCGCAGGGGTACAGCGGCACGCTGATCGAGGCGCGCAGCCTGTACGATGCGTTTGTGATCGGCTCACTGGCCGAAGGCGTGTATGCGCTGGTGCAGAATGGCGTCAAGCAGGCGTGTGATGTCAAGATCAGCGCGCACACGGCGACCGTGACGGCGGCGGGCGCAAGCGAGATCTACTACACGCTGGACGGCAGCGATCCGCGCTTCTCGCGCTCGCGTGCGATCATCGCCAGCGGCGGCACAGTGCCCACAACGGCAGGGCAGACCATCCGCGCGGTGGCCTTTGCGGCAGACGGCAAGTACACATCCGACGTTGTATCGGCAACCGACAAGTAGCATGGCGACCTACCGCAAGATATTTGACCTTGCGCTGGCAAAAATGTTTGAGCGCAAAGGGACAGACAGCGACTACGATGAGTACGCAGCCCCCATTTTGGAGGGGCTGCTCATCGAAGCGCTGCCTTACGAAAATATGATTCGGCGGCAAAAAGGCGTGGCGGTGGTGGAGGCCGCGCCCGAGGTAGACGCGGTGGACGAAACTGTGCTCGACTGGGATGACAGGCTCACCCGAAACGCGCTGCCGTGGGGACTGGCATCCGGCCTATTGGCGATGGATGAGATCTATCAGCCGCAGGCGGCGCAGTTTCGCAACAACTTTGTTGACGCGCTCTCGGAGGCCGCGCCCGCCGTGGTCTCCTACACGGACGAGGAGGTAGACGATGCCTAAGGCAGTGAGGGCATGGGGCACATCCGCACCGCGCGAGGGGATGCGCAAATACGGCGCATTTCGCGGCGTGGATTACGCAAGCGATGAAACAAAAATCGACCTGAGCCGGTCGCCGCGCGCAGTCAACGTGATTGCGGATGAAGGCGGCTTCCCCGAGCGGCGCTTTGGCTGGCGGACGGTACACCGGTTTGCGGGCTGCATTTCCGGATTTTTCCCCTTCGAGAACGACAAGGACGAAACGCGCGAGACGTTCATTGTCCACGCGGGGGACAAGCTCATCCGTATCAAGCTGGACGCGGCGTGGACACCGGTGGCGGGCAGCGAGACTGTGTTATTGACCGGCCTTGCCGCTGGTAGGCGGTCGAGCGGGTTTTACATGAATGGCAAGCTGTATATCCTGACCGGGCGCGAGTACATCGTTTATGACGGCACGGCGGCGGCGCTGGTGGGGGACGAAACGGCCTATGCGCCGCTGACCAGCTACCAGCGCCAGCCCACGGGCGGCGGGCAGGAGCAGGAGCGCGTAAACATGCTGTGCAAATACCGCAAAAACCGCTTTGTCGGCGACGGGACAAGCGCGACCTATCAGTTGGATGTGAACGGCATTGACCCAGACTATACGCCGGTGGCAAGCTATTTTATCACGGGCGAGAGCATCCCGGTAGCCTCGTTCGATGCGGCGCGCGGCACGGTGACCTTTGCATCGCCGCCGCGCGCGCCGGCAGCGGCGGGCACGTCTAACGTCGAAATCAAGTTTGCCAAGACCACGGGCGACCGGGCAAAGATACTCGGCTGCACAATATTTTCCATCTATGGCGTGGAGAACACGGGCAACCGTGTGTTCGTGAGCGGAAACGCGGCGCACGCGGCAACCGAATGGTATTCCGGACTAAATGACCCAACCTACTTCCCCGACCTGAATTTTTCGGTGGTAGGCTCGAGCGATTTCCCCATTATGTGCTATCTCAAGGCGCAGGGCGAATTACTCATCATCAAGGCAGACAACCGACAGGAGGGTACGATTTGGCACCACGAGGGCACGACCGTGAACGGCGCGGCGGCGTTCCCGCTCAAAGAGGGCGTGCCGGGCTACGGGTGCGTAGCGCGGTACGCGGCGGCGAGCCTGAACGATGATCCGTTGTACCTCTCGCCGCGTGGGGTGTATGCCCCCGCGACGACCTACGCGCTCAGCTATGTGCAGCGGCAGCTGTTTTGCCGCTCGCGCCGCATCAATCCCAAGCTCAACAAGGAACGGGGAATAGAAAACGCGGTGGCAGCCGTCTGGCGCGGCTGGTACGTGCTGTGCGTAAATGGACACGCCTATGTTGCCGACGGCAACCAAGACCGGGCAGAGCAGGGCTATGAGTGGTATTACTGGGACAATATCCCCGCGTACCAGCTGCGCAGCCACAAGCAGACGTTGTTCTTCGGCACGGAAGATGGGCGGCTGTGCAAATTCAACGATGATTATATCTCACGGGGCGGAGAGACGCTGATGCGGGCATACAACGATGACGGCGCGGCCATCCATGCCGAGTGGTGCACAAAGCTGGACGATATGGACATGATGAGCAAGCTCAAAATCATGCCCAAGCGCGGCAGCGCCATCCACCTCAAGGCCTACACGCGCAGCAAGATAGAGGTATGGATACGCACGGAGAGCGATTTCGGCAGGCTGTGCCGTGAGCTGTACGCCGACCGGCTCACATTTGAGGACATCAACTTCGAACGCTTTACTTTCTCGACAGCGGTAAACACGATGATACCGCTGCTGACAAAAAAGAAAAAGTGGAAGGCGATACAGATATTGCTTATCTCGGATGCCGTCAATGAGGGATTTGGCGTGTATGAGATCGACATTAGATTTTTCTACGGCAACTTTGCCAAGCGATAGGAGGGCGGCCAATGGGTATACGCGAGCACAAAATTACCGAAAAGCAGATCGCTGACTATGGATTAACCAGCCTGCCCGACCTGCTGACCGGCACGGCAAACGAGAACAAAACGGCCATGCAGCAGTTGCTGGTGCTGATCGGGATACCGGCAATCAATGCGGTAATCGACGAGCTGGGGGCGATCGAGGATGACACCCGAAACTGGGGTG
Source organism: Agathobaculum sp. (assembly GCF_022775115.1). GTDB lineage: Bacteria > Bacillota > Clostridia > Oscillospirales > Butyricicoccaceae > Agathobaculum. Next base: position 11,332 of record NZ_JALFLA010000058.1, read on the forward strand.
AGGCTGAGAGCCTGCGTGTGCTGCAAGAGGCCGCGCGGGCGGCGGCAGAGGCGGCGCGGCAGTCCGCCGAGCAGGGCAGGGATACGGCCGAGCAGGCGCGGGCGGCCGCCGAGGTGCTGCGGCAGTCCGCCGAGCAGGCGAGAGCACAGGCCGAGCAAGGCCGCACCGACGCTGAGACGGCGCGGCAATCCGCCGAGCAGGCGAGAGTGCGGGCAGAGGACGCGCGGAGTGCGGCTGAGGCGGCGCGGCAGTCCGCCGAGCAAGGACGCAGTGCGGCTGAGGCGGCGCGGAATGTTTGGGAAGACTACGACGGCACGAGGACATATACGCCCGGGAACAAGGTACAGCACGGTGGCTCGTCCTATGTTAACATCCGGGCGTGCACGGGCGTGACACCACCGGACAGCAC
>NZ_JALFLA010000069.1 GCF_022775115.1 Agathobaculum sp.
CAGAAATGATAAAAGCCGCCTGAATAGGCGGCGTGTTGACACTCTGCGGCGCACGATGGTATAATAAGTCGGGCGCTGTCGTTCCCAGCGGCGGGCGGTTGGCCACTCTCCTGTAAAGGAGGTGGTGCATATGGGTCAAAAACTCGTTCGAGTTCTGATATGGGCAATCATTTTGCTACATATTTTGACTATAAATGCGAAATAACCGCCCCATCAGCCAAAATGTAGCGGTTATTTCATAGCAACTACTTTAGGCCACCGCTCGTCGGCAGCGTCCCTTTGTATGTATTATACCACACGCGCCGCCAAAGTCAAGGCGGGGCGTTTTTATTTGCCCCGGGAAAGGAAAAATGATGAAAATCTTACTGATTGCCGGGCACGGCGGCACGCCATATGACCCCGGCGCGGTGGCCAACGGCTACACCGAGGCGGTGGAAACCCGCCGCCTGATGTTCGCGGTCGCGCCGCTGCTGCGGGCATACGGCTTCGCGGTCGATATCTACGACCAGCACAAGGATGCGTACAAGGTGGTAAGGCAGGGCGGCAGCCTGCCGCTGGACGGCGTGGACTATGCGCTGGAATTTCACCTGAACGCGGCGGCGAAGGACTACACCGGTGACGGGCGCACGACCGGCACGGAGATCTGGATTCACACCAGCGAGAAAAGCGACGGCGTGGAGCAGGCCATCCTGCGGCGCATGGCCGCGCTGGGCTTCCGCAATCGCGGCGTCAAGCGCTCGGGCGGCTTCGCGGTGCAGCGGCATTGCACCGGGCGCGGCGTGTCTCACGCGCTGATCGAGACATGTTTTGTGGACGACAAGGACGATATGACCTTGTACAAGGCGAGATTCAACGATATCGCCCGCGCGATTGCGGACGGTGTGGCAGAGGGCTTTGGCAAGGCAGTTGTGGAAAAGGAGGAGAACGAAGTGGTACAGAAGAAAAACGTGCGCATCGACGGCAAGGCGTATGAATGCGCCTGCATCGTAAAGAACGATGAGAACTACGTCCGTCTGCGCGATTTTACACAGGCCGGGTACGGCATCAGCTATGATGCAAAGACGGGCATGCCCGGCGTATTTGCGCCGCAGACGCGCACGGATGTGCCCGCCGCGAGCGATGAGGTGCAGGCCGCGGTAGACAAGCTGCAGACCGTATGCGGGCTGGAGGAGCAGACGATAGCGTATCTGCTGCGGTATCAGTACGGCGACGCGCTGCTGAAAAAGCTGGCAGCGGCGGTCGTGAAATAGTGTTCAAGTTGGACACAAGAAAGCCCCGGCCGGGAGGCCGGGGCTAATTATTTATGATTTGCTCATTCGTGGTCAAATCTATGCATAAATAGCGATATAGATAATAAAACAAATCTTTTCTGTCTATAACTTCAATTTTTGATGTGGATAAATGGGGGTGGAGCTGTGCAAAACCTGTGGAGAAATTTACGAAAAGTTATTGAATTCTATCATAGTCGTGATAAAATAAAGGGGAAAGGAGGTGGGCGTATGTATACCGCTAAACAAGTTGCTCGATATATCATCAATAAGTGTTCGGTTGAGGAGAATCCGGTTAGTAACCTAAAACTGCAAAAACTGCTCTACTTTGTTTGGGTCGAGTATCGCAAAAGTGCGCATGCAAGATTGTTTAATGATAAGATTTTTGCATGGCAGTTTGGGCCGGTCGTTCCTGAAGTGTATTATGATTACTGTGCTTACGGGGGCATGGATATTGATGTCCGGTATAATGGTGATGAAATAGGGATTGCCGAGGAGGATGCAGCAGTTTTGGATGCATCGCTCGCCAAGTATCGGAATTATTCGGTCAGCCGGTTGGTTGATATGACGCATGCAAAGGGAAAACCGTGGTATCAGGTCTATGTTGAACAGAGGGGAGTAAAAAAAGAAATTCCGTTTAGCTTAATTGAACAGATGGAGTGCCGGTAATGCTATCTGAACAAACGAGAGAGCGAGAAACCCAATTAAAGAACCTCTTGCGAGAACTGTCAAACGAAGCGATAGATGAGGAAAAATGTGAAGCAATTACAAGTCGATTTGCTGCTATATATGAGGGCGGTTTCCGCCATCGCTACTCTGTGTTTCACCCACTGTTACAAGAGATTATTGCTTCATCAGATGCAGAACAAGGCGTTTCGGAGTTCCTCACTGTGAATCTGAATACGATAAGCAAGTATATTGAAAATAGATATATCAATGATGGCCAGGGTGAGCATAGCAAGATCTATCGTCCTATTTTTAAGCTTTGTGACCATATAAATTTGGAGCTAACCCGCATAAATGAGCAGCGCAATCAAGAAAACAGGTTGTGTCAGTTGTATGTCCAAATTGAACAGGCTCAACATAATTTGGAGCTCGCTAGGACAGATGCGGAGGAAGCCCGCAAACAAGTGAATAAAGCCCAAACTGACATACTGGCAATTTTGAGTATTTTTTCGGCGGTTATCTTGGCTTTTATGGGTGGGACGACCTTCTTGAGCGGTGCAATGAGCAGCATCAGCGAAACACGAATTTATAAGTTCGTAATTGCCTGTTGCGTCTGTGGATTGATCATTTTCAATACGATTTTTCTATTGCTATACATTGTGTCGAAAATTATTGAAAAGCCAATCTATGCGCGATGTGAATCGCCTGATTGTACTTGTGATAATGGGCGTCCGCAATGTTGCGCATTGAACCGGGTACGAAAAAGGCTGCCATATGTCTTTTATTTTAACGTTTGTATATTAGCACTGCTGATTTCGACCGTTATCATACGGTACGCTGCTCCCACAGTGAAAGAATGGGCTCATAATCATGAAGTATCCAGTTTGTCGGGGGCTGGGGATTCCTTGGGAAACGATGTTGGAGATGGGTATGACGCCAATCCGGAGCATGCGCAAGCAACACAATGAAATAATGGTGTTCAATTTGAACACAGGAAAGCCCGAGGCGTAATGCCTCGGGCTTTGTATTATCTGTTTTAACAATTAGCGCCACCAAGCTGCGAAATCACGATCTTTGCGGCTTGCGATAAGGTACAATAAATTGCGCATAACTCGTGATAGCACTCGGCTTGCGGATTGGGGTTTTTGATTTTTACGGGGTATTGCAGTCTCTTGTCATAGGACCACATCAGCAATCAGCTCCTTCCCGCGGCCACGGGTCGTCGATCCATGTCCAGCGGCCGCTTCGGGTGTCTACCTCGCGCGTGGTCAGTGGGCCGAAGCGATCCTCATATTCGGCGGCGATATGTTGCAACAAGTTTGCAACATATTCCGTATGCATACGCCATTTTCATCTGTTATATCCGTTTTAGTGCGAAAGTGAAATCCATCACTTTTAATGTTCCTCAAAAGGGAATACCCATAAAAACCCGTCAAACACGCAAAAAAGCCGCCATAAAGGCGGCTTTTTAGATGGTGGAGTTGAAGGGGCTCGAACCCTTGACCTCTCGCGTGTGAGGCGAACGCTCTGACCAGCTGAGCTACAACTCCGTTTTGGCTACTCCACTACTATACCAGAAAAAAACGAAGTTTGCAAGCCCTTTTCTACTCAGCCCTGCCGATTTTTATCCAGACGGCCGAGCAGCGCGACCGCAAGCGCGATCAGCCCGAGCACCGTGAAGATGCCCGCCATGCCCTGCGCGAGCAGATGGATCGCCAGTATGACCGTTTGCTGCATCGTAATATCGCTCCCTTCTTCACATAAAGAACCCGAGGATGACGCCGCCTGCGACGACCGACGCGATCTGCCCCGCCACATTTGCGCCTGCCGCATGCATCAGCAGGTGGTTGGTACAGTCGGCTTCCATGCCGAGCCGCTCGATCACACGCGCGGACATGGGGAAGGCCGATATGCCCGCCGCCCCGACCATCGGATTGACCTTGTTTTTGCAGAACAGGTTGAGCAGCTTGGCGAACAGCACTCCGCCGACCGAATCGAGCACGAACGCCAGCAGTCCGAGGCACAGGATGAGCAGCGTTTCCGGGGTGACGAATTGCTCAGCGCGCATGGAAAATGAGATCGTCAGGCCGAGCAGCAGGGTGATGAGGTTGGCCAGCTCGTGCTGCGCGGTTTCGGACAGGCTGTGCAGCACGCCGCACTCGCGGATCAGGTTGCCGAACATCAGAAAGCCGACGAGCGAGACCGACGCGGGCGCGACCAATCCCGCAATGATGGATACGATGATCGGAAACAGGATGCGCGTGCGGCGGCTGACCGCGCCGGGCGCATAGCGCATGTGCATCGCGCGCTCCTTTTCACTCGTCACCAGCTTGACGGCAAACGGCTGGATGATGGGCACAAGCGCCATATAACTGTATGCCGCCACTGCGATCGCACCGGTGTAGCGCGAGCCGAGCACTTGGGAGACAAGGATGCTGGTCGGCCCGTCGGCCGCACCGATGATGCCGATGGAGGCCGCGTCGCGGATGTCAAAGCCGAGCGCCGCCGCCGCAATGATGGTCAGAAAAATACCGACCTGCGCGGCCGCGCCAAACAGGAACAGCTTGGGATCGGCCAGCAGCGGGCCAAAGTCTATCATCGCGCCGATGCCGATGAACAGCAGCAGCGGCAGCGCTTCGCTGGCCTCGATGCCCGTCTCGAACAGCCACTGGATGATGCCGTGCGCCTGCCCGCCGCCCTGCGTCACCTGATTGAGCACACCCGACAGCGGCAGATTGACCAGTATCGCGCCAAAGCCCATCGGCAGCAGCAGCGCCGGCTCATACTGCTTTTGGATGGCCAGCCAGATCAGCAGGCCGCCCACGCCGAGCATCACCGCCTGCTGCCATGTCAGCGAGAGCACACCCTCATACAAAAATGCCATAGGAACCCCCTTGTTTGCACACACGGATGGAGACTGGAACGCCGGGGAGCAGGACAGGCCGCGGATAAAAAAACAGACCTTCGCCTCCCGCTTGGGAAACGAAGGTCTGGTCGTTTGATGCAAAGCCAGAGCGGCGGCCGCCCATGCTTGTTGACTCTGCCGCGCGGCCGTGCCGCGCCGACTACTCCCCTTTGTTTACCTGCATGGTAACATGGGGACAAACCGCTTGTCAAGCGCAAAATGCGCTAAAATTCCGTTAAGGTGCGCAGCGCTCAGGGTGTGCTGCGCGTGTGGTATGCCGCGGGCGCAAAGCCGTCATAGACGTCGGCCAGCCCGACCGGCAGCCAGATGCCGCCCTCCTGCCGCATATGCACGCGCACGTCTTCGCTGCCGTCGCCAAAGCGCAGGCGCACAATGGCTGTCGTGCCGTTTTGGCTCTCGGTCACCGCGTCGATGCGGAAGGGACTGGTGTCCGGGGTGTGGCTGAAGATCGGCGTAATCGCACCCGCCGGGGTAGACAGCGCGCTGAGCGCGGCGCCGTTGAAGGTCTGCGCGCCCTCGTCCAGTTGCGGCCACGGCAGGCCCATTGCGTAATATAATCGGAATAAATCACTCTGCGTATAATTTGGAGCGACGCAGGCCTGCACATCGGTGATGACCGAGCGGCCGCCCTCCTGTCCGGTCGTCACAACATAGGCCGAGCGGTAGTCGGTCATGCCGCCGCCATAGCGCTGGAACACGACGATGTATTGCTCCGGCTTCTTGCCCGGCAGCAAAATAAAGTTGCGGTACGAGGGCGAGGAGCCGCCGAGCTTCCAGTTCCACGCATCCGCGTCCTGCTGGCGCTCGATGAATTTCTGCCGGTTTGCGGCCGATAGGATGGGGTACAGGTACTGACCGCTTTTGTAGGACACCGCGTGGGCGAACTGCTGGGTGAGGTCGGCAGTGTTGCGGGCGTTGCGGTCGTGCGCGTCCGTCCAGTCCTGCGGCAGCCAGCCCTGCCCAAATTGGTTGACAAGGATGATATGCGCTTCGCTCCCGTCGGCAAAGCGGTAGAGCACCTCGGCGACGCCCTCCGCCGAGCGGGAGTCGCCCCGGTAGACGACGCACGGGCCGACCGCGGCCACCGCGCCGCCCGCCAGCCCCAGCGTGCTCACCGCCGCGCGGGCGGGCGTGCGCAGGTCAAGCCCGGCAAGCTCCCACGCCGCGCCCTGCATATCCAGCAGGTCGGGCAGGCCGAGGTCGTTCTCATACAGCAGCCGAAACTCCTCAAAGCTGTGCACACCGTCCGAGGTGTCCGCGATGATCTCGGTCTGCATGACCGCCGCCTTGCCGGCTTTTTCTCCAAACAGCAGCCGCTCGACCGTGCGCACGCGCGTTCCGTCGGCCTGGCGTTTGGCAAAGATCACATAGGTCTGCCCGCCCGCTGTTTTGACCGAATAGACGTGCCCGCTCTCGCGCGCCCACGCCTCGGCCAGCTCGGTGCGGCGCGTCTCGGTCAGCTTTTCCGCGTCCTCACCCACGGAGAACGCGCAGCCGAGCGACACCACCAGCACGGCCATCGCCAGCACAAGCGCCATGCCGCGCTTTTTGGCGCGCTTGTCAAACAAGCCCTCCAGCCGGTGCATCAGCGTCTTTTTGCCGCCCGTAAAGCAGGATACCAGTGCGCGCCGCTTGGCCTGCACCGCCGCCGCGCGCAGGATGGTTTCGCCGTAGGCGCGGCGCTGGGCACGGCTCATGCCGCGCGCGACCGCATCGTCGCATGCCAGCTCGATATCCTCCTGCGCAAAATAGGCCATCAGGTGTACGAGTGGGTTGAACCACTGCACCGCCCGCGCGAGCACGAGCGCCAGCTTGAGCCAAAGGTCGTGGTGCTTGTAGTGGGTCAGCTCATGGCGGATGACAAACGCCGCGTCGCGCGGGGACATGCTTTCATCGGGCAGATAGAGCACCGGGCGCACAAAGCCTGCCAGCATCGGGCAGTCCGCCGCGGGGGAGATGCGCAGCGGGATCGGCCGCGCGATGTCCAGCGCCCGTGCCGTCCGCTCGAACACGGCGCGCAGCGCCTCGCGCTCCGGCGCGCGTGCGTCACGGCGCAAGCGGCGCGCATAGCGCGTATAGCAGACAGCCTGCGCGCCCAGAAACAGCGCGCCGCCCGCCAGCCACAGCGCGGTCAGCAGCGCGGTGACGTTAAAGGTTGTCACCGGGTTGCGGTCGTACCGCTCGGCCACGGCGGCCTGCGTGTCGGTCAGCCAAGAATCGTTGGCCGGGTCGAGCACCTGCACCGCCGAGTGGCTCGCGCCCGAGGCGGGCAGGATCACCCGGTGCAGCAGATAGTTGGTGCGCGGGGTCACCTGCACGGGCGGCTCGGCCAGCGTAAACTGCACCGGCGCCAGCAGGCGCAGCGCCAGCACAGCCCAGATCAGGCACATCGTCCGCGCGGGATAGTGCTTTTTGAGCGTTTGCCGAAGCAAAAGCGGCACAAGCGCGGCCAGCGACACAGTCAGGCTGATCTGCACCAGGTCAAACAGCAGCTTTTCCCAATTCATATCCCAACCCTCCAACTCCTACCGGCCTTGCGCGTCCAGAAAGGCGCGCAGCTCGTCGATATCCTTTGCCGTCAGCGCGCCTGCGCTGGACAGGCTGGCCACCAAATTGCCGACAGAGCCGCCGCACAGCCGCTCGACAAAGCTCTTGCTCTCGCGCTGGAGGTAGGCCTCCCGCCCGATGAGCGGCGCGTAGCAGTTGTGCCGCCCGGCCTTCTCGCACTTGAGAAAGCCCTTGTCGCACAGGCGTGAGAGGAAGGTCAGCACGCTGGTCGCCTTCCAGTCCTTATCCGCAAGCTGCTGCACCTCGGCCGCGGTCACGGGCGGCTCGAGCGACCAGACAATCTGCATCACGGCAAGCTCCGCATCGGGCAGGCGTTTGATCTCTTTCATATTTTTCTCCCTTCTCTATAATTGTAGAGCATATTTTTCGTACATTTTCTACACTAATATTCTACGTTTATAGAATATTCCTGTCAACGATTTTTTATTTACAAATTGGTAACCGTTTGACCGATTGACAGCCCCGCGGTTTTGCGGTATTCTAAAATAGACATAAAGTGAAATTTCTATGACTTGCGTACTACTTTACGATAGGATAAGGAGAAAATCCCCATGCGAAGAGCGACGCTTGGTTTGGCGCTGAGCGGCACACTGCTTGCGGTGCTGCTGTTTGTCACAGGGCGAATGCTGTATATCAAGCTGCACGACCTGCGCTACGAGGAGATCGCCGGCTACGGCATCCATGATGTGCTGGTGCTGAGTGAAAACGACACCGTGCTGCAAACCGTGACCGATGAGCAGCAGGTGACCGCGTTTGCTGCGCTGCTGTCCGGCTATACATACATCGAATATCCCCATTTCTTTAAGCCGGGGGACAACCAGCTGGCCGGCAACCGGCTGACCGTCACCTTTGAAAACGGCGCTTCGATCGGCGTCAACGCGGACGGCTATGTATTCGTCAACGGCAAGCTCAAGGACATTGAGGGCGGCCGAGGGCAGGAGTTTTATCACAAGCTGTACGTCCTGTTCTATCCAAACGCGGCGTAAACGGAGGGAAGGCCATGAAAAAGGCGATCGCGCTGGTGCTGCTGCTGACCGCTGGCGCGCTGACCGGCTGTACGGCGGACGTGGGCGTCATCGGCGGCGCGGATGGGCCGACGACGGTCATCGTGTCCCGTGCCGGGGGACAAGCGTAGGAAGACGGCGGACGGCGGCCTGCGCCTTTGCGCAAAAGACCATACTGCGGCATACACGCTTCTGATGGGGGAGGGACGATATGCGGGAACTGTTGCTTGACGCGGGGAGCTTGGACACGCGCGCCAAGGTACACGATGCGTTCAGCCGGACGTTTGGCTTTCCGGACGACTACGGCCGCACGCTGGATGCACTCTACGATCTGCTGCTCACACTCTGCGACACGCGCCTGACGCTGTGCCACGCGGAAGCGCTGGTGGACAACATGGGCAATTACGGCGAGCTGCTGCTTCGTGTGCTGGCAGGCTCGGCCGCGGAAAACCCCGACTTTATCCTCGAGATCGCGCTGTAAGGCATAGAAGCGCCCGAACCGTTTGGTTCGGGCGCTTTTTACAGCTTTAGATGCGCTTGCCGTTGAATTTCTGCGCGGCCGGTGCGCAGCCCTCCGCAATGATGCAGGCAGCCGCGTCGAGCGCATCGGCGCAGGCTTTGTCGATAGCCTGCTGCTCGTCCGGCGTAAAGCGCGACAGCACCCAGTCGGCCAGATCGTAGCCGGGATGCGGCTTGTCGCCCACGCCGATCTTGACGCGCGGGAAATCCTCGCTGCCGAGGTGGTAGATGATGTTCTTCAGGCCGTTCTGCCCGCCCGCCGAGCCTTTCGGCCGCACGCGCAGCGTGCCTACGGCAAGCGAGATATCGTCCGACAGCACGATGATGTGTGCAGGGTCGATCTTGTAAAACGCCGCCGCGTCGCGCACGGACTCACCGGACAGGTTCATGAACGTCTGCGGCTTGACAAACAGCACGCGCTTGCCGCCCAGCGTGCCCTCGCCTACAAGCGCCTTGAACTTCATCCGGTCGATCCGCTGGCCGCTGCGCGCGCAATACAGCTCAAGCACGCGAAAGCCCGCGTTGTGGCGTGTATTATCATATTTGGCGCCCGGGTTGCCCAGACCGACGACCAGCCATTCGACTGGCTGCGCGGCTTTTGTGGCCTTTTGCGCGTCTAACTGCTTGAAAATATCGAATACGGACATGGTTTCACTCCAACACGACACGCCACCGCCCCACACCTGTCCGGCGCGGGGCGGCGCTGTGTTATTCCACAGAAAGAATATAATAGTAAACCGGCTGACCGCCGTTGATGACCGAGATATCCAACCCCTTGTTCTCCTTGAGCAGCAGGGCCTCGACCTCGGCGGCCTGCGCCTCGGAGACGCCTTCGCCGTAGATGACGGTGGCAAAGGTGCTGGTCTCGCGCACCATTTCGCGCACAAGCTTTTTGATGACCGCGTTTTCGCGGCCGCTCGCGCACAGCCTGCCCTCGTACAGCGAGAGGTACTCGCCTTGGCGGATCTTCTTACCGTCGAACTCGCTGTCGCGCGCGGCATAGGTCACCTGACCGCTGCGCACACCGCGCACCGCGGTCTGCATGGCGTCGGCAATGTCCTGCTCGCGCTTGCTGTCCGGGTCGACGGCCAGCATGGCTGAGATGCCCTGCGGGATGGTCTTGGTCGGTATGACGACGACCTTCTTCTCATCGGACAGGCCGACGGCCTGCTCGGCAGCCATGATGATGTTCTTGTTGTTGGGCAGCACGAACACGATCTCGGCCGGCACGGCGTCCACCGCGTGAAGGATATCGTCGGTCGAGGGGTTCATCGTCTGCCCGCCCTGCACGACCACGTCCACGCCGAGGTCGGTGAACACGTCCTTGAGGCCGTCGCCCGCGGCCACGGCGACAAAGCCGTACTTTTTCTCCGCCGGTACGATGACGCGCTCGCGGGGCGCATCGGCCGTGCCCTCGATCACCTTGGCAGTGTGCTGCTCGCGCATGTTTTCGATCTTAACGGTCAGCAGCGGGCCGAACTTCAGCCCCTCCTCCAGCGCCCGGTTGGGCGCGTCGGTGTGAACGTGTACCTTGACGATATCCTCGTCTTCAACGACGACGAGCGAATCGCCGATCTCGCTGAGGATGGCGCGCAGGCGGCCGACGTTGCGCGCCTTGTCCTTGCGCGCGGCGATGAATTCAGTGCAGTAGGTGAAGGTGATGTCCTCGTCAGCGATCGCCGCGAAATCCGCGCTCTCCTTGGTGGGTGCGGCGGCGGTGCGCTCCTTATGGATGCCGCGCAGTGCGTCGAGCATACCCTCGAGGATGGCCAGAAAGCCGCAGCCGCCCGCGTCCACCACACCGGCCTTTTCGAGCACAGGATTCTGGTGTACGGTCTCGGCCAGCGCCTCCTGCCCACGCTCGAGGATGGTGACCAGCACCTGCTCGGCCGAAAGCGAGGGATCGGCCTGACAGGCCTCGACCGCGCGCTGCGCAGCCACACGCGAGACGGTCAGGATGGTGCCCTCGGCGGGCTTCATAACGGCCTTGTAGGCCGTGTCCACGCCCTCGCGCAGCGCCAGCGCCAGCTCGCAGCCGGCGGCCTCGTCCGCCTCGCGCAGCTTTTTGGCCATGCCGCGGAACAGCAGCGAAAGAATGACGCCCGAGTTGCCGCGCGCGCCGCGCAGCAGGGCGGAGGCCGTCGTGTCCGCGGCCTTGGCCAGTGTTGGCTCGCTGAGCTTGTGCAGCTCGTTCATCGCGGCGGCCATGGTCAGCGACATATTGGTGCCGGTGTCCCCATCGGGCACGGGGAACACGTTTAGCTCATTGACCTGTTCTTTTTTTTCGGCAATCGCAAGCGCGCCCTCTATCACCATGGACTGAAACAGCGCACCGGTTATCTTTTGATCTGCCATTTACAACTCTCCCTGAAAATTCTCTGATTGCGGACGCGCGGGTCTCTGCCCGCGGCGGCGCGCCCTCTCTGCGGCGCGGCTCAGTCCGCCCGGATGCTCTCTACGTAGATATCCACATTTTTCACGTCCACACCGGTCAGGCGCTCGACATGGTAGCGCACCTCTCCGATGATCGAGCGGCATACAGTGGCGATGTTGACGCCGTGCTCGACCGCGATATGCAGGTCGATGTTGACGCCGCCGTCCGCGGCCTCCATCACCTTGACGCCGCGCGCCTGATTGTCCCGGCCGAGCAGGTGCGCCAGCCCGTCGCTCATCGAGCGGATGGTCATGCCCTTTACGCCAAAGCACGAGGAAGCCGCGTAGCCTGCGATGCCGGCCAGCACCTCGCTTGTGATTTCGATATATCCGAGATCGGTCTTGATCGTCATAGAAAACCCTCCCTGCGTTCGGTTTGGTATGGTATTTGATATGGCTGTTCTTATTTTATATCAAATCTGCGCTGAATACAAGCAAAATACGCGCTTTGCAAGCAGATTCGTAAAAATTTGCAAAATCGAGAAACAAATGTTTGATTTTTTGTCCAAGATAGAGTATAATATAGAAAACGCGAACGAATGTTCCTCGAGAGGGTAAGGAGTACCGCCTATGAAGAAGATATCCGATAATCAGCGACGCATTTTAGAATATATCAGCACGTTTTCGATGGAGCACGGCTATCCCCCCTCGGTACGGGAGATCTGCGCGGAGGTAGGGCTGCGCTCGACCTCGACCGTACACACCCACCTGAAGAAGCTGCAGGAGGCCGGCTATCTGGAGGCTGACGACCATAAATCCCGCGCGCTCGCGCCGGTCAGCGGGCCGGTGATGGTGCCGCGCATCCCGATCCTCGGCCGCGTGACGGCGGGCGTGCCCATCCTCGCGGTGGAGGAACATGTCGGTTATGTGCCGTTTGAGCCGGCCGCGTCGGGCGGCAGCTATTATGCGCTGCGCATCCGCGGCGACTCGATGATCGGCGCGGCCATTCTGGATGGCGATTTGGTCGTCGTTCGGCGGGATACCGAGGCGCGCGACGGCGATATCGTCATCGCGCTGCTCGAGGACGAGGCGACCTGCAAAACGCTGCGCATCACGCGGGACGGCGTGTGGTTGATGCCGGAAAACCCGGCCTACACGCCGATCGACGGTACGGGCTGCCAGATCCTCGGCGTGGTCAAGGCGGTCTATCGGGAGTATTGAGCCGGTAAGGCAGGCCGCCGAGTGTTGCACAAGCAGGCCGCAGGCGCGATGGAGGGAGCTTTATGCCCGCATTGGACGATAGCGTGCAGTTTGTCAAGGGCGTTGGCCCGAAAAAGGCAAAGCTGCTGGAAAAACTGCATATCGCCACCCTGCGGGACATGCTCGAGACCTACCCGCGCGATTATGAGGATCGAAGCCATCCCGTGCGTATCGCGGATATCACGGAGGAAGGCAAGTACGCTGTGCGCGCGGTCGTCGGCGTCGAGCCCAAGGTCAGCCGCATCCGCAAGGGGTTGACGCTGGTCAAGTGCACCGTATTTGACGAGAGCGGTACGCTGGCCGTCACCTATTTCAACAATCCGTATGCCGCGGCGCAGCTGCGCGTTGGGCAGGAATACCTGTTTTACGGCCGGGTGCAGGGCACGGGGCGCGCGCGGGTGCTGGTCAGCCCGCAGGCGGAAAAGATGGCCGGGGGAGAGGACAGCCCCGGCCGCATCGTGCCCGTTTATCCGCTGACCGCCGGGCTGACCCAGCGCGACATGGCGCGCGTGGCCCAGGCCGCGCTGGCCGCTGTGCCGGGTGAATGGCCTGACCCGCTGCCTATGGTGCTGCGCGCGCGCTACCGCCTGCCGGATGCCGCCGAGGCGCTCGGCGCGATCCACGCGCCGCGCACGCTGGACGATGTGACCGAGGCGCGCCGTCGGATGGTGTTTGAGGAGCTGTTTTTGCTCTGCTGCGGCTTGCAGCAGCTCAAGGAGCGGCGGCGGGGGGAGGATGGCATCCCGTTTGCGCCGGTGGATAACGGATGGGCGTTTTGGGATGCGCTCCCCTTCGCGCCGACGGGCGCGCAGCGGCGTGCCATCGGTGAGATATGCGCCGACTGCGCCTCCGGACGGCCGATGAACCGGCTGGTGCAGGGCGATGTCGGCGCGGGCAAGACGGTCGTTGCGGCGGCGCTGTGCGCGTTGGCCGCGCGCAGCGGCTGGCAGGCTGCTTTTATGGCGCCGACCGAGATACTCGCCGCCCAGCACGCGGAGACGCTGTCCGCCCTGCTCGGCAAGCTGAACCTGTCGGTCACGCTGCTGACCGGTTCGATGACTGCCGCGCAAAGGCGCGCCGCCCTCGCTGCGATCGAGACGGGCGCGGCGCAGGTCGTGGTCGGCACCCACGCGCTCATCCAGCAGAGCGTGACCTTTCACCGGCTGGGCGCGGTCATCGCGGATGAGCAGCACCGCTTCGGCGTGGCGCAGCGCGCCGCGCTCGCGGCCAAGGGGCATACGCCGCACACGCTTGTGATGTCGGCTACGCCCATCCCGCGCACGTTGGCGCTCATCATGTACGGCGATCTGGATGTGTCCGTGCTCGACGAAACACCGCCCGGCCGCCGCCCGGTCGAGACCTACGCGGTCGGCAAAAACATGCGCAAGCGCATCACTGCGTTTATTGACAAGCAGCTCGAAGCGGGCGGACAGGTCTATGTAGTCTGTCCGCTGGTCGAGGAGGGGGAGACCGGCCTGAAAAGCGCCGAGCAGCACGCCAAGGACTTGCAGGCGGCGCTGCCGCACCGGCGCGTTGCTGTGCTGCACGGGCGCATGAAAAATGCGGACAAGGAGCGCGTCATGCGTGCCTTTGCCGCGTGGGAGTATGATGTTCTGGTCGCCACGACCGTGATCGAGGTAGGTGTGGACGTGCCCAACGCCAACCTGATGGTCGTTGAGGATGCCGACCGCTTCGGCCTGTCGCAGCTGCACCAGCTGCGCGGGCGGGTCGGCCGCGGCGCGCGGCAATCCTACTGCGTGTTCTTTGGCGCGGACAAGGGCGAGACCGCGCGCGCGCGCCTGAAAACACTCTGCCGCACGAATGACGGCTTTGAGATTGCGCGCGCCGATCTGGCGCAGCGTGGGCCAGGGGACTTTTTCGGCCGGCGGCAGCACGGCTTGCCCGCGCTGCATGTGGCCGACCTCGCCGCCGACCTCGCCCTGATGCAGTCCGCACGCGAGGAGGCCGAGGCCATCCTTGCTGCCGATCCCGGGCTGGCGGGTTATCCGGAGCTGCGCGCGCGCGTGCAGCGGATGTTCGCGCAGCGCGGCGACGAGGCGTTTAACTAAACCACGACAAAAAAGGACTTACCACCGGCGTTTGCCGGGGTAAGTCCTTTTGGTTTGCGCTTCGTATCAACGCGAAGGCGTTTGGGAATGCATTGCGCGGTGCGGTTTTAGAAAGCGAAATTGGTCTTGACGCGCCAAATGTTCTGCGCATACTCGGCCACCGAGCGGTCGGACGCAAAGCGGCCGGAGTTTGCGATGTTCATCAGCGACATATAGTTCCAGTTTTCAGTGTGGCGGTACATCGCGCCCACGCGCTCCTGCGCGGCCGCGTAGGAATCGAAGTCCTTGAAGATCATATACCGGTCGGCCGGGCCGCCGCCTACACCGTGCAGCAGCAGATTGGCGATATCGGTGTAATCCACGCCGTCGCCAAAGCCGGAGATCATATGGTCGATCACGCGCTTGATGACCCAGTTGGTCTGGTAGATCAGCATCGGGTTGTACGAGCCGGATGCGGCCAGCGCCTCGGCCTCAGGTGTCTCCATACCGAAGATGAAGATATTCTCCGGGCCGACCGCTTCGCAGATCTCGACGTTTGCGCCGTCCATCGTGCCGATGGTCAGCGCGCCGTTCATCATGAACTTCATGTTGCCGGTACCGGAGGCCTCCTTGCCCGCGATCGAGATCTGCTCGGAAACCTCAGCCGCCGGCATGATCATCTCGGCCAGCGAGACCTTGTAGTCCTCGATGAACACGACCTTGAGCTTGTCGCCGATCGCGGGATCGTTGTTGATCATGCGTGCGATCGAGTTGATGAGCTGGATGGTCTTTTTGGCCACCGCGTAGCCCGGCGCAGCCTTGGAGCCGAAGATGAAGGTGCGCGGCACGAAATCCATGCTGGGGTTGTCCTTCAGCTTGTGGTAGAGCGAGATGATGTGCAGAATGTTGAGCATCTGGCGCTTGTACTCATGCAGGCGCTTGACCTGCACATCGAAGATCGAGTCCATATTGACTTCGATGCCGTTATGCTCCTTGATATAGTCGGCAAGGCGCTGCTTGTTGGCGCGCTTGATCTCGCCCAGCTGGCGCAGGAACGCCTTATCGCTGCCGAGGTTTGCAAGCACCTGCAGCTCGGACGGGTGGGTGCGGTAGCCCTTGCCGATCTTGGCCTCGATCAGCGAGGCCAGCGCGGGGTTGGCCTCGCACAGCCAGCGGCGGTGCGCAATGCCGTTGGTAACATTGCGGAATTTGGCCGGGTAGATATTGTAGAAATCGTTGAATACGCGCTCCTTGAGGATATCCGAGTGCAGCGCGGACACGCCGTTTACCGAGAACGAGCCTGCGATCGCCAGATGCGCCATGCGCACGGTGTTGTTGGCCACGATGGCCAGCTTGGAGATCTTCTGCATATCGTTCGGGAAGAAGGTCCACAGCTCCTTGCAGAAGCGCTCGTTGATCTCGTAGATGATCTGCATGACGCGGGGCATCAGCTCCTGCATCAGCGACACCGGCCAGCACTCGAGCGCTTCGGGCATGACGGTGTGGTTGGTGTAGGCCACAGACTGGCTGGTGATGTTCCACGCCTGCTCCCAGCTCATGTCGTTATCATCCATCAGAATGCGCATCAGCTCAGGGATAACAAGGGTGGGGTGGGTATCGTTGATGTGCAGCACATGCTTGTGGGCGAAGTTGTCCAGCGTGCCATGGGTTGCCTTGTGCTTGGCGCAGATATCCTGCAGGGTGGCGGAAACAAGGAAATACTGCTGCTTCAGGCGCAGGGACTGACCCGCGCGGTGGTTATCCTCGGGGTAGAGGATCATCGAGATGGTTTCGGCCATCGCGTGCTTTTCCACCGCCTTGAGGTATTCGCCCGAGGAGAACAGCTTATAGTCGAGCGCGATCGGGCTTTTGGCTTCCCACAGGCGCAGGCTGGCGATATTGTCCGTGCCGTAGCCCGAGATGGGCATGTCATACGGCACGGCCAGCACGGGCGTATAATCGTGATACTCGACGACCAGCTTGCCCGCGTCGTTAAAGTGCGTCTCCACCCGGCCACCGATCTTGACCTCGCGGGTGTCGTCCATGGCGGGGATGTGCCACACATCGCCCGAGGCAAGCCACGAGTCTGGCTCCTCAACCTGCGCGCCGTCCACGATCTTCTGTTTGAAGATGCCGTGCTCATAGCGGATGGAGTAGCCCGTGCCGCGCACGCCGATGGTGGCCATGCCGTCCATATAGCAGGCAGCAAGGCGGCCAAGACCGCCGTTGCCAAGGCCGGGGTCAGCCTCCTCCTCGAAGATATCGGCCATCTGGTACCCCATGTCCGCCAGCGCGGCGGCAAGCGTGTCCAGCATACCGAGGTTATAGGCGTTGTTGCGCAGGCTGCGGCCGACAAGAAATTCCATGCACAGATAGTGCACCTGCCGCTCCCCGTATTTTTCCACTTCGTTCTGCGTCTCGATCATATGCTCGGTGAGCGCATCGCGGATGACGAGCGCACAGGCCTCATAGACCTGCTCGGTGGAAGCGTCCTCGACCTCGCGGCCGAAATGGCGCTGCAGCTTGCCTGCGATCGCTTCCTTCAGAGCGGTCTTGGTGTAATGGTTGTTTGGCATTTCTTCTCTTGTCTCCTCACTGTTTTTGTCTTACCGGTCACCAGCCGAGAGCGGAATGGTAGACCTCGATATATTTATCCGCCGAGCTGCCCCAGCTAAAGTCGGCCTGCATACCCTGCAGGATGAGCTTTTTCCACGCCGGCTTGTTAAAGCGAAACACGCCGCAGGCCTCGCGGATGACATGGAGCATATCGTGCGCATTGTAGCTTGCAAAGGTAAAGCCGTTGCCCGTGCCCGCGTAGTCGACAAAGGCGCGCACAGTGTCCTTCAGGCCGCCGGTCTCGCGTACGATCGGGATCGAGCCGTAGCGCAGCGCGATCATCTGCGCCAGGCCGCACGGCTCAAATTTAGACGGCATCAGGAACATATCCGAGCCGGCGTAGATGCGGTTGGCCAGATCGCCCGCGAACAGGATGGACGCGGAGATTTTGTCCGGATAGCGGCGCTTGGCCTCAAGGAACATCTGCTCGTAGCGCCAGTCGCCCTTGCCGAGCACGATCAGGCGGATATCGTCCTGCAAAATGTCGTTCAGCACGGCTTCGACAAGGTCAAGCCCCTTCTGGTCGACAAAGCGGGTGACCATGCCGATAACGGGCGTGTTCTCGTCGCCCGAAAGGCCGCAGAGCTTGAGCAGCTCGAGCTTGTTGACCACCTTGCCTTCAGGCTGCGCGGGCGAATAGGTCTTGAAGATCTTGGTATCGGTCGCGGGGTTGTGTACCTCCATGTCGATGCCGTTGAGGATGCCGTGCAGTTTGTAGCTGTTCATGCGCAGCACCGAATCGAGCCGGTAGCCGTAGTATTCGGTCTGTATCTCGTGGGCATAGGTAGGCGAAACGGTGGTGACCGCGGTCGAGGCCACGATAGCAGCCTTCATCAGGTTGACGTCGCCGTCCATCGTCATGAAGCCCGAGCGGAAGTGCGCGTCGTCAATACCGAGCACATACTCCAATATCTCGCGGCCGTAGCGCCCCTGATACTGGATGTTGTGGATGGTGAACACAGTCTTGATGTTCTCATAAAACGGGCGGGAGGAGAACATCAGATTGTAATACACGGGCACAAGGGCGGTCTGCCAGTCGTTGCAGTTGATTACGTCCGGCCGCCATTCCAGATCGGGCAGCACCTCGAGCACGGCCTTGGAATAGTAGGCGAAGCGCTCGGCATCGTCATACTCGCCGTAGATCTGGCCGCGGGCGAAGTAATACTCATTGTCGATAAAATAATAGGTAACGCCGTCGGACTCATAGCGGAACAGGCCGCAGTATTGGTTACGCCAGCCGAGGCGGACATAAGCGTTTTTCAGATAATAGAACTTTTCGCGTGTGCCTTGGTCGATCGCTGAATAAAGCGGACAGAATACGCGCACGTCATGCCCTTTGGCGGCAAGCGCCTTGGGCAGCGAGCCGGCCACGTCGCCCAGACCGCCGGTTTTGACGAACGGCGCGCATTCGCTGGTCACATACATGATTTTCATAAAGAGCCGATCCTCCTTAGAGGGCTGTGCGGAAGCAGGAGTAGATCCCGCTTCCGCACTCCCGTATTCTTATATTATACTAAATTATTCCGTGACGCGACATTGGGATTTTTCACGAACATTCTTGACTTTACAGCTCTATATTTGCTCAATTCTGATGTTTGGAGGCGGAGTTTATCAAATGGAAGCGTATTTGGCCAGCGTAATGGGATAGTTTTCGTGCCCCATCATGGTGCGCCCCTCGCGCACGATCACATCGCGGTCGGCGATGACATGGCGCAGCGCGGCGTCCGACATGATGCGCCCGCCCTCCATGATGATGCAGTCGCGCACCTCCGCGCCCTTGGCGATCTCCACATCCCGGAAGAGCACGCAGTTCTGCACATGGCCCTCGATGCGGCAGCCGTCAGCGATCAGGCTGTCCTCCACGCGGGCCTTGTCGCCGTAGTAGGTGGGCGCCTCGTCCTTGATGCGGGTCAGGATCGGCCGGGTGCGCTTGAACAGCTCGTCGCGCACGTCCTTGTCCAGCATATCCATGTTGGAGCGGAAGTAGTCGAAGGTGTTCTCGATCTTGCAGGCGTATTCGTTGAAGAGATACGCATTGACCGTGCCGTCGATCAGCACGCGGGAGAGAAACTCGCGCTCGAAATGGATGCAGTTGTGGGTGACGCACTCGCTGAGCATATGGATGAGGAACTGGCGGCTCATCACATACACACCGAGCGCCACATGCTTGCACTTGCCCTCGTTGGAATCACCCACGCGGATATCGACCGCTTCCTTTTTGCGGTTGAGCTCCACATAGGTGGTATAAAGCGTTTCCTGCTGCTTCTTGGCGCAGACCATGGTCAGGTCGGCGCCCGATTTCTCATGCCGGTCGATCACATCGTCGAGCGGGATGTTGGCGACAATGTCCCCGTCGGCGATGACGACATAGTCCGCACGGTTTTTCTGCAAAAAGGTGACCGCGCCGGCCAGCGCGTCGATCTTGCCGCGCAGCTCGCCGGTGATCAGCGGCGAGGACTTTTTGGAATAGGAATACGGCGGCAGCAGCGTGATGCCGGAATTTTTGCGGGACAAGTCCCAATCCTTGGCGCTGCCGATGTGGTCGATCAGCGACTGGTATTTGTCCTTCATCAGCACGCCGACGCGGTAGATGCCCGAGTTTACCATGTTCGACAGCATAAAGTCGATCACGCGGTAGCGGCCGCCCCACTGCACGGCGCTGACCGTGCGGTGCTCGGTGATCTCGCGCAGATCGTTATCGTTATCAAAAGCGATGATGACGCCTACAACACTTTTCATCCGTTCCGCCCCCTTAATTCTCGTCAGGCAGGTCGTGCTCTGCCATTTCCTTCGCGGCCAACTTGGCGCCGCGGCCGATGCGCACGCCCTCGGCCACAACGGCCACGCCCCATTTGTCCACATCGCCGTCCGCCGGGCTGCCGCCGACCGACGCACCCTTGGCGATGACCGCGCCCGGTGCGATGATCGAGTAGCGCACGGCCGCGCCCTCCTCCACGACCACGCCCGGCATCAGGATCGAATATTCGACCTTGGCACCCTTGGCGATCTTGACATCGGAAAACAGCACCGACTGCGATACCTCGCCCGCGATCTCGCAGCCCTCGGACAGCAGCGTGTGGTTGACGACCGCGTCCCGCGAGGTAAAATGCGGGGGCGAACCGGTGGTGCGGCCGTAGATTCGCCATGCGTCGTCAAACAGGTTCAGGCCGGAGCTGGGGCTGAGCAGGTCCATGTTGGCCTCCCACAGGCTCTCGATCGTGCCGACGTCCTTCCAATAGCCCTCAAAGCGGTAGGATACCAGCTTTTCGCCTGCGCGCAGCATGGCCGGGATGATGTTTTTGCCGAAATCGTTCGAGGAGGTCTCGTCCGCCTCGTCGTCGATCAGGTATTGGCGCAGCTGCTTCCAGGAGAAGATGTAAATGCCCATCGAGGCCAGCGTGGACTTGGGCTGGGCGGGCTTTTCCTCAAACTCATAGATCGTGCCGTCCGGCTTGCAGTTCATGATGCCAAAGCGCGAGGCCTCGGCCAGCGGCACCTCGAGCACGGCGATGGTCGCACTCGCGCCGGTCTCCTTGTGCTGCTGGAGCATCTTGTTATAGTCCATCTTGTAGATGTGGTCGCCCGACAGGATAAGTACATAGTCGGGGTCGTACTCGTCCAGAAACTGGATGTTCTGGTAGATGGCATTGGCCGTGCCCTTGTACCAGTCCGAGCCCTTGCCCTGCTCATAGGGGGGAAGGACGTATACGCCGCCGTTGAGCCGGTCGAGGTCCCAGGTCTGGCCCGCGCCGATGTAGGAGTTGAGCACATGCGGCTCATACTGGGTCAGTACGCCCACCGTGTCGATGCCGGAGTTGACGCAGTTGGACAGCGGAAAATCAATGATGCGGTATTTGCCGCCAAAGGGCACCGCAGGCTTGGCAACGTGCGCTGTCAGCGCGTACAGGCGGCTGCCGCGTCCGCCCGCGAGCAGCATTGCCACGCATTCTTTTTTTCGATACATGGATGACTCTCCTTTATGGTAGACTCAGGCGGCGCAGCGCCATGGCGCTTGCCGCATTGCGCGGCGCCGTCCCCTGTTATTGCACGCCGTTTGTCCGGCGTATATCACTTGTCTGCATCTCCGGTCTTGGCCACGGCCTTGGACGGCACGGTGGCTACTGCTTTAGAGGGAGCGCGGGTCACCGCCTTGGTGGCCGTTGTGGCAACGGCCTTGGTGCCGGTCGTGGCGACCGCGCGGGTCTCGCGCTTGGACGCGCCCCGTCTGCCGGTCGTGGCCGCCTTTTTGGCGGCAGCTTCTTTCTTGGCGGCCTCGATCTCGGCCTTGGTGCGGCGCTTGGCGCGCGGCTTGCCCTTGAAGAACAGCACACCGAAGCGCGGTATCTCGACCGAGATGGACTGCGCCTGCCCGTGCATGGGCTTGTTCTCGCTCTTTACCTTGCCGTTTGTAAAGCCTGCTCCGCCGAATTTTGCCGCGTCGGAGGTGAAGACCTCCTCATAGGTACCCGCGAACGGCACGCCGATGCGGTAGGACGACTGCAGCTCGGGCGAGAAGTTGACGATCACAACGATGTCCGAGCCGTCCCGCGCGATGCGGCGGAAGGCAATGATGTTGTTGCGGTTATCGTCGTGGCTGATCCACGCGAAGCCGCGCCAATCGGTATCCTGCTCCCAAAGCTGCGGGGTGGCCAGATAGAACTGGTTGAGCGCCTTGACATAGTTGTGCATCTGCCGGTGTGCCGGGAAGTCAAGCAGCATCCAGTCCAGCCCGCGCTGGTAGGCCCATTCGGAGAACTGCGCGAACTCGCCGCCCATAAACAGCATCTTCTTGCCCGGATGCGCGGCCATGTAGCCGTACAGCGCGCGCAGGCCGCCGAACTGGTTTTCATACGGGGGCGGCATCTTGCCGATCAGCGAGCATTTGCCGTGCACGACCTCGTCGTGCGAGAGCGGCAGGATGTAATTTTCCGAAAAGGCGTACATGAACGAGAAGGTGATCTTGTCGTGCATATCCTTGCGGAAGAACGGGTCGGCCGAGCAGTAGCACAGCATATCGTTCATCCAGCCCATGTTCCACTTGAAGTTGAAGCCCAAGCCGCCGTCGTAGCCCGGGCGGGTGACCATCGGCCACGCGGTCGATTCCTCGGCGATCATCATCACATCGGGGTGGTCGGTCAGAATATTCTCGTTGAGCAGGCGCAGAAAGTCGATCGCTTCCAGATTTTCGCGGCCGCCGTGCACGTTGGGCCGCCATTCGTGCTGGCGGTTATAGTCCAGATACAGCATCGAGGCCACCGCGTCGACGCGCAGGCCGTCCATATGGAACTTTTCGATCCAGAACATAGCCGAGGAGAACAGCAGGTTGCGGGTGGATACCTTGCCGTAGTCGAACACGCGCGTGCCCCACTCCTTGTGCTCCATCTTGAGCGGGTCGGCGTACTCATACAAGTACGAGCCGTCAAACTCGACAAGGCCGCAGCCGTCTTTGGGGAAGTGGGCGGGCACCCAGTCCATGATAACGCCCAGACCGGCCTGATGCGCCGTGTCGACGAAGTACATCAGGTCCTTGGGCGTGCCGTAGCGGCTGGTCGCGGCGAAATAGCCGACGACCTGATAGCCCCACGAGCCGTCGAAGGGGTATTCGGTCAGCGGCAGCACCTCGATATGGGTATAGCCCATCTCTTTGACATAAGGAACCAGCTCGTCCGCCAACTGGCGGTAGGAATAGAAGTTGCCGTCGGCATGCACCTTCCACGAGCCGAGGTGGCACTCGTAAATATTGACCGGCGAGGAATAGGGCAGCTGCTCGCGCCGCCAGCTCAGCCAGCTCTCGTCGTTCCACGCATAGCCCTCGATGTCATACACCTTGGAGGCGTTGCCGGGGCGGGTCTCGGCATGGAAGCCGTAGGGGTCGGTCTTGTCAAAAACATCGCCTGACTTAGCCCATACACTATACTTATATGCGGCATATTCGGCAACATGCGGGATAAAGCACTCCCAGATGCCCTGCTCGTCCCGCTGCATGGGGGCGGCCTCGCGGTTCCAGCCGTTGAACTCTCCCATCACCGAGACACGCGCGGCTTCGGGCGCGTATACGCGGAACAGGTAGCCTTTTTCGCCGTCTTGCTCAAACGGGTGCGCGCCCATGTAGTCATACGCGCGGCAGTCTCTTCCCGAATAGAAAAGCTGACTGCGTTTTTCGCAGGCCGACGATGCGCTCGTCTTTTTCATATCGCATCTCTCCCTTTTACATAAAACTGCTTAAAATGGCCGGGAACGGGGACTTTGTCCGCCTTTTATGCATCCCGCATGGTTTTTAAGCAGAAGCATTCACTTTAGTACGGGTATAGTATACATCAAACCGGAAAAAAAGTCCAGCAATTTTACTTAATTACCAGACTTTTCTGAGGGGAATTTTGTTGGGTTTACACATAACCTGTCGCAATTTGCCAAAAGGCGGCGGTGCGCAGCGGTACACAGGACACGCTGTGTCGGTCGCTTTGTGCAGTTTTTCGGTGATTTTACCATGCTTTGACGGTGATACGGCAGGTATTATGGACGATATATGCTGTTTTGCCTGCTCAGAGCAGATTGCGCCGGATGAGGTCGAGCGCAGACGAGGCCGCCTGCGTGCGCACGCGGTCGCGTCCATTTGCGCCGCGCAGCTTGTGGGTGAAATGCTGGCCGCCGCACCAGACGCTCAGGTACACCAGCCCGACCGGCTTGTCCGCCGTGCCGCCGCCCGGCCCGGCCACGCCCGTGATGCCCACGCCCACATCCGCGCCGAGCGCGCGCGCCACGCCCTCGGCCATCTGCTCGGCCACCGCCGGGCTGACCGCGCCGTCAGTTTCCAGCGTCTGCGGGCTGATGCCCAGCAGGCGGATTTTGACCTCGTTTGCGTAGGCGCACACGCCGCCCAGATAATAATCCGAGCAGCCGGGGATGTCGGTGATGCGCTTGGACAGCAGGCCGCCCGTGCAGCTTTCGGCCACGGCCAGCGTCAGGCCGCGCGCGCGCAGCCCCTCGCCCACGACCTGCTCGAGCGAATCGACGTCCACACCATACACGTCATCACCAAGGAGGGCGCGCACCTTGCCGACGACCGGGTCGAGCAGCGCCTCGCACTGCGCAGGGGTATCGGCCTTGGCCGTTATGCGGGCATAGCACTCGCCGGTTTTGGCATAGGGCGCGATGGTCGGGTTGGTCATTTCGGCCATCATGTCGTGCAGGCGCTCCTCCATGGCGCTCTCGCCCAGTCCGAACACGCGCACCCGGCGCGAAGCGATGCAGCCGCCCGCGAGGGGATAGAGATAGGGCATGGCGCACTGCTGCCACATCGGCTCGCACTCGCGCGGCGGGCCGGGCAGCATGAGCACATGCGTGCCGTCGGCCTCAAACGCGCAGCCGGGCGCGGTGCCCCATTGGTTGACAAATACTGTGCAGCCCTCGGGCAAATAGGCCTGTTTTTCGTTGTTGTGGGTCATCTCGCGGCCGATCTGGTCAAAAAATTGCCGGATGCGGTCAAGCGAGGGCTGGTGCAGCGTGAGTGTTTTGCCGAAAACGGCGGCAAGGGTCTCCTTGGTCAGATCGTCCAGCGTCGGCCCAAGGCCGCCGGTGGTGATGACGATGTCCGCGCGGCTGCGCGCGGTCTCGATCACCTGACGCAGGCGCGCCGGATTGTCGCCCACGACGGTTTGGTAAAACACGTTGATGCCAAGCTCGCTCAGCCCTTGTGAGATGAGCTGCGCGTCGGTGTTGACGATATCGCCCAGCAGGATCTCCGTGCCGACGGCGATGAGTTCTGCGTTCATCGGTATTCCTTCTTTCGTGTTATCAACAAGGGGGAACGCCCCCCGCGAAGCCGCGTGCACGCGGTGCAATTGCAGCGGAGGGCGCGCCGCGCTTTCCATCGAGGGGACGGTGTCCCCTTTTTTAGAGGCTTAGGGCAGGTGTATCACTTCGATGCCGTTTACCGCCTCGTCGACCAGTGCGTCGACGGCAAGGCGGCTCTCGGCCTCGACGATCTTGGGCAGCTTGGGCCGGGTGTTGGGGTGCTTGGGGGTAAAGACTGTGCAGCAGTCCTCATACGGCAGGATGGAGGTTTCAAACGTGTCGATCCGGCGGGCGATGCGTACGATCTCCTCCTTGTCCATGCCGATGCAGGGGCGGAAGACCGGCAGCTCGCATACCGCGCCGGTGACCGCCATGGCAGGCATGGTCTGGCTGGCGACCTGACCGAGCGATTCGCCCGTGATGAGCGCGCCGCAGCCGTGCTCGACGGCCACCCGCTCGGCAATGCGCATCATAAAGCGGCGCATGATGAGCGTAAACAGCTCCTCGTGGCACTGGGCGCGGATCTGCTCCTGTATTTTGGTGAACGGCACGACCATGACGCTCATGCGGCCGCACCAGCGGGTCAGCTGGCGGCCGAGCGTGAGCACCTTTTCCTTGGCTTGCTCGGAGGTGTAGGGATAGCTGAAAAAGTGTACGCCGACCAGCTCAAGGCCGCGCTTGGCCATCATCCAGCCCGCAACGGGCGAATCGATGCCGCCGGACAGCAGCAGCGCGGCGCGGCCGTTCGAGCCGGTGGGCATACCGCCCGCGCCCGGCTCGGGGCCGGCGTGGACAAAGGCGTATTTTTCGCGTATCTCAACGTGCACGGTCAGGTCGGGGTGGTGCATGTCCGCGCGCACGGCCGGGAACAGGTCGGCCAGCGCGCCGCCGACCTGCTGGCTGATCTCGGTCGAGGTCAGGGGGAACTGCTTGTCCCCGCGCTTGGTCTCGACCTTGAAGGTAGCTGCGCGCGCAAAGCGCGGCGCAAGGTAGCGCTGTGCGGTCTTGATGACGCTGTCTAGCGTCTTTTCCGGGCAGACGGCAGCGCGCGAGATGGTGGCAAAGCCGAAAATGTGCGCGGCGCAGTCCATCACCGCGTCGGCATCGGCACCCTCGGGCACTTCAACGTAAACGACCGACTGCCGCATGGAGATGGGGCAGTCCGCTACATGCTTCATCCGGCGGGACAGGTTTTTGAGCAGCCGATCCTCAAAGGCCTTGCGATTCAGCCCCTTGAGCACGATCTCGCCGCATTTGAGCAGCAATACTTCTTTCATAGCGTCTCCT
The DNA here is from genome assembly GCF_022775115.1 of Agathobaculum sp. GTDB lineage: Bacteria > Bacillota > Clostridia > Oscillospirales > Butyricicoccaceae > Agathobaculum. Next base: position 26,330 of record NZ_JALFLA010000069.1, read on the forward strand.
TATTCAGCTCTGTGGTGTTGAAGCGGGCGGGAAGGGCGCAGCATGGCCGCGCCCTTCTGCACAGCGGCGACAAAGGCGTCCACGTCCTCCCTTGTGTTTTCCGGGCAGAAGGACACGCGCAGCGTGCAGTCGCTCTGCGCGCGCGGCAGGCCGATGGCCGTCAGCACGGCGCTCTGCCTGCCCTTGGAGCAGGCCGAACCGGCCGACACGCACACGCCCTCGTCGGACAGGATGCGCAGCATGACCTCGCTCTTGCAGCCGTCCACGACGATGCTCTGTATATGCGGCACATCGCCGGGTACGGAAAAGCCGGAATAGGGCAGCGCGGCTGCCGCCCGCTCGCGCAGATACGCCGCCAGCGCCTGCACATGGGCGTTGTCCGCGTCCAAATGCGCCATGCGTATCTCGCACGCCTTGGCAAAAGCCGCGATCGCGGGCAGCGGCTCGGTGCCGGGACGGATGGCGCGCTCCTGCCCGCCGCCGGTCGTCAGGGGCGGCAGGCGCAGCCCTTTTTTGATATACAGCGCGCCCACGCCCTTGGGTGCGCCGATCTTGTGGCCGGATACGCTCATCAGGTCGCAGCGCCACTGGGCGGGCGTCAGCCGCAGGCGGGCAAGCCCCTGTACCGCGTCGATGTGGAATAGCGCACCGGGGCAGCGCTCCTTGAGCAGCGCGCCCAGCGCGGCCACCGGCTGTACCGTGCCCAGCTCGTTGTTGACCAGCTGGCAGGACAGCAGCACGGTGTCCTCGGTCAGCGCGCCGGCCAGTGTGTCGGCTGTGATGTGGCCGTGTCCGTCCGGCGCAAGCCGGGTGACGCGAAAGCCCTGCTGCTCGAGCGCTTTGACCGTCTCAAGCGTGGCCGCGTGCTCGATGGCAGTCGTGATGATATGCCCCTTTTTGTGGCGGTGCAGGTGCGCCGCGCCGCGCAGGGCGATGTTGGCGCTTTCCGTGCCGCAGGAGGTAAAGCAGGTCTCCTCGGGCAGACAGCCCATCGCCGTCGCGACCGTTTGGCGGCAGTCCTCCAAAAGCCGCGCGGCCGCGCGCCCCATTTGGTGCAGCGAGGAGGGGTTGCCGTAACCCTCACACATCGCCCGCACGGCGGCCTCGGCCGCCTCGGGCAGCACGCGGGCGGTGGCGGCGTTATCCAGATAATGCACGATGATCTTCTCTCCTTTATTCGATACGCCCTTATTTTACAACGCAGCGCCCGCTTTTACAAGATGAAACCGTGTAATTCGGCATTGAATCTCCCAGACGGCTATGCTATACTTGAGACGTATGGCGTGCCGGAGCGCGTCCGTTTTACAGAAAGGAATGGAACACTATGCCGTGTAAAGTGATTCTTGGCGCCCAGTGGGGCGACGAAGGCAAGGGCAAGTTTATTGATATTTTCGCTGAGGGAGCCGATCTTGTCGTGCGCAGCCAAGGCGGCAACAACGCCGGGCATACCGTTGTTGCGGGCGGGGAGCAATATAAGCTCCAGCTCATCCCCTCGGGCATCCTGTATCCGAACTGCGTCAACATCATCGGCCCGGGCGTAGTCGTCGACCCGCGCAATGTGTTGCGCGAGATCGACGGGCTGACCGCCAAGGGCATCTCGTGCGATAAGCTGTTCATCGACGCGCGCGCCCACTGCATCCTGCCGTGGCATCTGGCGCTCGACGCGCTGAGCGAGGCCGAAAAGGCCGAACAGGGTACGGCCATCGGCACGACCAAAAAGGGTATCGGCCCGACCTACATGGACAAGGCCGAGCGCAGCGGCATCCGTATGCATGATTTTGTTGACGAGGTGCGGTTTGAGAGCGTCATGCGCGAGGCCTGCGCCCGCAAAAACCGTGTTATCACCGGCGTGTACGGCGCGGAGCCGATCGACGCGGACGCGGTCATCGCGGAATACCGGGTCTACGCCGACCGGCTGCGCTCGATGGTGCGCGACACGAGCGTGATGACCTACGAGGCCGTTCAGCAGGGCAAGGAGGTGCTGTTCGAGGGCGCGCAGGGCACGCTGCTCGATCTGGACATGGGTACTTACCCATATGTCACCTCGTCTCATCCGGTGGCGGGCGGCTGCTGCATCGGCTCGGGCGTCGGCCCGACCGCGATCAGCCAGGTCATCGGCATCTTCAAAAGCTACACCACCCGCGTCGGCGAGGGGCCGTTCCCGACCGAGCTGTTCGACGAGACCGGCGATTACATCCGCAAGGCCGGCGGCGAGTTCGGCACAGTTACCGGCCGCGCGCGCAGAACGGGCTGGTTTGACGCGGTGGTCGCGCGCTACGCGGTGCGCGTCAACGGACTGACCGATGTGGTCATCAATAAGATCGACCCGCTGCGCGGCCTGCCCAAGCTCAAGGTGTGCGTGGCCTACCGGCTGAAAAACGGCCAGACCGTAACCGAGCTTCCGGCCAACTTTATGGAGCTGGAGGGCTGCGAGCCGGTTTATGAGGAGTTCGACGGCTTTACCGAGGATATCACAGGCTGCCGCTCGTGGGACGAGCTGCCCGCGGCCGTGCAGGACTATATCCGCCAGCTTGCGCGCATCATCGGCTGCAAGATCACCATGCTGGGCGTCGGCCCGGCGCGCGATCAGGTGATCACACTGGCGTAAATGCAAAGCGCGGTGCAAAACAGCGATCGTGAGAAAACGAGTGGAAAAGAGACATTTTTCACTCGTTTTCTTTATGCGGCGCGCATGGTCATAGTTTGGCGCACAGACATATTCTGAAGAAAAAAGGGGTGCTTCGGCATGAGTCATCAAACGCATACGCGGCATAGCCGCGACAATTTCAAAAGCAGATGGGGCTTTATTCTGGCCTGCATCGGCTCGGCGGTGGGCATGGGCAATATCTGGCGCTTTCCGATCATGGTGCATCAGTTCGGCGGGCTGACCTTCCTCCTGCCGTATTTTCTGTTCGTCGCGCTGATTGGTGCGTCGGGCGTGATCGAGGAGTTCTCCCTCGGACGCTGGGCCGGGGCGGGGCCTGTGGGCGCGTTCGGCAAATGTACAGCGACGCGCGGCAGCAGGCGCGCGGGCGAGACGATCGGCGCGCTGCCTATCATCGGCTCGATGATGCTGGCGATCGGCTATACGGTCGTGCTGGGGTGGATATTCAAATATTGCTTTATGGGCATCAGCGGCAGCCTGTTTGCGCTCGGCACAGACATGGCCGGCATCGGCGGCGCGTTCGGCGCGACCGCGCCCGAGGCCGAGACACTGGGCGGGGCGCTGCGCATGATGGTCGACGGCGGCCTCGTCGGCGTGGGCAATGCGCTGTGGCAGCTGGTGGCGCTGGTGGTGTCGCTGGGCATCATGGGCATGGGCGTGGCCGGCGGTATCGAGCGGGCGAACAAGATCATGATGCCCGTGCTGTTTGTGCTGTTCATCGGGCTTGGCGTTTACATTTTCACGCTGGACGGCGCTGCCGCGGGCTACCGGTATATTTTCACGCTGCGGCCAGCCGGTCTGGCGCGGCCCGAGGTATGGATATACGCCTTCGGGCAGGCTTTCTTCTCGCTGTCGGTTGCGGGCAACGGCTCGGTCATCTACGGCTCTTATCTGTCCAAGGAGGAGGACATCCCCGGCTCGGCACGCAACGTCGCCGTGTTTGACACGCTGGCGGCCTTGCTCGCGGCGCTCGTCATTCTTCCCTCGATGGCGGTCATGCTGGGCGAGGGCATCAACGAGGTCAGCGGCGGCCCCGGCCTGATGTTCGTTTATCTGGTCAATGTGTTCAACGGTATGCCCGGCGGGCGGATCGTCGGCATGGTGTTCTTCATTTGCGTGCTGTTTGCGGGCGTGTCGTCGATCGTCAACCTGTATGAAGCGCCCGTTGCCTTTTTGCAGGAAAAGTGCGGGCTGCGCCGCATCGCCGCGGTGACGGCCATCGGCGCGGCGGGCGGCATCGTTTCCATTCTGATCCAGCCGTGGACGTCTCAGTGGATGGATTTGGTGTCCATTTACATCTGTCCGCTGGGCGCGCTGCTGGCCGGCGTCATGTTCTTCTGGGTGCTGGACAAGGAGACCGCGCTGGATGCGGTGCGCGAGGGCGCGAAAAGGCCGCTCGGCGGCTGGTTCTACCCGCTGGGCAAGTATGTTTACTGCGTGCTGGCGCTGCTCGCTCTCGTGGCCGGCGCGGTGTACGGCGGCATCGGCTGAGACGGACGCGGCCCAAGTCCCTGCGCGGCGGCATAGCTGTCATACAGAAAGGGAGTCTCGTCATGAAACAGAAAGTAAATTACAGCTGGCTGGGGAGTCTCCTGCTTATTTTGCTGTCCGTGGTCTGCCTGCTTGTTGTCGTAGTGCGCAACGAGCAGGCGGTTCTGTCCTTCCCCATCCAGCAGCGATTTTTGGGGGAGTACAGCCGCAATGGGATAACATGGCATCCGCTGCGCAGTGATACCGAGCTTTCCGCGCTGGACGGCGACCTGATATTGCGGGGGCATTTCAGCTACGATATCGGAGAGGGCGGGCGGCTTTACTATTATCAAAACCACATCGGCGTGACCTTTTACCGCAACGGCACGCTTTTGCAGGGGGACACAGTATCGGAGTTTGCCAGAGAAGGCTGGGCGCTTCAGCCCTCGATGTGCGGCAGCGGCTGGAGCTTCCTCTTCTCACCGGGTATCACCACAGAGGATACGGTCGAGATACACCTGCACGACCCGCACAGCCACGGCAATGCCAGCGCTTACCGGGATTTTCTGAACACGCTGTACAATTCGCCCAATACACCGTATATTTTGGAGGCCTATCTGCGGCCGTATAGTATGCCGTTTCAAATCGCGGGCGCTGTTTATCATCGTCGCGCTGATGCTGCTGGGCGCGGCGCTGGCCTCGGGCGTGCTGCGCATCCTGATGGACGGCGCAATCGGCAAATACGGCCTGCTTGCGCTGTTTATGGGCGGCTTCGTGATACTGGACAGTGTGGGTATCTCCTTCCTCAGCGAGCTGGTGGTGTTCAACACCTACGGGCGGCAGCTTTGCATGATGCTGGCTGTTTACTGCATGGGCATGTGCACCCGTGACGTGCTGACCGGCAAGCGGCGCAAGGCCGTCGGAGCGGCCATGCTGCTCTCCGCGCTGGTCGACTGCGTGCTGGTCGCGGTGTCCTTCACCGGCGTGACGGTCATCTATGACACAGGCGTTTACTGGGCGGCCGTGCAGGTGCTGCTCTGCCCGCTGTTGATGGCCTGCTCCATTTTGGAGCTGTGTCGGGGCGCGGCCGAAAACCGCAGGATGCTGCTGGCCGGCGTGCTGCTGTCGGGCGCGGTGCTGCTGGATATCGCGGGCGTAGGCAGAAGCATCTACTCCAGCGGCAGCTGCACCAAGGCCGTGTTTGCGCTGCTGTTTGTGTGCGCTGTCGCAAGGGCGGTCAAGCGCATCATCATCGACCATCAGGCGTCCATGCGGACGGAAAGGCTGGAACGGGAGTTGGAGGGCAGCAAGGCAGCCCTCGCGCTGAGCCAGATCCAGCCCCACTTTATTTACAACACCCTTGGCACGATCGAGCAGCTTTGCCGCGAGGAGCCGGATACTGCCTGCCGGCTGGTGCGCAATTTCTCGCTGTATCTGCGCGGCAACCTCAGCGAGATGGACAATCCCGCGCCCATCAGCCTGTCGCGGGAGATCGAGCATACCCGCCACTATGCCGAGATCGAGCACATCCGCTTTCCCGATATGGAGATACGCTTTGCGCTGCAAACCGATGACTTTATGCTGCCCGCGCTGTCCGTGCAGCCGCTGGTGGAAAACGCCATCAAGCATGGCATTTCCGGGCTGGAAACCGGTGGCACGGTCACTGTTTCCGCCTATGAAACGGAAAAGGCGTACTGCGTATGCGTGGCGGATGACGGCGTAGGCTTTGACACGAGCCTGCCGCAAAACGAGCGCAGGCATGTCGGCATCCGCAATATCCGCCGGCGGGTCGAGGTCATGTGCGGCGGTACGCTGACGATCAAGAGCGCGCCCGGCAAGGGTACGGCGGCAACCATTACGATACCAAAGGAAAGGGGGGAGGAGCATGGTCGCCATCACAGCGGATGATGAGCGCCCCATGCTGACCACGCTGACGGCGGCGGTCACGGCCTCGCCGGATATTGAGGCGGTATCGGCGTTTACCACCTGCTCGGCCGCACTCGCGTGGGCGATGGACAACCCGGTGGATATTGCGTTTTTGGATATCAGTATGCGCGGTATGGGCGGCATTGCGCTGGCGCAGAAGATCACGGAAATACAGCCGGACTGTAAGATCATCTTTTGCACCGGCTATACGGAGTATGCGCTGGATGCCATGCAGATGCATGTTGCGGGCTATCTGCTCAAGCCGATCACGGCCGAGGCTGTGCAAAAGGAAATCGACCATATCAAGGGTGAGCGGGATAGGAAAAAGCTGCTGGCCGTCAAATGCTTCGGCAATTTTGAGGTGCGCGCCGGGGGCAGGCTGCTGAGCTTCAAGCGCTCCAAGTCCAAGGAGCTGCTGGCCGTGCTGGTCGACCGCAACGGCGCCGGGATAACGGCCAAGCAGATCTGTGCCAGAATATGGGCGGACGACGGCAGCGACAACAAGCATCTGAACTATCTGCACCAGCTTTTTGCCGACCTGCGCAGCGCACTGAAGGAGGCCGGCGCGGAAGCCGTTTTGCAGCAAAACGGACATAGCTACGCGCTGGATACCGAGCGGATCGACTGCGATTATTATCGGTTTCTCAAAAGCGGCAAGCCGGAATTTCACGGCGAATATATGGCCGGCTACAGCTGGGCGGAGGATACCTGCGGCCTGCTTTGGCAGCAATAAAGCTACATAAAGAAAAACGGAAAGGGCGGTTTGACGTTTGTCAGACCGCTTTTTTTCGCAGCGCAAAATAATTTTATAATTTTTCCAGTATACGGGTTATTTGTATTGCTATACGGGTTATTTGTAACGCTTTTGTCACGGCTGGTGTTTTATAATGCAACTATACATATCCTGGCGATGGAGGTGAGAGCTGGTATGAGCATATGGTGTGCGGCAAGGCAGACCGGCCCGCCGCGGGGCAGGGTGCGTAGGAGCGCCATTGATAACCAATCCAAGAAAATGAGGGGGAGATCAACAATGATACGCAAAATAACCGACAGGCTATTGTCCCTGCTGCTGGCGCTGTGCATGGTGGCGGGACTGCTGCCCACTGTTTTCGTGACAGCAGGTGCGGCAGACTATAACATCGGCTCCGGCGACGGGTTTAAGCTCAACGCCGACAGTTCGATTACAGCGACGTTTACCGTCAGCGACAATAATTTGGATATGAGGGGCTGGCTGCTCTGTCTGATGTCCAGCAAGCCGGCAGTCAACAGCGCTACGAATAAGCTTACGGATGCCAATAATGCCCATCCGTATTCTTATCGCAATTGTGCGTACTATTTCGCCGCTGACAGTACGGATAAAACAGGTCAAATCACGCTCACATGGGCGGCTGATGCCATGGATCAGAAGGGGAAGACAAAAACCCTTTCGCAGGTGATTAATGAGCAGGATTGGCATATCGTCATTGGCCCGAGACATTACAATACCGGGTGGGGAGACAGCGGCATTGGCGCGGGCACGGACGGCATCTGGGAAAACTGCGATTACTATGTCGGCGCCCAAAAGTGAGGTTCTGGTCGATACAAGCAGAGCCACTTTTGACCCGAGCAATGGTGAGCCTGTGGTAAAGTCGGTCGATGCGCCGCAAGACCCCACCTATAAGGACTACACCTTTGAAAGCTGGTACGACCAGCCCAACGGCTGGGGTACAAAGGCGAACGGCAGCTTTACGCTCGGCAATACCTACTACGCCCACTATACGAAGGACGGCAAGACCGTCTACACCCGCACGATGGACTTCACCGACGGCGCGGCCTTCACGCCGCCGGATAGCGGCGACGGCTATACGCTCGAGCGCAACAAGCAAGTCACCATCACAGAGAACGGCAGACCGACTGACTGGCAGACCGACTGCCTGACCCTCGATAATATTCTGGTGGACACCGTAGACCCGTATGGCATCAAGGTGCCGGGCGATAAGTATCCCGGTTTCTGCATTGACCTGCCTGCGGGCACTGAGAGCATAATCACAGGTGGTCGTGTCATTGTGACCGGTACCGCTGTTCCGCGAGTTGCCGGTTTGCAGGGTGGTAAGTATCTGCTTCTGACCGGTTCGGGCACGCTCAACGTCACCGGCAATGATATCATCAGCGATGACAATGGTAGTATGTATAGCACTATTTCCTACGGCATCTCAATGTCCAAAACGCTTGACGCCCAGTTAATCGTAGATGGGCCGACAGTCAATGCCAGCGGTGGTAAGGGACTGCACTCGACGAAGTGGTGGATGACATCGAGCGTCGGTATCCAGCCTTATATTTTTATGTTTAACGGCAAGCTGACTGCCCGCGGCAACGAGGTGGCAAGCAGGGGCAGCAATGGCACGTCGAATGGCATTACGATTTATGACGGCGAGTTCTATGCTTATGGAAATGACAGTGGTATCGGCGATGGAAGCGGAAGCAATATCACCACCTACGGTGGCAAGATATACGCCACCGGCAAGACGCGCGCAACCGCTACGTACATTTACGACAAGAGTATGAGCT
>NZ_JALFLA010000072.1 GCF_022775115.1 Agathobaculum sp.
TGGAGCCTTTCTTGAACCGTCATGCGGTAGGAGAACGCAACCAGTCCACAGCATCCCTTACAGTGTAGCACAGCCCTTGGAGAGGGGCTCTAATAACTACTACTCTATAATACAAGGAGGCCCGCTATGGAAACGGGTATCAGAACGGAGGAAAAATCGGTCGAGCGCGCGGTGCTGGTTGGTCTGTCCTGCCCGGGGTTTGGAGCGGAGCAGGATGCGGACGAGCGCACGATGGACGAGCTGCGTGCTCTTGCTGAAACAGCGGGCGCGGAGGCGGTCGCCATGACGCTGCAGCGCCGCCCCGCACCGGATGCGCGCACCTTTATCGGTGAGGGCAAGGCCGAGGAGGTCAAGGCGCTGGCTGAGGCAAATGACGCCAGCCTGATCCTGTTCGACAATGAGCTGTCGCCTTCGCAGATGCGCAATCTGGAGGAGCTGATCGGCCGCACCGTGCTCGACCGCTCGGCGCTGATTTTGGATATTTTTGCCCAGCGCGCCCGCACGGGCGAGGGTAAGCTGCAGGTCGAGTTGGCGCAGTACCAGTATATCCTGCCACGCCTGTCGGGCATGTGGACGCATCTGGTGCGGCAGACCGCCGGCGGTGGCAAAAGCCCTATCGGCACCCGCGGCCCCGGCGAGACACAGCTTGAGACCGATCGCCGGCACATCCGCCGCCGGATTGACAAGCTGAAGGACGATCTGGAGCAGGTGCGGCAGGTGCGTGCCGTGCAGCGCCGCCAGCGTAAAAAGACCGAGCTGCCGCTGGTCGCCATTGTCGGCTACACCAACGCGGGCAAATCAACACTGCTCAACACGTTGACCGGCGCGGGTATCGAGGCGAACGACCGCCTGTTTGATACGCTCGACCCGACCACGCGCAAAAAGCGCATCTCAGACACACAGGAAATCCTGCTGTCCGACACGGTCGGCTTTATCCGCAAGCTGCCGCACCATTTGGTGAGCGCGTTTAAGGCGACGCTGGAAGAGCTGGCGTATGCAGACCTGTTGCTGCACGTTGTCGATGTATCGGACAAGGACTGGCAGGCACAGGCCGAAACGGTGGAGCATGTGATCGCGCAGCTCGGTGCGCAGGATATCCCGCGCGTGATGGTTTACAATAAGGCAGACAAGTGCGGCCGTGACGCCGTTCCGTTTTTCCGCCCGGGCGAGGGCGCGCGCATCTCAGCCAAGACGGGCGAGGGCGTGGACGAGCTGCTCTCCGCGATTGAAACAGCGCTTGGCAGGGGCAAGCATAAGGTCAGGCTGCTCATCCCATACAGCGACGGCGCGGCGCTCGATTTGCTGCACCGGGAGGCACAGGTCGAGTCAGTCGATTACGCAGCGGACGGTACAAGGGTCGAAGCGGTGGTCGATGACAAGACCTATGGCCGCATGGCCGCGTATTTGACGGAGGAGCAGGACGATTGACGGATGACAGAAAAGGACTATTATGTGCCGTTTGCAGACTACGGCGAGGATAGATTAGAAGAAAAGCATTCCAAATTCACCGGCCGTTTGTGGCGGGTGGAAACGGCAGAGGAGGCGGTCGCCAAGATTAAGCAGATGCGGGATGTGTATTGGGACGCGACGCATAACTGCTGGGCGTATATCATCCGGGAGGGCAATCTGATGCGCTATTCGGACGATGGCGAGCCGCAGGGCACGGCGGGTATGCCGATTCTTGAGGTGCTGCGGCATGAAGGTCTGGTCAATTGCGTCTGCGTGGTAACGCGCTATTTTGGCGGCATTCTGCTGGGTACAGGGGGCTTGGTGCGCGCCTATACCAAGGGCGCGCAGCTTGCGGTCGCGGCGGCGGGCGTGCAGCGCATGAGCCTGCACACGGTGCTGCTGCTCGCGTGTCCCTATCACCTGTATGAGATCGTCACCCGTTTGCTGCCGGCGCATGACTGCGCGGTGGAGGAGACCGATTACGGCGCCGACGTGACGCTGACCTGCACTGTGCCCGTGGGTGGGGAGCAAGCGCTGAACGCCGCGCTGGCCGAAGCGACAGCGGGTACGGTTCACGCCGAGGTGATGGAGACCAAGTTTATGGGGCGCAGGGTGAAATAACAAGTGTGTGCGGCGTGTGGTGCGCCGGAAAAAGAGCTATGCACCATGTCAAATAATTTCACAAAAAAAGAGGATATCACGCTGCGGCATGGTATTAACTTAATGCAAGCCTTTTTGGCAGGAGGGATGAATCGGATGAATATCCGAGAGCAGCAGCAGGAATACGAAAAGCAAACGCTGGCCGGATGGGCGACCAAAGCTTGTGAATCGCGCGGCAGGCAGAAGCCGATGGAGGAATGCCCTTACCGCACCTGTTTCCAGCGGGACAGAGATCGTATCATTCATTCCAAGGCATTTCGCCGACTGTCCAACAAAACACAGGTGTTCATCTCACCCGAGGGGGATCATTACCGCGCCCGGCTTACCCACACGCTCGAAGTCGCGCAAATCGCGCGCACCGTGGCGCGGGCGCTCTCTTTGAACGAGGACTTGACCGAGGCGATCGCGCTGGGGCATGACCTCGGCCATACGCCCTTTGGGCACGCGGGTGAGCGCGCGCTCAACGAGGTGTGTCCGTTGGGCTTTCGACATAATGAGCAGAGCCTGCGCATGGTCGACCGGATAGAGGAGCTGAATCTCACCTATGAGGTGCGGAACGGCATCGTCTGCCATACCGGTGCAAAAAAAGCCGATACACCCGAGGGGCGCATCATCCATTATGCCGACCGGATCGCCTATATCAATCACGATATCGACGACGCGCTGCGCGGCGGGCTGATTCGGGTGGAGCATATCCCGGGACATTTGCTTGACCGCTTGGGGCATACGCACGGCCAGCGGATCGACACAATGGTGACCGCCATGATTGACTATGGTCAGCAGCATCAGGAGATCGGCATGTCGCCTGCGGTGCACGAGGATATGCTGGAGTTGCGCGCATACATGTTCCAGCATGTGTATCATGGTACGGGCGCGCAGAGCGAGGAGCAGCGCGCGCGGAACATGCTGCGGATGCTGTATGCGTATTTTGTCTCCCACCCGGACGAGCTGCCGCCCGACTATTTTGTGCTGCGCACCCGGGGAGAGCCGCTGGAGCGTGTCGTGTGCGACTATATCGCCTGCATGACCGACCGCTATTCGATCGCTACTTATAAAAAATTGTTCATCCCCAAGAGCTGGAATAAGATTGAGGATTGACGAAAACGGTTAGAATACAGGGAAGGAGGAACAGCCGTGGCGTTTGACCGTGTTTTTTTGGACGAGCTTGCCGCGCGGAACGATATCGTTGATATCGTTTCCCAATATGTGCAGCTCAAAAAAAGCGGCGCAAACTATTTTGGCCTGTGCCCCTTTCATAACGAGAAAACCCCCTCTTTCTCCGTCTCGGCGGACAAGCAGATTTTCCACTGCTTTGGCTGTGGGGCGGGCGGCGGCGTCATCACCTTTGTGATGAAAGCCGAGGGACTGGAATTTCCGGACGCGGTACGCTTTCTGGCTGACAAGGCAGGGATGCAGGTGCCCGAGCAGAATGAGGCCGAGCGGCACGCCGCCCACCGGCGGGAACGGCTGTACGCCCTGTGCAAGGATGCCGCGCGCTTCTTTTATGACACCCTCTGGCTGCCGGAAAACCGGGGGGTACAGCAGTATTTTTTCAGCCGCGGCCTGCACCGGCGCGTAATGAACCGTTTTGGACTGGGCTACGCGCCCGATTCGTTCCACGCGCTGCTGGATGCAATGTGTGCAAAGGGCTACACACGCGATGAGATGATGGAGGCGGGATTGGTCAGCCAAAGTGAAAAGGGGCGGGTGTACGACCGCTTCCGCAACCGTGTGATGTTCCCGATCATCGACGTGCGTGGCAACGTGATCGCCTTTGGTGGACGGGTGATGGATGATTCCAAACCCAAATATCTCAACTCGCCCGAAACACCGATCTTTCACAAGAGCCGTAACCTGTTCGCGCTCAATCTGGCAAAAAAGACAAAGAGCGAGTATTTCATCCTTGCCGAGGGCTATATGGACGTGATCGCGCTGCATCAGGCAGGCTTTGACTCGGCGGTCGCCTCGCTCGGCACCTCGCTGACGGAGGAGCAGGCACGTATCATCGCGCGGCATACCGGGCAAATTGTCATCTCCTATGACGCGGACGGCGCAGGGCAGGCTGCCGCGCAGCGCGCAATCGACATTTTGAAAAAGTGTGATTTGCAGGTCAAGGTACTCAAAATACCGGGCGCGAAAGACCCGGATGAGTTCATCCGGGAAAAGGGCGCGGATGCCTACCGCGCGATCATTGAGCGCAGCGAAAACCACAACGCCTACCGGCTGGAGCAGCTCGCGGGCAAGTATGATTTAGAGGACGATGAGGCACGTGTGCTCTTTCTGCGGGACGCGGCGCGGATGCTCACCGGAATAGAGAGCAGCATCGAGCGCGAGGTCTATGCGGGCCGCGCGGCCAAAATGGCCGGCGTGACAGCCGAAGCCATGAAAAACGAAGTCGGACGCGAGCTGGCCATCCGCCGCAAGCGCCAAAAGGCGCAGGAGCGGCGGCAGATCCGCTCGCCAGTCGGTCAGGCGCAGCCCAAAGACCGCACATTGGCCTACACCGATGTACGCTCGGCCAAGGCGGAGGAAAACGTGCTGCGGCTGTTGTTTTCCGACCAGCCGCTGATCGCGGAAGCGGAGCGGGAATTGCCGCCCGCGTGGTTTTCCGCGCCGGTGCTGCGTAAAATATATGAGCGTGTGCTCACGCTCGACCGGGCAGGGCAGATCGTCGATGTCCTCTCGTTTGAGGGGTGGATCGAGCCAAACGAGATGAGTCTGCTTTCGGCTATTTTGGAGCAGGGCGTTCCCGCTGGTGACCATAGGCGGGAGATGACCGAGTACATCAATACCATACGATTACAGCGCGTCAAGGACGGCACGATACGGCAGGCGGACGAGGATCCGCTGCTGACCTTTGGACGCATCAAAAATAAAATGCGGGAGGACGAATGATATGACGATGAATCACAACGGCGGTGCGCCCGAGCAGGCGGCCGACCAGCAGCAGGTGCTGCGCGATCTGCTTGCGCTGGGCAAGAAGAACGGCAGGCTGACGCTCAAGGAAATCGCTGACGCACTCTCTCAGCTCGAGATGGAGAGCGAGGATATTGATAAGCTGTACGAGACCTTTGAGGAAATGGGTATCGAGATCGAGGCGGAGGGCGTGCTGGAAAAGGCGCTGGGCAATGAGGACGAGGACTCATTTGAGCCGGAGGATGTCGAGGAGGTATCCGAGGAGGAATTGGTGGATACCTCGGCGATGGCCGAAACCTTTGCCATTGACGATCCGGTACGCATGTACCTGAAGGAGATCGGCAAGGTGGATCTGCTGTCGCCCGAGGAGGAGGTCACACTGGCCGAGCTGATGCAAAAGGGCAATGCGGCGATAGAGCGTGTCCAGAACGAGGGTGACGCTATCCCCGCTGAGGAGCGCGCGCAGATTGAAAAAGATATCAGAGAGGGCGAGAAGGCCAAAAAGCGCTTGGCCGAGGCCAATCTCCGTCTGGTTGTCTCGATTGCCAAGCGTTATGTTGGCCGTGGTATGCTGTTCCTTGACCTGATCCAAGAGGGCAATCTCGGCTTGATTAAGGCGGTCGAGAAGTTTGACAGCACCAAGGGCTTTAAATTCTCGACCTATGCGACTTGGTGGATCCGTCAGGCCATCACCCGCGCGATTGCTGATCAGGCGCGTACCATCCGTATTCCCGTGCATATGGTTGAAACCATCAATAAGGTGATTCGTGTTTCCCGCCAGCTTTTGCAGGAGCTGGGGCATGATCCCAGCCCGGAGGAGATCGCCAAGGAGATGAACATGCCGGTCGATCGTGTGCGCGACATCCTCAAGATCGCACAGGAGCCTGTCTCTCTTGAGACGCCGATTGGCGAGGAGGAGGACTCCCATCTGGGTGACTTCATCCCGGATGATGACGCGCCCGAGCCGGCTGAGGCGGCATCCTTCATGCTGCTCAAGGAGCAGCTGGTCGAGGTGCTCAAAACGCTGACCCCACGCGAAGAAAAGGTGCTGCGCCTGCGCTTTGGCATTGAGGACGGGCATACCCGCACGCTGGAAGAGGTCGGCAAGGAGTTCAACGTAACCCGCGAGCGTATCCGCCAGATCGAGGCAAAGGCGCTGCGTAAGCTGCGCCATCCGTCACGCTCCAAAAAACTGAAGGATTTTCTCAACTGAAAATGCAAAAAAAGCCGCCTTATGGCGGCTTTTTTATCTACAAGGCGGGTGCGGTACCGCCGCACTGCGCGGTCAGCCAGCAAAAGAGCGAGAGATGGTTTTCGGGCGGCACATCGTCGCATAGCGGAGGTATCATGCGCTCTGGATGCCACTGTACGCCAAGAATGGGTGCATCCGCGCAGAGCAGCGCCTCGACCGTGCCATCCGGTGCGTGGGCAACGGGATGCAGGGCAGAGGCAATCCGGTCGACCGCCTGATGGTGGTAGCTGTTGACCGTGGGCTGCGCGCCGACCATTGCGGCGAGCGGAGGAAGGCAGCAGACCGCATGGCAGCTGTTGCCATGCCCTTCGATGTGCTGATGAAGTGTGCCGCCGAGCAGCACATTAATGACCTGTATACCGCGGCAAATGCCTAAAATGGGTTTTCTTCTCGCAAAAAAGGCTTCAAACAGCGCTTGTTCCTCGGCATCGCGTACCGGGTCGATGGAGAGCGGAACAGCCTGCCGCTTTTGTCCAAACAGGGCGGGGTGGATATCGCCTCCGCCGGAGAGCAGCAGACCGTCACACCGCGCGCACAGGTGGGTAGCATTGCCGCGCGTGTAAAGCACGCCTGCTGCGCCCGCCGCCTGTAAGCAGGCGCCATACAGCTCGGATTGCTGGCGCAGCATAGACAGCTCGCCCATGCTGCGGCCGCTGGATATCAAAATCAATGGATACCGCACAGCTTTGCCCTCCCCGGTGTTTTTCCGTTGACAGCACTCAATACATTGGGTTATACTTAACGTGTATAGGAAAAGATAAAGATAGGTTAGAAACGTGTGAAACGGAGGAAGCGCATGGGGTTCAATGTGCTGTCGCTCGTGCACTTGATAGGCGGCTTAGCGCTGTTTATCTATGGTATGACGACGATGGGAAAGGGTTTGGAACGCGCGGCCGGCTCTAAACTGGAGAAAACGCTGGAAAAAATGACAGGCAACCTTGCGACGGCTTTGCTGATGGGTATGGTCGTGACAATGGTCATCCAGTCCTCGTCGGCAACGACGGTCATGGTCGTTGGCTTTGTAAACGCGGGCATCATGTCGCTCAAGCAGTCGGTCGGCGTTATCCTCGGCGCGAATATCGGCACGACGATCACAGCGCAGATTCTGCGGCTGGACAGCGGCGCCGCGGTCGGCGGCAGCCTATTCATGCAGCTGCTCAAGCCGAAAAACCTTGCATACCTCATCGTACTGATCGGTGTTGCCATCATGATGCTGGCAAAAAAACGCCGCTCAAAAGATATTGCGGATATCCTCTGCGGCTTTGGCATTCTGTTTATCGGCATGTCGGTGATGGAAAACGCGGTTGCGCCGCTGGCCGAGCTGCCGCAGTTTTCGCAGATGTTCGCGGCAATCTCCAACCCGGTGTTGGGTGTGTTGGTGGGCACGATCGTCACGGCGATTATCCAATCCTCCTCGGCTTCGGTGGGTATTTTGCAGGCGCTGTCTACCACAGGAGCGATCAGCTATTCAGCCGCCGTCCCTATCATTTTGGGGCAGAATATCGGCACCTGCGTCACAGCTTTCCTATCTTCCTTGGGCGGCTCGAAAAACGCCCGGCGCACGGCGATGGTGCATTTCTATTTCAATCTGCTCGGCTCGATCGTCTTTTTGGTGGCGATCTATGCGCTTCAGTATACAATCGGCTTTTCGTTCTGGGATAGTCCGATTGACAAAGCCGGTATTGCCAACTTTCACACGCTGTTCAATGTGACCTGTACGCTGCTGTTCCTCCCGCTGACCAGACTGCTGGTCGATCTCGCGGAGAAAAGCGTGCCTGCCGGTGAAAATCAGGACGATCCGCTGGCACGTCTCGAGCCTCGTTTTCTGACGACGCCCGCGCTGGCGCTTGAGCAGGCGCAGCACTGTATTGCAGATATGGGCGACGCGGCCAAGCAGAATTTCCGACTGGCGACCGAGCCGCTGTTTGGCGGCAGCGCGCCTGATGAGGAGGACTTCTTTGCACGTGAGCACTTCCTTGACCGCGCGGAGGTCGAGATTGCCCGCTACTTGACCAATATGCACAACATCCGCTCGATCGACCAACGCCGTCAAACAGCGGAAATGATGCATTCGCTCTCTGATTTTGAGCGGATTGGCGACTATGCGCAGAATATTTTTGAGCGCATGGAAGCGTTTCGCGCGTCGCAGATGAGCTTTTCACCGGCGGCTACGCAAGAGCTGCGCACCATGTGTGAGGCCGTGGGCGAGGCACTTGACCTGACGGTAGAGGGCTATGTGACCCGTTCGGTGTCGGTCGCCCGCACGGTCGAGCCGGTCGAGGAGGTCGTAGACACCCTGAAGGAGCGGCTCAAAAGCCGGCATTTGGATCGTCTGGCGAGAAATGAATGCACGATGCAGACCGGTATCCCGTTTTTGGACATCGTACACGATTTGGAAAAGATCAGCGATCACTGCTCGAATATTGCGATTTACACCATCCAGCTTGGCGAGGGGGCGGAGGAGTTCGATACCCACCAATACGCGCGCGAGGAATATAAGTCTACGCCGCAGTTTACCGAGCGTTTGCAGTACTATCAGCATAAGTATCTCGCGCCGATCGACAAGCTCACTACAGAATAATACAGCATATGCCAAGGCCGCGTTCGGTAGAACGCGGCCTTGTTTTTAATTATGTGTCGGAGGTAAATACACCGTAGACGGCAGAAAACAGCTTTTTGAAGATGTTGAAGATGCGGGTCAGCACACTGTCATTGGTCGCTTCACCATTGTCAATATCAGGTTCGGCGGTGTCGTCTATCGTGATTTCCCGTGTGCGCAGGATGAATTGCAGGCTGGTCGGTGCGGGATTGGACGATGAGGTGACCGATTGCAGCGCGGCTGACGAATCCAGATTGAGCACATTGGTATCCGCCTCGAGATCCTTTTCTGCATCGTTCAGCGCGCTGTGGATGGAACTGTTGGCACTTTGCAGACTGCCGGTGCCCGAGGACTTGACAGCCTTATCCAGCACGTCAATCAGACCATCGAGCGAAGCTTGCATACTGTCGTCGGCTTTGCTGCGTACAGCGCGCAGCGATTGCTGTAGGGTGGAGAGCATCGTGTAGGAGGTATCGAGCACCTTGCTGAGCGTGAGCAGGATTTCCTGCCCCTTGTCGGCCGCGGACACTGCGTCCGCGGTGAGCTGCTGTAGCGCTGTGGACAGGGCGGGAATATCCGCAAGCAGCTGATTCATGCGCTCCAGCGTGGTATCAAGCAGCGCAGTCAGTTTTTGACCCTCGGCGGTGAAGTCCTGTGGCAGACCGTCATACCCGTCAAGCATATTGCAGATGTCCTCGAGACTGGCCAACATGCTGTCCGAGACGGATAACAGTCTTGCCATATCGCCCGAAAGGTCGCTCAAGCGCTTGGACAGGCTTTGCAGCGAGCCGCTCACATCGCTCGTGCCTGCGACAAGGGCATTCAGCAGCGCGCCCAACGTATTGGCGTCCTCCGGCGTCATGAGGCCGACACCGACCAATTGCGTCACAGTCGCGGTGACGTTGCCGCCGATGCTCTGCGGCAATGCGCTGATATAAGTGGACAGCGTATCCAGCTCGGTTTGCAGCTTGCTCACATTGGCTTTGAGGTTATTTAGCGCGGTGCGCAGTTCACCCAGATACAGCCAGTCTGCTGAGGTCTTGCCATCCAGCTCATCGAACAGATCGTTCAGATTGTCCAGCGAGGTTTTAATCTGGCGCAGCAGCGCTTGGTATTCGGTCACATCGGCCGAAGACTCCTCGAGCGTGCCTAACATGCTGTTTACTGTTGCGTTGAGCGCATTGAGTGTGGTTTTGGAGGATTCCAGCTCGGGTATCAGCGAATCCGACCGTCCGGCCAGCTCCTCCAGCGCATCAAGCGCGGCATCGGTCTGCGGGTCGAGCTTGACACGGTCGGCGATGAGCTGCTTGCGCACCTCGTTGATGCCCGAAATGCCGCTGGACAGCACACCCAGGCCGCTTTGCATAGATTGCATGGTGGAAAGCATATCGTTCAGCCCCTGATACAGCTCGTCGCCCGAGGTGCCGAGCCGATCCTTGATATCGCGCATATCAGCAAGAATATCAAGCGAGGACAGCGTAGCAGGCGCCATGAACAGAATAAGTCCCATGCTTTCAAAGCTGTTTGAACCAATGCGGACGGTGAAGGTGTTTTCCTCGCCGGGCAGACCCATGAACACCACGAGCTTGTATGTGCCCATCGACTGAATCTGCGCACCGGGTGCTTCAATGGACAGCGCATCGCTCATGTCAATGCCGGTCGCGCAGATCAGTGTCATGTTGTTCTTGTAATAATCGCTTGCGGCCTGATTGGGCATGGCATGGATGGTCATTTCTATCAGGCCGCTCGCGCCGGCACATTTTTCTGCTGCGACCGGCACACCGTTCAGTCGGTAAGATACATCAAAGGTCCACGGCATTTCGATAGGCTGATCGGGCTGCGGCACACATTCATAATAGAAGCGCTGTAGGCCAGCGTCCGCCAGCTTCCAGTTGACCGTGCCTTCGCCCAGCTCGGGCTGGTCGTAGGTGGACATATTGTGAACCGCAGTGTAATCGCCGTAGTCGGTAAATTCGGTATGGCCGTTCAAATTGGCGCCTTTTACGATGCGCGTTTGCTCGGGAAGACCGTAATAGTCCAGATTGACATAGACTGCTTCATCGGTTTCAACGATCGGCGCTGCGGCGTATGCGGCTTGTGGCAGGAGCAGCGCGGCAAGGAGTGCGCAGGATAGAAAGCGGCGGGATTTATTTGCTGTCATGGGAATTCTCCTCTTCATTTTCAGACGTGCTCTGCGCACGTTTTTTGCGGCCGGTGAGCATACCGGAGAGTTTATCATAGGCAGCCTTGCGGCGTGCGCGGCGGTTGGATCGAAGCTGCTCGCGCAGCTGCAGGTGCTGCTGGTGCAGCTCGTTGATAGCAGGCAACACCAGCTTTGTCGCGTGGATGCGATTGAGGCGCGCGTGCTTTTTCTGCGCATAGTCAGGTTTGATGATCCACTTGTCAAAGATGGTAAGGCAGGTGGGCAGCATAAACAGAACGAGTGTCATGCTCATCACCGCGCCGCGCCCAATCAACTGGCCAAGGCCGCCGATCGCGTCGACCGAGGACAAAAAGTATAGCGCGTAGGCAACGGTCGTTAGGATCGTGCCTGAGGTGATGACGCTCTGTGCGCTGGCCGCGACCGAGCGTATTGCGGCCTCCTTCTTGTCTCCCTGTGCACGCGCGTCCAGATAGTTGCCGGTGAGCAGGATGGAATAGTCGATAGTTGCGCCAAGCTGCACGCAGGAGACGATGATAAAGCCAAGGAACAGGGTGCGCTGCCCGTAAATATAGGGAAGTGCAGTATTGAGATATACCGCCGCTTCGATCGGGATGAGCACGACCAGCGGCAGCAGAATGGATTTGTAGGTGATCGCCACGACCAGCGCGACACCCAACAGCGAGATGATATTAACAAAGCTGTAATCGCTGGTCAGCGTTTGCTTAATGTCCTGTGTGGCGGCGGTCACTCCAATCAGATAGGTCGGCGCGTCGGGATAGTGGCTTTGAACGATCGAGCGTATCTCATCCGCATAGCGGAAAGCCTGCTCACTTTCGCCGGCCGAGCGCACGCTGACCAGCACGCGCGCCCACTGGGCGGAATGGAGCTGGCTGGTCACGCTTTGCGGCAGGAAGCTTTCCGGCACGCCCTCCGGCAGTGCTGCGGCAAGCCCGAGCGCCTTTTTGACATAGGGCAGCGCGTCTATCTCGTCGGTCATCGCCCGTTCCGTGATATTGTCACCCACAGGGACGAGCGCCAGCATCGTATTGCTCTGGCCGAATTTGGCGTTCATCTGCTGCTCGGCCTCATAGACCGGCGTGCCGACCGAGTTGCTGACCGCCTCGTTGCCAAAGGTGAAGTCCGCCATGCCCTGCGCAACATAGCAGGGGATGATAAGCACAAGCACAACAATAAAGATCGGTTTTCGGATTTTATAAGCCAATTCGCCAAATTTGCGAAACGACGGCATGAACGAGCGGTGCTGCGTTCTTTCGATGGTATCTTGAAAACGAAGGATCAGCGCGGGCATGAGCAGCAGCACGGTCAGCAGGCTGAGCGCAATGCCCTTTGCCAGCACAAAGCCCATATCCGGGCCAATGCCGAAGCGCATCAGTGCAAGCGCCAAAAAGCCGACAATGGTGGTCATGCCGGAAGCGCCGATCGAGGTGACTGCGCTGCGCAGCGCGTTGGCCATAGCCTGTTCGGGTGCGATGCCGCTTGCCTTTTCGTGGGTGAAAGCGTGCAGCAGGAAAATGGAGTAGTCGATCGAGCAGGCAAGCTGCAATACCGCGCCGACCGCATTGGACATAAAGGATATCTCGCCGAACATGATATTGGTGCCCATGTTCAGGATGATGGCGATGCCCATGACCATTAGGAAAAGAACGGGCTCGAACCAAGAGGTCGTCGTCACGGCAAGGATTACAAAGATGAAGATGACCGCGAGTACCATGACCAGCGAGACCTCCCGGTTGATCGTCGGCCCAAGGTTGGTATCCGCCACAGCGGAGCCGGCCACAAGACCGCGCTCACCGACGATCCTTTCGATCTCACGCACGGCTTTGTGGGTACGAGAGGAGGAGTCGCTTTCCAGAAAGGCGATGTCCATATAGGCGTCGCCGTCTTTATAGTAGTCACCGATATCTGCATAGTCGATAAACGCGCTGGAGCCATAGATGTTGGTGGTCGAATCGCACCATAGGATCATGTCAACACCATCAACGTCGGCAATGCGATCCTTAATGGCTTTGGCTTCATATAGCGAAACGTCCTTAAGCATCACGCGACCCATGCCGGGATATGTAAAATCTGTTTCCAAAATGTCGATCGCTTGCGCGGCTGGGGTGGAATCGGGCAGGTATTTTGTCAGATCATAGTTTACACCGACCATAGGCGCAAAGATCAGGCAAAGGATGATCAGTGCTGTAAACACCTTTTCGATCACTTTTCGCTTGGTAATAACCAAATCGACAGGACTACGTCCCTTTTGTTTCAAAAGAAAAACACCAACTTTCCTAAAAATGAACATTGCGTACAATTTTGGTTCATGTTATAGTATAATACATAGAAAAAACACACACAAGAATCAAATACAAGAATAATGAACGGAAACATACATACAGGGGATAGCCTGTCTGTTTTTAACAAAAAGTTCAATAGAAATACCGGTAATTGAAGGAGGACTTATAGGCGGTATGGAAGATAAGCGGATACGGCGCACCAAAAAGCTGCTGCGGCAAGCGCTGACGCGGCTGATGCGTCAAAAGGATTTTCAGAGTATCACAGTGACCGATGTGGTGCGGGAGGCCGATATCAACCGCGGCACATTTTATGCACATTATCGAGATATATATGACCTGCGCGAAAAAATCGAGGAGGAGATGATCGCGGATTTCCGCGCGATGATCGTGGACATCAAGCCGGATGCGATCAATACGTCGCTACGTCCCGTGTTGGCGCAGACGGTCGCCTATCTGGAGGAGAACAGGGAGGTCGTGTGCGCGCTGATGCAGGCCAACGGGCCGGATAGCTTTGGCTGGAAGATGGTAAAGGTGATCGAGGAATGTCGGCTGGCGGCGCTGCCGGTCATCACGGTGGAGGATACTTATCTGGCGCGTTTCGTTGCGACCGGACTGGTCGGCATGATGCAAATGTGGGTGCGGGACAAAACATCGCTCTCGCGCGAGGGACTCAGCGCATTGATGGCGCGCAAGCTGGAATTACTGCTGCCCCGGGAAAGCGTGTAAAGAAAAAGCGCCTTCCGGTCCCACAGGACAGGAAGGCGCTTTTTTCGCTGTGCATCAGCGCCACTGAAGCACAAAATCAGCCAGCCGTTCGGTAGCATCCGGATGAGCAATGGCCTTGATGGTCTGCCGCACACATTGCAGGCGCACCGGGTTGCGAAATAGCTCGTATACCGCTTCGTCGATTGGAAAATGCTTGGTGATCAGTGCAGCCATGCCGTTATTGACCAGAAAATCAACATTGCGCTCCTCGTGGCCGGGGATAGGGTCGGCCAGCAGCATGGGCAGGTTTTTGGCCAGCGCTTCGGAGACGGTCAGTCCGCCGGGCTTGGACACGATGCAGTCGGACGCGCTCATCATGACATCGACATTGTGGACAAAGCCAAAGGGCAGAATCGTACAGACGCCCTCGTACCGGGAAGTGAACTGTTCGACACGGAGGAACATCTTTTTGTTGTTGCCGCAGACAACCAGAAGCTGGAACGGCAGTCCGATCGCGGTCAGCTTTTCAAGTGTTTTCACATGGTCAGCGTGGCCCATCGAGCCACCCATTAGCAAAATGGTCGGTCGGGCAGGATCAAGGCCGAGCTGACGGGCGGCATCCTCGCGGCTGAGCGGCTGGTTGAACTTAGGATGCACCGGAATGCCAAACGGGAGGATGCGCTCCTCCGGTATGCCGCGCTGCACACAGCGGTAGGTGAGCAGCTCGCTTGCCGTGACAATGTATTGCACGCGAGGCACATCCTCCCAATACGGGTGAAGCGTGTAGTCGGTCACGATGCCGATGGTCTTGATGTCGCTCAGCTTTTTACGCTTTTTCAGCTCATCTATCATCTGGGCGGCAAATACATGGGTGCAGATGATGACATCCGGCGCATATCCGACAAGTACCTTGGCGAATTTGGACGCGCCGAGCGCGTTGATGATCTGGATGATGCCGGGACCGGCGGAAAAATAGCCTGCTCCGCCGTTCTCCGCAAGCTGGTAGACCAAGCGGTACAGCGTCTGCATATGCTGGGACGAAAACAGATAGCCCTTGTCAATTGTTTCCTTGACCAGATTGCTGATATAGGCGTATACGTCGAGCGTGTGCACCTCAGCGCCCTTGCTTAGCAGCATATCGCCAATGGCCTTGCCTGTCGCATGGTGGCCGAACCCGGCCGTTACGGATAAAATCAAAACTCTCATACTGGTACTCTCTCCTTGTATAAGAGTTATTTTACAACAAAGCGAGACAAAATGCAAATCATTGCATCATGGCAGCGCGATAGGCGTCAAGCACCTTGTGCTCAAGCTCATCACGCAGCGCGCTGCCGACCGGATGTGCGATGTCGCGGAAATGTCCGTCAGGCATCCTGCGGGAAGGCATGGCGAGGAACAGGCGGTCGTGTCCGTCAATAATTTTGATATCGTGCACGGCAAAGGCACCGTCAAAGGTGACGGAGACGAGTGCCTTGAGCCGGCCGTAGGTCTCCATGTGACGGAATTTGATGTCAGTGATTTCCATAGTGTACTCCTTTTTGTTCGTTTCGCGGTAGAAATTTGTTGATTTGGCTATTTATATTTTGACGGATTTGTACTATAATATACCACAGCGGCAAGCGCTTCTTTTATAAAAGAGCACCCGCCTGTGCGCCGCTGGCGGTATATTTTTGTTCAATCATGTGTATCATGGCCGCATTGCGGTCGTGATACCACAGTGGCAAGCGCTTCTTTCATAGAAAAGCACCCAGCTGCGCGCCGCTGGCGGCAAAGAATACAAGAAGAATAAAATACGGGAGGCTTTTGGCAAATGTGCCTGTCTATCAAGCCATATATTGAAAATAAGCAGACTATCCATCTAATCGGCATTGGTGGCGTTTCCATGAACTCGCTGGCTGAGCTGCTCCTGTCAAAAGGTGTGCCGGTCACCGGCTCGGATCGCCAGCGCAGCGACGTCACCGCGCGGCTGGAGATGATGGGCGCTAAAATCACCTACGAGCACAAGGCGGAAAACGCGCAGGGCGCTGCGCTGATCGTGCGCACCGCCGCCGTGCATGACGATAATCCCGAGGTCGTTTTCGCGCATGAGCACGGCGTTCCGGTCATGGAGCGCGCCGAAGCGTGGGGACATCTGATGCGCGATTACGACAATGTGGTCTGCTTGGCCGGTACGCACGGCAAGACGACATCGACCTCGATGATGACGCTGGTTGCCATGGAAGCGCAGCTCGATCCGACAGTTATGGTCGGCAGCAACCTGCCGGCCATCGGCGGAACGCTCCGTATCGGCGGAAAGGGCTGCTTTGTGGCGGAAAGCTGCGAATACTGCAATTCTTTTCTGCAATTTGCGCCGACGGTCTCGGTGGTGCTCAACGTGGAGGAGGATCATCTGGACTTTTTCAAGGATATTGACGATATCATTCGTTCGTTTCACGCATTCTGCGCGTTGACGCCGACGAACGGACTTGTGATCGTCAATGGGGATGATGCCAATGCCATGCGCTGCGTGGAGGACTTGGATCGCCCTGTCCGCACCTTTGGTCTCAGCGCGGGCGCGGATGTGCGCGCCGCCGATATCCGGGACGAGAACGGCTATTACCGTTTTACTGTGCTGGTGAAGGGCAAAGCTTATGCCAAGGTGGTGCTGTCCGTGCCCGGGCAGCATAATATGCTCAACGCATTGGCATGCTGTGCGGCGGCTGAATTTCTCGGTGTGCCGGGTGCGGCAGCGGAGAGAGGCTTGAACAAATTCACCGGCTCGTCCCGCCGCTTTCAGTTGGTCGGCAAGATGCCAAACGGCGCGACCGTGGTTGATGATTACGCACATCATCCGAGCGAGATGACGGCCACGCTGCGCACTGCGCGCGAAATGCATTTCGACCGCATTCTGTGTGCATTTCAGCCGCACACCTATACGCGCACCAAGGCGCTGTTTGATGAGTTCGTCAAGGCGCTTGCGCTTTGCGATCAGGCTGTGCTGGCGCCGATCTATGCGGCGCGCGAGCAGAACACGGTCGGCATTTGCTCGGGGGATCTGGCAGATGCAGTGTCGGGCGCAAAGGCCTTTGACAGCTTTGAGGAGATCGCGGCCTATCTGCGCAGCGCGGCCGGACCGAACGACCTCGTGCTGACCATGGGCGCGGGCAATATCAATGAGGTAGGACCGATGCTCCTGCGATAAAAAGCGCGCCGTAGGCACGCTTTCCTTTTTCGGAATGCGTATGCAGCGTTCCATGGGCAGACAAATCCATCAGGCGCGCATACGAAAGGCAGATAGACAAAACACGGAAGATGTGATAAACTGATATTGGTCAATCCATCAACCATATAGGCTCCAATAAAGCTTAAAACCGATGAAAAGGAGAAGATAGTATGGCAAGATTTACATTACCCAGAGATCTATACCATGGAAAAGGCTCGCTTGAGGCACTAAAGACGCTCAAGGGCAAAAAGGCCATCGTTGTTGTAGGCGGCGGCTCGATGAAGCGCTTCGGCTTTTTAGAGAAGGTAGAGAACTATCTCAAAGAAGCCGGCATGGAAGTCAGGGTGTTTGAGGGTGTAGAGCCCGATCCCTCGGTGGATACCGTGATGAGGGGCGCAGCAGCAATGCGTGAATTTGAGCCCGATTGGATCGTTTCGATCGGCGGCGGCTCTCCGATCGACGCGGCCAAAGCGATGTGGGCGTTCTATGAATATCCGGATGTGACCTTTGAGGAGCTGTGCATCCCGTTCAATTTCCCGACGCTGCGTACCAAGGCTAAGTTCTGCGCAATCCCATCCACCTCGGGCACGGCGACCGAGGTGACCGCTTTCTCGGTCATCACCGATTATAAGAAAGGCATCAAGTACCCGCTGGCAGACTTCAACATCACGCCGGACGTGGCAATCGTTGATCCCGCGCTGGCCGAGACCATGCCTAAGAAACTGACTGCGCATACCGGCATGGATGCCATGACACATGCGATCGAGGCGTATGTTTCCACGATGCACTGCGATTATACTGACCCGCTTGCGCTGCACGCCATCAAAATGATTAGCACTGACCTGATCTCCTCTTACAACGGTGATATGGAAGCACGGGGACGTATGCATAACGCGCAGTGTTTGGCTGGCATGGCGTTTTCCAACGCACTGCTGGGCATCGTGCATTCGATGGCGCATAAGACGGGCGCGGCCTATACAGGTGGACATATCGTACATGGCTGTGCCAACGCGATGTACTTACCCAAGGTCATTCGCTTCAACGCCAAGGAGCCTGCTGCGGCTGCGCGATACGCGGAAATCGCAAAGAGCCTTGATCTTGCCGGGGAGACTACGGACGCATTGGTCACAGCGCTGATCGAGCATATCAAGCAGATGAATCGTGCGCTGGATATCCCGGCCTGCATCCGGGACTATGAGGGCGGCCTCATTGATGAGAAAGAGTTTATGGAAAAACTGCCCTCTGTGGCTGAGCTTGCTGTGGGCGATGCCTGCACCGGCTCGAATCCGCGCAAGATCAACCCGGAGCAGATGGCAAAGCTGCTCAAATGCTGCTTCTATGATGAGGAAGTGGATTTCTAAGCCGCATGGATGCGGAACGAAGGAACGCCGGATGATTTGTAGTGTAGAGAATATGCAAATCTTGGCTTGACAAATCTCATAAAATCGTTCATACTAATGCTACAAGAAGTTATGCAACTTGTATAAGCTGACCATGGCAAGGAGGGCGTTTTATGAACAACAATTTAATCATCACGATCGGCCGTGAATACGGCACAGGCGGCCGGGAGATTGGCCAGAAGCTGGCGCTCCGCCTCGGCATCAGCTTTTATGACCGGGAGCTCATTACGCGGGCAGCGAAAAAGACCGGCTTTGACGAAAAACTGTTTGAGCAGTTGGATAAACGCGCGACCAACAGCTTTCTGTATTCGTTGACTATGTTCGGCTCGGTCGGCCTGAACGGCATGAGTCTGACTGACCAGCTTTATCTGGCACAGGCCAACATCATCCGCGAGCTGGCAGAGGAGACGTCCTGTGTGATTGTTGGCCGCTGCGCCGACCATGTCCTGCGTGATTGCCCCAACCGCTTTGATTTCTTCATCCACGGCTCGCTGGAGGATCGCGTTCACCGCATCCAAAGCTGCGGCGATTATGAGATCGAGGGCAAGACGCCCGAAGCCGCGCTGGAAAAGATGGATAAGCAGCGCTCTACTTATTACAATTACTATACCGGCAAGGTATGGGGTAAGTGTGACCACTATGATATGTGCGTCAACGCCGGACGCTTAGGTGTGGACGGTGCGGTGGATATTCTGGCGGAGTATATCAACAAGCTGAAGAAGTAATCTTTTTCCGTGTATTACATGAAAAGCAGGCGAGAGCCGCGTCCTTTGGGACGCGGCTCTCATCGTTTTGGCTAGGGAAGGGAGGATACGAAAAAGCGTGCCGCCTGTGGGGCGGACGCGCATGACAATCATACTATGCTTGTTCGGCTGCAAGCCAGAAGATATGCCCATCGTCCGATTCAATGCCGAGTTGTGGGCCATGTAGTGTTAGGATTTACAGCCCAAGCAGGGATAATATAGTGATGTTTTCTGGTTTATGGAGGCACAGTACCAATATAGCGGGTTTGCAGAAGCACCGTATCGCGTGAAAGGGGTTTTTATCATACAGCTGGACGGCTTCCTTTCCGTTGGATACGTTTGTGACTACATGGCCTAAACAGCACGATGAGGATTGTGAGGTATCGGTGTAGAATGGATTCGTTAAGCAGGGGGGTGGAATATATCAGAGCATATCGGAAAAGCAATCCGGGGGAACAGAAAGCGGTATGACCGAAGTCATACCGCTTCTGAAAAACAGGATATCACGGTTCGTGGTATTCCACGCATCGACCAGCGTGCAGGGTACCGTTATTCGACGGTGAATACTGCGTCACCAACGTTAACATCGCCCGTTTTGCTCAGCTCAAATTTGGAGAACTGATCCACGTTTGTCACGACGACCGGCGTGGTCAGACGGCGGCCAGATTGCTCGATCATATCGCGGTCAAAGCTGCCGATCAAATCGCCCTTACGGAGCGTGTCGCCCTCTTTTACACGAATATCGAACGGCTTGCCGTCAAGCTGCACGGTGTCGATACCGACATGGATGATCAGCTCCATATCGCCTACCACCAGACCGACGGCGTGCTTGGTCTCAAATACCATCTGCACGGTGCAGTCAGCGGGGGCAAAAACCTGATTGCCGCTCGGCTCAATCGCAAAGCCTTCACCGACCATGCCGGCGGAGAATACGCCATCATCGACCTCGCTCAGCGGGATGACCTTACCGGCGAGGGGCGCGCACAGGATTGGCTGCTTTCCGACGGCGTCTGCCTGCTCGTCGCTGGCTGCGGATTGGAGGAAAGCCTCCAGATGGGACTTGATGACCGACACGCGCGGGCCGTAGACAACCTGTACGCCCGTGCCCTTACAGATGACGCCTGAAGCACCCGTCGACTTGAGCAGCGCCTGATCGACCTTGGAGGCATCGTGCACGGTGCAGCGCAGGCGGGTGATGCAGCAGTCCACATCGGAAATATTGGCCTTTCCGCCAAGGCCACGCACGATTTGACGGGAAAGAGCATCATCATTGCCTGCGGCAGCGCCGCCCGCTTCTTTCCTTGCATTGACATCCTTGCGGGTGTACAGTTTGACCTCGCTGTCATCGCGGCCGGGCGTCTTATAATCGAACTTCTTGATCATGAAAGAGAAAACCAAGTAATAAACGATGAAGTAAACAACACCGACAACCGGGATCCACAGCCAACTTGTCTTGGCGTTGCCCTGCATGATGCCAAACAGCGTCAGATCGATCAGACCGCCCGAGAACGTCAGACCCACGCCTACATTGAGCATATGCATGAGCATATACGCCGCGCCGGCGAACACGCAGTGGACAACATACATGACGGGCGCAACGAACAGGAAGGTGAACTCGAGCGGCTCGGTGATACCGGTCAGCATCGAGGTCAGCGCGGCCGAAAGCAGCAGGCCGCCGACAGCCTTGCGGTTCTCCGGCTTGGCACAGCGGTATAGCGCAAAGGCCGCGCCCGGCAGACCGAAAATCATCAGCGGGAATTTACCACTCATGAAGCGGGTGGCCGAGGAGGAGAAGTGCGCGATGCCCGGGGTAGCCAGCTCGGCAAAGAAGATGTTCTGCGCGCCCTCGATCAGCTGGCCGCCAACCATGGCGGTGCCGCCGACAGCCGTCTGCCAGAAGGGGATATAGAAAACATGGTGCAGGCCAAACGGGATGAGCGCGCGCTCGATAAAGCCATAGAGCCAAGTACCTGCATATCCCGAAGCCAGCACGAAGCCACCGAGCGCATTGATACCGACCTGAACGACCGGCCAGATATAATACATGGCGATACCGACCAGCAGATAAACTGCCGCGGAGATGATCGGTACAAAGCGTGTGCCGCTGAAGAAGGACAGCACCTGCGGCAGCTGTATCTTATAATACTTATTATGCAGCGCTGCAACACCCAAACCAACGATGATGCCGCCGAAAACACCCATCTGCAGCGAATTGATGCCGACAACGCTGGCAGTCGCGCCGGACAGGTCGGGCGCGCCAAAGTCGAGGATCATCGCGCCAATCGTGGCGTGCATGATGAAGAATGAGATGGCGGCCGCGATCGCGGCGACCTCCTTTTCTTGCTTGGCCATGCCGACGGCGACGCCCATGGCAAATATGATCGGCAGGTTTTCAAATACGATTGAACCGGCCGAGTTGAGCACTTGTAAAATCGCATAGATGAAGGTGCCGGGTCCCATAATGCCCATCAGGCCATAGGTTTGCAGCATGGTCTCATTGGTGAACGAGCCGCCGATCCCGAGGAACAGGCCGGCGACCGGCAAGATGGCAATCGGCAGCATGAACGATCTGCCAATGCGTTGTAATACGCCGAATATTTTGTCTTTCATATCAAAATTCTCCTTTTGTGGGTTTAATCATCCGTTTGGTCGTTTGACAGACGATGCAGGTGGATGGTCAGGAATACCAGCTCCTCGGTTGACAGCGTCAATCCAAACTGCTCCCGCACGCGGGTACCGATCTGCTGCGCGCATAAATAATCCTGCCGGTACCGGCTTTGAATCATTTCGCCCCAGAAGCCGTCCTTGTCGCTTGCCAGCGTTTTTTTGCGAAAAATACGCTGACCCAGAAACTTGAGATGGGTGATGAACCGTCCATAGTTGACCGAACCTTCGTCCGGATGGACGCCATAATACTGCTCGACCACCAAGAGCGTCTCGCGGATGAACTCGGTGATGTGCACCATGTCGCTCATGCCGCTTTCCAGCTCCGCGTTGACAATATGCAATGCGATGAAGCCGGCTTCATCATCGGGCAGGCGCACGCCGAGACGCGCGTCGATGATATCGAGTGCCCGCTTTCCAAGCGCGAACTCCTCGGCATAGAAGTTACGTATCTCCCAAAGCAAGCTGTTTGGATATCGGATATTCTTGTGGAAACGCTCAATCGCAAAGCTAATATGGTCGGTCAGCGTGATAAAGATATTTTTGCTCAGGCTGCGGCCGAGAGCCGCTTCGCTGGCCTCGATGATCTCCGCACTGACAGCAACGTGCTGCTCGGGGATGTCGCGCAGAAGCTGCTGGAGCTTGCCGCCGCCTTCCTCGTCGGGCAGCGCATAGATCTTTTCTATCTTTTGCGGGGGGATCAGATCGCCCGGCTGCTTGTGAAAGCCAATGCCCAGCCCGCGCAGGATGATCTCCTCACCCTTTGCATCATTAGAGCAGACAAAGTTGTTGCCGATGACGCGCGTGATCCGGTAAGCGGCGCGGTTATCCCCGCCGCTCATAGAGGCAGCTCGTGGAGACACGCTTCAAGCGCTGCGGCCGCCTCGTTTTCATCGGGGCCTTCCACTGAAAAGGTGACTGTTTCACCGCAGCGGATGCCCAGACCCATCACCGCCATCATGCGCTTCAGCTCAACCGTTTTCTCCCCCTTGGTCAGGCTGACCTTGCTTTGGAACTCCGCCGCCTTTTTGGCCAGCGTGCCCGCAGGGCGGGCGTGGATACCTACCGGATCCGTGATCGTGTACGCAAATGTCTTCATCTTTCTACCATCCTTTCTAAATATGTGCATCAGATATTAGGATAAACAAAAAAAGACCAAACCACCCAAAAACAAAGCTGTTTTCGGAAAGTTCGGTCTTGCCTGCTTAACCAGTCACAAGCCATATTTCAATTCTATCTCAATATTATAGGAAGGTTGTTGAAATTGTCAACAGAAAAAACAGATGCGATACATTTTTCGTCCATACCGACAAAACATTTGGATGGTTTTTGGTAATTTTAATACCCGGATGAAAAAGAGGACAGCAACTGGCGCGCGGCGGTGGGATGCCACGGCTTTGTTCTGGAAATCGTCACAAAATTGTGCTATCATAAAATATACCCTGTGTGTTTGCGCAGGGATGTATCAGCAAGAAATGAGGGATCAAAGGTGCTTTCCAATAAAAGTAAGGCCATCGGTTTTATCCTGCTGTCTGCATTTGGCTTTGCGCTGATGAATGCGTTTGTGCGGCTTGCGGGCGATCTGCCGTTCATACAGAAATCGTTTTTCCGCAACGCGGTGGCCATGGTAGCCGCAGCGGTCGTGCTGTTGCGCAGCAAGGTGGGCTTTCGATGGGAGAAGGGCAATCTGCCGCTGCTGCTGCTGCGCTCGATTTGCGGCACGATCGGCATTTTCTGCAATTTTTATGCCATCGACCATTTGGTGTTGGCCGATGCCAACATTCTGAATAAAATGTCTCCGTTTTTCGCCATTCTGTTCTCACTCCTGCTGCTGGGGGAGCGTGCCACGCTCTTCCAGTATTGCGCGGTGTTGGCCGCGTTTGGCGGCAGTATGCTGGTTATTAAGCCAGGCTTTTCGGCCGATACCTTTCCGGCGCTGATTGGCCTGCTGGGTGGAGCGGGCGCGGGCGCGGCATATACCGTGGTGCGCGCGCTGTCCAAGCGGGGAGAAAAGAGCGCGCGTGTCGTGTTCTTCTTTTCGGCGTTTTCCATGCTGGTCGCGCTGCCGTTTATCCTGTTTGATTTTCATCCAATGACTGGGATGCAGCTCACATACCTGCTCTGCGCGGGTCTGTCAGCCACGCTGGGGCAGTTTGGCGTAACGCTGGCTTACGCACACGCGCCTGCCAAGGAGATTTCGGTGTTTGACTATTCTCAGGTGCTGTTTGCGGCGCTGCTGGGCTTTTTTCTGTTTGGGCAGATACCGGACTGGATGAGCGTGCTGGGCTATATCGTGATCTGCGGTGTTTCGGTCGTCACATTTTGCTACAACCGCGCGGCAGAGAGCAAGGAGCAGCTGCATGGACGGGTATGAGCTGATCCGCTCACCGCGTAAAACGCTGTCGATCGAGGTGACGCGGACGGGCAGGGTCGTTATTCGCGCCCCGCAGCGCGTGCCAATGGACGAGATCAGGCGCTATGTCTCTACCCAT
The DNA here is from genome assembly GCF_022775115.1 of Agathobaculum sp. Taxonomy (GTDB): domain Bacteria; phylum Bacillota; class Clostridia; order Oscillospirales; family Butyricicoccaceae; genus Agathobaculum. The sequence goes on from NZ_JALFLA010000072.1 coordinate 24,547, forward strand.
GCGGCATGGATCGAACAGGCGCTCGCGCGTCAGCGGGTGCGCCTTGCCGCGCACCCCGAGCCGGACGGGGCGCGTCAAGCGGAGCTGAAACAGCGTGCACAGCGCGAGTTGCCGCCTAAGGTGGCGCATTACGCGGCGGTCATGGGTCTGAAGCCGACCGGACTGCGGATCACCTCGGCGCGCACGCGCTTTGGCTCATGCAGCGCGCGCAACAGCTTGTGCTTCTCTTGGCGGCTGATGGATTACCCGCAGCCAGCGATCGACTATGTCGTTGTGCATGAGCTGGCATATTGTACACAAAAACCACGGGGCGCGGTTTTGGGCGCTGGTCGCGCAATATATGCCCGACTATCGGCAGCGGCGCGCGATGCTGCGCTGAGGGCGCAGGAAAACAAGTAGGAAAACAGGCCATCCCGGCTTTACGGGATGGCCTGCCTTGCATCTTGTGTTACTGAAAATAGGGGCGCAGGCTGGGCACAGCGGCAAGGCGGGTGCTTGCCTCAGGAAAGGAACGGCGCAGCCGTGCGGCACAGCGCAAACAGAAGTCCTCGTACAGCGCGGGCTGGTCGCGCATTTGCTGCTTAAAGCCCCATATATGGGTGAAATATCCTTGTTGTCTGCCGTCGAACAGCGCGGCCAGCTCGGACAGCGCAGCGGCGTGCACCTGTTTTTCCGCCGCGCACATGGCGAGCAGACGCTGTTCGGCAAATACCATATAGGTCAGCACGTTGTCCGCGTCCGGTGCGGCGCGCATAAAGGCGATCGCGCGGTCGGTATAAAATCGCCGGAACGCATCTTCGCCAAAGTAGGCCAGCGCGGTGTTAAACGGGCGGACGCTCCAGTCCAGCGCGGAGAGGTCAAAGCCGCGCACCTTGGCAAAAGCCTGCTGTGCAGGGTAGATATCGGGCATGATGTCCTCGTGGTGGATGGCGGCGAGGGTAAGCCCCTCCAGCAGCGGCGCAAGCGGCTTCCAAACGATAAAATCCGTATCCATCATCACACAAGGGGCGGGCATCGCGGCCAGCGCATACAGCTTGCCCGCGGCCCAAAAGGCGAAGGGGTTGATCGTTTCAGGCATCTGGTCAAGCAGCGGATGGACGCCGCCGTCCCATAAAAAAGAAAGGTCAAGCGCATCGTAATACCGCTTGGCCGTTGTGTCGCAGATCATGCGGATCGAGCCGTTATACCGCCGCCAGCACAGCGCGGAGAGCGCGGTGGTCAGCAGCTCAAACGGCTCGACCGCATAAGGAACATCCGGACAGCGCCGGGTAAAGGGGCGTGTCCAATTGCTGTGAAAGGCGTGCAGCATTATACCAGCTCCAATCCGTAGCCGCCTACCCAATAGGTACAGGAGCCGAACACATACGAGCCGGAACCCGAGGAGCGGTAAGAGGTGCGGTACGAGGTTGTGTAGGAGGTAAGGTAAGAGCCGGAGCCGGAACCTGCGGGGAGGAACACAGCATGGGTCAATGTAATGCTGCCGTCCTCTTGCACGCAGCACTGTACGGGTGGGAGCGCGCCGGCCATCACCGGCACGGGAGGACGAACTTGTCCGCCGTCATACCAGCCCTGATGCACAGGCTCGACGGCAAATACCGGCGCGGGCGCGGCGGTGTTTGCCGGGATGTCCGGCTGCTGCGGCTGCTCCGTTTGCGCAGGCTGGGGGGACTCGGTCGGCTGACAGTGGCGGGCATAGCTGTCCAAATCGAATACGACGCCGTCGATCTCCCGGTATTGCGCCGGATTCATCGCTAAAATTCCGTTTGGCTTGGACATGCTGCGCCGCCTCCTTTGATCGCAATTGTCTGTGAATAAATTATACTGTACATAGCAGAAAACCGCAATGACAAAATCCGATCCCGGAAAAAGTTTTTCCGAACGCTCCGCTTTACAGGCGGTGGGCTGCGGTCTATAATAGAATGCGGAATAGGAGGAAAGACATGGATTTTCAATCGCTGGAAACATCAGTTTGGCAGCGTCTTGCGGCGGAAACACGGCCGATCGTGCTGTATGGCATGGGGGATGGCGCGGACAAAATTTTTGCGGAGTTTGACCGGCTGGGCATTCGCGCGTCGGCTGTGTTTGCAAGCGACGAATTTGTGCGCGGCCATTCGTTTCGCGGCTTTCAGGTGATGCGCTTGCGCGAGGTGCTCGCGCGTTGGGGCGAGGATATTGTTATCGTTATTGCCTTTGCAAGTCAGCGTCCTGAGGTGCTTGCGCGGATGTATGCGCTGGATGCACGGTACGAGGTGGTCGCGCCCGATGTGCCTGTCGTTCCGGGCGAGCTGTTTGACAATGCGTTTGTCCGCCGCCACGCTGCCGAAATGGAGCAGGCTTTTGACCTGCTGGCGGATGAGCGGTCGCGTCAGGTCTTTTTGGATACCGTGCGCTTTAAGCTGTCCGGCAAGCTGCATTATCTCCGCGCGAGCGAGACGGACAAGGATGAAGCATTCTCATCCATCCTGCGGCCGACGGATGCGGAGCATTTCGCCGATCTCGGCGCATACAATGGAGATACTGTGCGCGAGCTGCTGGCCTATACGGGCGGGCGCTTTGCCTCGATCACCGCGCTGGAGCCTGACCAGCGTAATTTCCGCAAGCTGTCCGACTATGCGGCGCACAACCTGTCGGGCGAGGTGTGCTTGGTGCAGGCGGGCGCGTGGTCGGCTGATACCGTTATGTCCTTTGCTGACCGTGCCGGGCGGCAGTCGCGCCTTGGCGCGTCGGGCCGACAAACGCAGATGCGCGCGCTGGACAGCGTGCTGGGCGGCATGCCCTGTACGCTGCTGAAAATGGATGTGGAGGGCGCGGAGCGGGAGGCCATCGCGGGCGCGGCGCAGACGATAAAACGATACCGTCCGCGGCTCAACATTGCCGCCTATCACCGCAGCGAGGATTTTTTTGCGCTGCCTCTGTTGATTCGGGCACTGTGCCCGGCCTACCGGCTGTATTTGCGCCATCATCCGTATGTGCCCGCGTGGGATACAAATTTATATGCGTCATGTGAATAAAAAGGGTGGACATATCTGCTTGGCAGCGGTATAATCGTTTTGCATAACAAGCGAAAAGGAGAAAGATAGTATGGGATGTTTCTACTGTGACGAGCACCACGAGGGTCGTGAGGCGATCATGTTCAAGGTGGGCGATATGAAGGCCGGTACATTGTATCTGTTCAAGGATCAGGCGCACAAGGGGCGCTGCGTGCTGGCGCTCGGCTCGCACAAAAAGGAACTGTGCGAATGCGATGAGCAGGAGCGCAATGCTTTTTGCGCCGATTTGGCAGCGGCTTCGGGTGCGGTGAAGAAGCTCTGGGGCTGCACCAAGCTCAATCTCGCCTCCTACGGCGACAGCAACCCCCATCTGCATTTCCATATCGTGCCTAAGTATGAGGGTGGCTTCGAGTTTGGCGGCAGCTTTGCCATCACCAACCCGGAGCCTGTGCTGTTGCAGGATGAGGAATACCAACAGATGATCGCAGCGCTCAAGCAGGAGCTTGGCATCTGAGCGAAACACCCAGCGGATAAAAAGAGAAGGCATTCTGCCTTCTCTTTTTTGCATGTCAGCGCGATTTTTCGACCTCTTGCCGAAAACAGCGAGACAATAGCCGCACAGTACGGTATACTGCTTACAGAAAGGAGGCGGTGCATATCAAAATCCTGTTGGAACCGCTGGAGGGTGAGGTAGAGGTTGTGATACGCGGGCGGATGGATGACCCACTCGTACAAAAGCTGCTCGGCGCCTGCCGTCAGGTCGAGCAGGCACGGCGGCTGTTTCTTTACCGGGACGGGCGCGCGTTTCTCTGCGATTACACGGAGGTGGACTGGTTCGAGGCGCGCGGGGGCGGCGTAACCGCACACATGAAAGGGGAGGAACTGGAGGCCAAGTGCCGCCTGCATGAGCTGGCTGAAGCCGCCGCATCACGCGGCTTTGTGCAGATCAGTAAGGGGCTGCTTGTCAATGTATCGCAGATACGCTCGGTTTCCGCCGCGTTCAGCGGCAACTATCTGGCCGAGCTGAAAGACGGAAAGACGACGCTTGTCATTTCCAGAAAGTATGTCAAATCGTTTCGAAGCTATGTGATGGAGGTCTTGTAGATGAAACTGAAAAACGTTCTCGCACATATTGTCATTGGACTGGGAATAGGCTCGGTCATCTCCTCGCTCAGCATCGCTTGGATGAGCGGGGTGGACAACACGCTCAAACAGGTGCTTGTGTGGCTGCTGGCCTCCGCGCTGTATGGCGTTGTTTCGCTGCTGTATGATACCGATTTCTGGCCGCTGCCGGTGCAGATTGCTGTGCATTTGCTGCTCTGCTGCGGCATCACGCTGGCAACAGCATGGAAGCTCTATGGCGACAGTTTGGGGCTGGGGCTGCTGGTACAGAGCGTGCTGCCAGGTTTTCTTGTGGTCTACGTTGTGATATCACTCATTCTGTTTGCGGTCGACCACAGACGGGCGCGGGAGATCAATGAAAAGCTCAAATAACCGCTATAACTATCAATGCAGGACTTCACCGGTTTGGTAAAGTCCTGCATTGGTCTGTCAAAGTATTGTTTTCGCGTGAATGGCCGTGCGATGCGGCTTATTCATCCTCAGCCAAGCGATAGCCCACGCCGACCTCGGTGAACAGATAGGCGGGCTCGGCAGGGTTGTCCTCGATTTTGCGGCGGATGTTGGCCATGTTGACGCGCAGGATCTGGTTGTTGCCGCTTGCGCGAGGCCCCCAAAGCTCCTTGATGATATAATCATACGTCAGCACTTTGCCGGCGTGTTTACCGAGCAGCGCGACGATACGAAACTCGCTGAGTGTCAGCTTGACGTTTTTGCCGTTTTTCAGCACCTGATGCTTATTATAGTCGATGGTCAGCTCACCGACGGTGTATGTACCGCGCTGTGCGATCTCGCTGTTGGACGATGTGGTACGGGTGTGCCGGATGGCGGTACGCACACGGGCGAGCAGCTCGGCTGTGCCAAAGGGCTTGGTCAGGTAATCATCCGCACCGAGGTCAAGCGCACTAACCTTGTCCAGCTCATGAGAACGGGCGGAAACCACAACAACCGGCAAGCTGCTCCAAGAGCGGATGGATTGAAGGATCTCGATCCCGTCCATATCCGGCAGACCAAGATCAAGGATGACCAGATCGGGACAGTGTGAGGAGACCATGGACAGCGCTTCGCTGCCCGAGCGTGCCTGAATGGTTTCATATCCATTGGAGCTGAGGATGGTCGAGATGAAATGCGCAATGCTTTTTTCATCCTCAATGATCAAAACCTTTTCTCGGATGTTCATTCTTGTCTCTCCTCTCCGGAAAGCGGCAGGCGGAACACAAATTCCGCACCGGTATCAAGATTGTGTGCCTCCATCGTGCCATCATGCGCGCGGATAATTGCCATGCAGACCGACAGACCAAGCCCCATGTTGCGCTTGCCGTCTGCCGCCGAGATCTCGCTGCGCGGGAGCGTGCCGTCAAACAGCTTGGGCAGTATATCGGGCGGGATGCCGCGGCCGTTGTCCGATACCGAAAAGCTGGCGTATTCACCATCTTGACAGGGCGACAACCGGATTTGCGAGGTCGTTTCTCCGTGTATGACGGCGTTTTCGAGCAAGTTGGCCAGAACTTGCTCAATCAGGATCGGATCCATCGGCACAAGCAAAAGGCCGTCCGGCACATTGACCTTGATCGAGATATGCGGAAAGCGCTTACGGAATTTGCGCACAGTTTCGCTCAGAACCTCCTCGGCGGCCTCCTCGTGCTTGCATATCTGTGTGTGCGTATCCCCGATGCGCGTGATCGAGAGCAGGTTTTCCACCACGCGGATCAGCCACTCGGCTTCGTCGTGCGCGTCCGCAAGCAGCACTCGCTGCTGCGCGGGGGACAGGTCGGGCGTTTCGAGCAGGGTCGAGGTCGCGCCAACGATTGAGGTCAGCGGTGTGCGGATATCGTGGGAAAACGAGCGCAGCAAATCGGCGCGCATCCGCTCCTTTTCACTTTCGGCGCGCAGGCGGTCGTGCTGTTTGATCTTGGTGGTCAGTGTGCAGGTGATAATCGACACAGTAAACATGGTCAGAAAGGTGATCGGATAGCCGGTGAGCGTGAAATTAAGAACCCAATAGGGGTATGTAAAAATATAATTGATGCATACCACACTCAGCAGTGATGCCAGCGAGCCAAACAGATACCCGGTCGTCAGGCGGGAGATCAGCAGCACTGCCAGCACAAATACGGGATAAGCGAAGCCGTCGCTGCTGTCCGCGAAGCGCAGCAGGCTGCAAATCTCAACCGCACAGGTAAAGATGGCGGTGGATATCACAAGGTCGCGCATGGAAACGGGGAATAGCTTGGTGCTTGCTTTGGGAATCTGCAAAATGTCCACCTTTCCTCCGGTTCAAGTTGATTTGGACACAGCTTGGATATCTACTTGATTATAGCAGAAAATCTGCTGTGCAAATGTTAATTCAATGTTAAAAAATGGATAACTGTGCGATGGAAAAGCTGGGAAAATATTTTTCGACAAAGGGAACAGAGGGGACGGTGAAGGTTTTATCATTGAGATATTGCAGCGCGCCGGCAGGCTCTGTGAAGCGGAAGGTGAGGGAGTAGGCATACAGCGCCTGCCCCTTTTCGCCATAGGGGCGGTCAAGCTCGTTTACGCCATATTTGCCGTCGCCCAGCAGTGGACAGCCGATAGACGCCATGTGCGCGCGGATCTGATGTGTGCGTCCGGTCAGCAGCTCGCACTCGACCAGTGACAGCCGCCCCGCCGTGGCCAAGGTGCGGTAGCGTGTGCGCGCTGTTTTCGCGCCGGGCACACGGGTCTTGTGCAGCGTGACCTGCTTGCGTGCCTCGTCCCGCCGGAGAAAATTTTCGATCAGTCCCGCAGGCGGTTGCGGACAGCCATGCACGGCACATAAATAGCGCTTTTCCACCTCGCGGGCCTTGATCCTGTCGTTCAGGATACGAAGCGCTTCGGCCGTTTTAGCCGCGATCACGATGCCGCCTGTGTTGCGGTCGATCCGGTTGCAGAGCGCTGGAGCAAAGGAGGCCGCGTCCTCGGGTTTCCACGCGCCGCACTGCCAAAGATACGCCTGAATATGCGCGATGAGCGTATCGTCATCACCGCTTTCGTCCTCGTGGACGACCATGCCGGGCGCCTTGTCGGCCAGCAGGATGTGCCCGTCCTCATAGACGATCCGCAGGCGCGGCCGCGCGATGCGGCGAAAGGCTTGCTCACCGCTGGGCGGGTCGAAATACTCGTCGTTCAGATAAAGCTGCAAAATATCGCCCTCGGCCAGCCGATAGGCCGCGTCGGCGCGCTTGCCGTTGACCTTGATGCGCTTGAGACGGAGATATTTATGCATCTGCCCGCCGGGCAGGCGCGGAACGGCCTTTTCCAAAAACTTATTGAGCCGCTGGCCGCTGTCGTTGCGCGTGATGTGAAATTCCTTCAAATTGATAAACCTTTCTGTAACAGGGTCGGATATCTTGTATTTAGTATACCGTATTTTTGCCAAAAAGAAAAGACCGGGATGCTGTTTTGCGTCTCTCATGAAAATTTGTAAAGCCAATGGGTCATTTTGAATAACAAGTAGCGGGTTTCACGCTTATACTGATGGCAGGAGCGTGATGTGGAGTGTTTTGCAGAGGTCAGGTGATCGGATTGGTGCTGATCTTTGTGGGGAGCGGCCTGCTTATCGGCAGCATTCTGCCATCGTGTCCGTTGGTCTGGCTGCTGTCGCTCGCACTGATCGCGGCAGGCATATTGTTGCTCCGATGCTGATAAGGGGAGGTGAGCAAGGTGAAGGTGGTCGTCTGGAAAAGCCCGAAATATCTGCGCGGCATATTGTGCAGGCTCTTTCATATCACATAACAGCATGCGGAAAGCAGAGGCATAAAAGTCTCTGCTTTTTTCATATTCAGCAAAAGGGGGACATATTGTGAAACAGGAGCAGCAGTGAAAAAAGGAGGCAGCAGCAATGGAACTGAATCAAACAAGCATCAAGTATTACGATAAGCGGCTTGCTCGGCTATCGGTGTGTACCGAAGCATCGGATTCGATCGTGCCGGACACCTTTCCCGATATCGGCCATGTGATCTGTGCATACGGCACAGCCGCGGTCAAGGATCAGACGCCGCAGAACGGCCGTCTGCTGGTTTCCGGCATGGTACAGGCCACCGTGCTCTACCAGCCGGAGGGTGGCGGCGGTCTGCGCCGGCTGACCGTGCCGATCACCTTTGCGCATATCGAGGAGTGTGACGGATTGGACGCGGAGGCCGTGTGCTTTGTCTGCTGCCGGGTCGCCTCGGTGGACGCAGTGCCGGTCAACAGCCGCAAGCTGAGCGTCAGCGCGCAGCTTTGCTTTGAGGCCGAGGGCTATTGCAGCGCAGCCTGTGAGCTGACCGAAAGCATCGAGCTGCCGCAGATCGAGCTGAAGTGCTCGCCGCAGGCGGTGACGCTCGTCGAGCAGGTACGCACCTGTCCGATCACCGTGCTGGAGGATGTGACCATGCAGGATTCCGCTGGGATGCAGCTGCTGCACAGTATATGCACGATGCGCGCAAGCGAATGCCGCGCGATGCACGGCAAGGTCGTGCTCAAGGGGGAGGCCGAGGTGCAGTGCATCGCACTGCGGGAGGACGACACGGTGCGCGTGCTGACCAGCAACACGCCGTTTACGCAGATATTGGAGATGCCCGAGGCCGAGGAGGGCGATATGATCGCGGCAAAGCTGGCCGTCAAGGAGGCTGACTGCCGACTGGAGGCCGACGGGCTGCTGTCCTACACAGTATCGGCCACGGCGCTGCTGCTGCTGCGCCGCGCGCGGTCGGTGCAGCAGATCGACGACCTGTATCTGCCCGGCCGAGCGCTTGAGATGGCAGAGGAGCAGGTGATGATGCATTCGCTGCCTGCGCCCATCACCTTTGCCGGGGAAACGACCGAGACGATTCAAACGGTGCAGCGGGTGTCGAGCGTAGTGGCGGCGGGCGCAGTATGCTGCATGGCCAAGCGCGCGGCAGCCGATGCGTTGCAAATGACAGCGGCTGTGCAGGTGCTTTATCTGGACGAGGAACGGCAGCTTTGCGCAGTGCAGCGGACGCTGCCTGTCAGCATTCCGTGCGCGGTGCCCGGTGCGCTTTCGCAGATAGAGCTGACCGCGCGCGCCGCGGGAGCGGGGGAAAAGGGGATGCTGTTGACACTCGCGGCATCCGGCGCGGCCGCGGCCGAGGAGCATGTGGCGTTTCGACATATCACCAAGCTGGAGGCAGGCAAGGTGCATCACGCCGAAGACGGCGTGACACTGGTGCTGCGTTACATCGAACAGGAGCAGCCGTTGTGGGAGATCGCCAAAAGCTGCGGCACGACAATGGATGCGATCCGCCGTGCAAATGAGCTGCCGGCGGACGCGGCAAGCGTATCCAAGGCAATGCTGCTGATTCCCATTCAGGCTTGAAAGGCGGGAGAGTATGGAAAATCAGATTTACAATCAGATCAGCGCGCGGACGGGCGGCGATATTTACATCGGCGTGGTCGGGCCGGTGCGCACGGGCAAATCCACGCTGATCAAGCGGTTCATGGAAACCATGGTGCTGCCCGGGATGGATAATATGTATAAGCGCGAGCGTGCGCGCGATGAGCTGCCGCAGTCAGGCACCGGGCGCACGATTATGACGGCCGAGCCGAAGTTCGTGCCCGAGGAGGCGGCTGAGATCGCGCTGCCCGACGGAGGAACCTGCCGGGTGCGCTTAGTGGACTGCGTCGGCTATCTGGTCGAGGGTGCGCTGGGCAGTATGGAGGACGACACACCGCGCATGGTGTCCACACCCTGGCGGGAGGAGCCTATGACGCTTGCCGAAGCGGCTGAGATCGGTACGCAAAAGGTCATCGGCGAGCACTCGACGATCGGTCTTGTGGTAACGACCGACGGCAGCTTTACCGAGCTGCCGCGCGCAAGCTATGAGCCGGCGGAAAAGCGCGTCATCTCTGAGCTGAGCGAGATCGGCAAGCCGTTTATCGTGCTGGTCAACTCCGCCGAGCCGCAGGGGCAGGCCGCGCAGGAGGTGTGCGCCATGCTGCGGGAGCAATACCATGTCGAACCGCTGGCCGTCAACTGCCTTGCGCTGGAGGAAACGGGTATTGCGGATATCTTACAGCGTGTGCTGTATGAATTTCCCGTGCGGGAGATTGACTTTGCGCTGCCGCGCTATATCGGCGCGCTGCCCGCGTCCCATCCGGTGCAAAACAGCATTTACCGTGCTATCCGCGCGGGTGCGGACGGCGGACAGCGCATGCGGGATATCAAGACCATGTGCGCCGCGCTGGCGGAGAATGATTACATCGGCCGGGTCGATATCGAGCATATGGCGCTTGGCAGCGGGCGGGCGCGGCTGCGCATCGACATCCCGGAAAGCGTGTTCTATGGCGTGGTAGGTGAGCAGACCGGCATCGAGATCGACGACGCGGCAGATCTGATCGCCGTTCTGGACGATTTTTCCAAGGTAAAGCAGCAGTATGAGCGTCTGCGCGGCGCGCTCGATCAGGTGTACCAGACCGGATACGGCGTGGTCATGCCGTCGGTTGACGAGCTTTCGCTCGAAGCGCCCGAGATCGTGCGGCAAGGCGGGCGGTATGGCGTGCGCCTGCGCGCGTCCGCGCCGTCGATCCACCTGATGCGCGCCAACATCAAGGCTGAGGTCAATCCGATCGTCGGCACGGAAAAGCAGTCGGAAGAGCTGGTGCATTATCTGCTCAGCGAATTTGAGGAGCAGCCGGAGAAGATATGGAACACCAATATTTTCGGCAAATCGCTCAATGAGCTGGTGCGTGAGGAGCTGTCCCACAAGCTCAGCCGCATGCCGGACGACGCGCGTGGCAAGATACGCGAAACGCTTGAAAAGATTATCAACGAGAGTGCAGGCGGTCTCATCTGCATCATTCTTTGAGCATACAGGTGTAACAACGGACGTGCAAGGTGCTGGCGTAATCTCGCGCCGGTTTGAAGCAGAACAGCGGCATGATGCTATATGCGTCCTGCCGCTGTTTCATTATGACGCCGAATGGATAAGCGGTCGCCGGCCGCTGTGCCTGCGGTGCACCAAAGCGGTGCGCTGTAATGCTGCGGGAAAGACACAGAAAAATCACTGGCGTGTCACAGCATATTCACAAAGAATTGGTATTTTCACTATACTGTCCCAATGGTAGAGACACAAACGTGGGTCATCTGGGTGGGTAGGCGCTCTCTCGCCGGCGCCATAACATATTAAAATAAGGTGTTTCGGACATGATAAAGAAAAAACAGGTCAGAGTGTTGCTGGATATTGTGATGCTGCTGGTGGCGGTCACATTATTTAACGAGCATTTCATCAACGGAGCCTATCACGAGATCGCCGGCTTGGTGCTGCTCGCTTTGATTGTTGTGCATATTGCGATCAATCTGAAGATGGCAATGGCGCTTGGTAAAAACATTGGCAAAATTCCCACCAAGTTAAAGGTGGGACTGGTCGTGGATATTCTGCTGTTGCTGGGTTTTGTTGGAATTGGCGTCAGCGATGTGCTGATTTCCCGCGTTGTCTTTCCCGGCATTGCTGTGGGCGGCGGCAGCTTCAAAATGCTGCATACGTTTGGTGCAGGCATGGTCGTTGTGCTTTTGGGAGTACATATTGGCCTGCATATCTGCCGTAAGGCCATGCCGGTCGTACCAGCGGTGTTGATATCCGTAGCGGTGCTCGGCTGCGGCATCTATGGGCTGATAAACTCGGATGAGATGCGCTGGCTGACCGCGCCGCTTATGATGTTTTTGCAGCAGGGAGAGATGCAGCCGCCAAACGGCTTTGGCAGGGAGCAGCGCCCGGCGATGCAAGACCCGTCGGCAATGCCGGATGGAAGCGCGCCGCAAGGACAGCCGGGAGGGGGCAGCGGCCGCCGGTGATGCGGGATGGAGCAAGGAATGCACCGCAAGGATCGGCTGTTCAAAAGCTGCAAACGGTCGTGATGTTCTTGGGCATGATCCTGATGCTTTCCATGCTCACTTACTGGATCGCCGTACCTAAAAAGAAAAAAACGGCGCAGGTGTCAGAGCCGTAGCCTGCCGCATATCAAAGCAGAGGTGGCACCGGGCGCATTTGCGCAGCAAGGAGGGCAAAAAGCGCTTTTCCAGACCTGAAAACAAGATACATCAGTGCGCACCGTCTTTCGTAAGAAAGGCGGTGCTTTTTGCAGTAAGGATGGGCAGCATATTCCGTGATACGGCTGCATAAGGTATTGCAGCAGGGATTACAGGGGATGGGGGAGAGCGCTGTTGCAGGAAGAACGCAGCTTTGTTTACACACTGATACTGGGGATATGTATGTTGCTGTCGCTGCTGATGATCGGCAGGATGCTGCTCGGCCACCCGGCGGGTACATCCGCCACGCCGCAGGAGCAGAGCGGGCAGCCAAAAGGGGAGAGCGATATGGAGATACGGCTGGATGAAAAGGATCTGATGACGCTCATAGAAGCGGCACTGCCATTCCCGGCAGACGAGATGCAGGTTGAGATTGGTGAGGACAGCACGGTTGGCGTGCGCGCCAAAGTACGCAAGCAGTCGATAGAGCAAAGCGGACTGGTATCCGGGAATATGCGTACAGCGCTGTTGTTTCTTCCTGAGGAGTGCATGGTTTATGGCAAGTGGGAGACGGCCATGCAGGATGGTATGCTGGCACTACGCTGTCTGCGCGCCGAGCTGGCAGGTTTCTCGCTGCCGGGCGAGGCTGCGGCCACGTTTTCGCAGTATCTGGCCGACGCAATCAATGGGCGGTTGCGGGAGCTTGGGATTAAATTGGCAGGTATATCCTGCGCAGATGGAGTGCTGTCGCTGCACACGGGCTGAAACGCTGCAAGGCAGGAAGGGACCATTTGCCGACAGAAGGCAGGTGGTCTTTTTTATGTCAGCAATAAAAAAACAGACGCCGCACCGGGCGTCTGTTTTTCGTGTCACTGCAAAGTCAATCAAAAATCACGCGGCCACCGCCCTGAAAGCGGGTGGCATAGCTGCCGCTGAGCGAGGCATAGCGGATGACATCACCGGTTTGGGGGGAGTGGATGAACTGATCGTCGCCCACATAGATGCCGACATGGCTGATCGAGGAGGCGCTGCTGCCGAAGAATACAAGGTCGCCGGGAAGCAGCTCCTCGCGGGTCACATGGGTGGTCGCATCAAATTGGGATTGGGCAACACGGGGGATTGTGCCAACTGTGTTATTGAACACATAAGAAGTAAAGCCGGAGCAGTCAAAGCCGCTCGGTGTGCTGCCGCCGTACACATAGGGTGTGCCAAGGAACTGCGCTGCAAAGGAAAGTACCTCCGCGCGCTGCTGGCTTGCGCCTGTGTATGCGATGGCGTGTTCGGCGGGCTGCACGGCGACGCTGGCCGAGATCGCCGCGCCTGCAACATCCTGCGCCGGTGCAAACGTCAGATAATCCGGATGAACATAGCCCTGCTGGCCGTTATAGACGACCTTATACCAGCCCTGATACACCCCGAGCGCTTGGACGGTCGTATTGTTGCGCAGCGAAGCAAGCACCTTGGATGAGGTGCTTGGCTGCTGGCGCAAATTGACAGTAGTATCGCAGATAATGCGGCCATTGCCAAGAGCAAAATCGCTTGTCAGCGTACCGGTCAGATATTCGCCGCTGACATAGCCCTCCTGTCCGCCGACCGCGACCCTAAACCAGCTGCTGCTGTTGTTGATAACGGCGACTGTCGTTCCCTGCGGCAGGGTGGCTATAATATCCCCGGCGGGAGACTGACGCAGATAGAGCGCGTCGGCCTTCACCTTGGCCGGGTACAGCGCAAAGGCGCTGGGCAGGGTCATTGCAGCGGCTAAAACGGCCGATATAATCGTACGCAGAGCTTTTTTAGAACACATGGGGAAACCTCCGTTTTTGATGGACATATGACGATCACTTATTGTTCAGCGCGCGGCCAAGCCAGATAGAAGCGATGTCCATCGCGGCCCAAAGGCTATCCTTTTCGGTTTTTTTGACGATGCGCTCTTTTGTGCGTGCATTGGGGTTGGTCTGCTGAAGCTGCACGGAAACGCGCTTGGCCACCGGCAGACCCTTAACCTCGCCGGACTCGAGGATTTGCATCATGATGATGTGCGAATCGCTCATCGAGCCATAGTAGATGATATTTTCCTTGCGCATCAGCGGATGCCCTTTATATTGCAGAAGTTCGTTTTTCTTGGCGGCAGCAGCCATGCTTTGCACTCCTTATCATAACAAAACGGTTACATATCAAAGTTACATTATGGTAACAGTATAGCACAGCCGACTTTGTTTGTCAAATTCAAATTCAATCTTTGTTGGCTTTGCGGATATTTTGTGGTATAATCAACTAAACACCACCACAAATTGATGTATTGGAGCGAACGATGAAAGTTGCTTTTCACACCCTTGGCTGCAAGGTCAACCTGTTTGAAACGCAGGCGCTGACGCAGCTGGCGGAGACGCGCGGTCACGAGGTCGTCACACAGGATGCGGACGCGGTGATCCTCAACACCTGCACAGTCACCGCAGTATCCGATCATAAAAATATGCGTGCGCTGCACAAGCTGCGCAAAGAAAACCCGCGCGCTGTCATCGCGGCCTGCGGCTGCTTGGCGCAGCTCAGTCCGGAACGCCTGCGGGACACGGGCGGGGCCGATCTGATCTGCGGCACGACCGACCGCGCGCAGGTGCTCACGCTGTGCGAGCAAGCGGTGCAGGGAAAAAGGGTGGACGATACGGCTCCGGCGCGTCCGGCAGATAGGGACACGGCCTTTGAGTTGCTGCCGGCGGGTGTGCCCAAGGGGCGCACCCGTGCGCTGCTCAAGATCGAGGATGGCTGCGACTATTTCTGCTCCTACTGTATTATTCCCTATGCGCGCGGCCGGGTGCGTTCCATGCCGCCCGCAGTTGTACTGCGTGAGGCGGAACGGCTGATGGCCGCAGGCGTGCATGAGATTGTGCTGACCGGCATTGAGATCGCCTCCTATGGCCGTGATCTTACGCCCGCGTTGTCGCTGACCGACCTGCTGTGCACCTTGCTGGGGGCATTTCCAAGGATGCGGTTTCGGCTGGGCTCGCTCGATCCCCGCATCGCGGACGAGCAGTTTTGTGCACGGCTTTGCAGGTTTGACAATCTGGCGCGGCACTTTCACCTGTCCCTGCAAAGTGGATGCGATACTGTGCTGCAGCGCATGGGCAGAAAATACACAGCCGAGCAGTATTATACAAACGCCATGCTGCTCAAGGCGGCCTTTGCAGATTGCTCGGTGACAACCGACCTGATCGTCGGCTTTCCGGGCGAGACTGAGGAGGAATTTGCGCAGACGCTGCGGTTTATCGAGCGGTGTGCGCTGTCCGCCGTGCATGTATTCCCGTATTCTGCGCGGGAGGGTACGCGTGCGGCGCGCATGGAGGCACAGCTGTCCGACCAGAAAAAGGCGGCGCGTGCGGCGCGTGCCAAGGCGGTTGCGGCTGCGCTGACGCAGTCCTATCTGCGCCGCTTTGTAGGCAGAACACTTGCAGTGCTGCCCGAGCACCGCACCGGCGGGCTGTGGGCAGGGCATGGAGACTATGGTTTTCCAATCTATATAGAAGGCGAGAGCATACGGAAGAATCAGCCGCTTTCCGTCCGCGTCACGGGGCTGCACCGCGATGGCGTCAAGGCGGAAATAATTCTTTGAGAGAGTGTAACCAATCCCGTCCCAGTTCCATAGGATGAAGTGAAATCTTTCATAGGAGGAAATGACTTATGTGTTCTTCTAACAATTTCTGGGGCGAGAATAACTGGTGGTGGATCATTCGCAAAATGCCGAAATAGTCAGGTATTATGCGGGTTTTATGCCGATAGTCAAATGGCGTTCGTACTGTTTTCGTACTATCATGCCAATGCAGACAGTTTGGCGGCCACATCAGCCTGCTTGTCGGGGTACAGATGTGCATATATACGCAAAGTGGTGTCCACGCTGTCATGCCCTAACCGCTCAGCGATGAGGAGCGGCGAAAATCCTATCTCAATCAGCATGGATGCATGGCTGTGCCGGAGGTCATGGAGGCGAATGCGGGGTAGCCCCGCGCGATCTGCAGCCGTGCCCAAATAGGTGGACACGTTGCTCGGTGATCGGTGGAACAGCATATCGCTCCCCGCCGGGCGGTACATCCGCTTGATGTAGGCTTGCAGCTCCTCGCAAAGCTGGTCGGGCATGGTTACGGTACGGATGCTGTTTTCCGTTTTCGGCGGGGTAATAACATCTTTGCCGCCGCGCCGATCTCGGGTTTTTGAGATGGAGATAGTCTTGGCCTTGCAGTCAATGTCGCCAACAGTCAGAGCAAGGCACTCGCCGCGCCGCATCCCTGTCCAGAACAGTGTTTGATAGATGGCATGCAGTTCCGGGTCGGTAACGACCGCGATAGCTTGCTTGTACTGCTCCACCGTCCAGAACTGCATTACCTTGGCGTCGCGCTTGCCAATGCGTGGCTCATGGCGGCAAGGGTTGCGCTCAAGGCCGTAATACTTTTCGGCGAAGTTAAAGATGGCGGCAAGATCGTTATTGATCGTGCGCAGGTAGGTTTGACTGTAATCGGTCTGCATCATTTTGGTCTGCCACTCGTGGATCATCAGTGGTGTGATCGAACTGACCGGCAGATCGCCGAAGGTGGGCAGGATCTTATCCCGGAAGATATGCGCTTTCTTTCGGATCGTCGCCTCTCGCAAACGCGCCTTGCCAGACTGCATATATTGCTCATACAGCGATTGGAAAGACATGTTGCAGCTGCCGCTGTGCTGTTTGACAAAGCTGTCCTCAAACGCTTTGGCTTCCCGCTTGGTGGCGAAGCCCTCTTTTTTCTTTCGGTGCGTTGCGCCAAAGCTGTCCTTATAATAAAAGGATGCGTACCAGCGACCGCTGCCGTCTGTCATTTTTTTAACTGCCATTTCTGAATCCCTCCCATTTACAACACATAAAAGTATATGCTATAATGAAAGGGCAGAATCCCGTCGAGAGTTTTCTGCCCTTGATCCCGCTTCGGTGTGCCAACACCGGGGCGGGATTTTTTTTCGTCAGATTGCCAATGAAAGATATAGCATGAATAGCGATAGAATAACACAAAACAACACATGCCGTAAAAAGAAAAGAAAACAGGGAAAAGAAGGGTTGAACGGAAATATTAGATTCTCCGTTTCGACAATTTACAACGATTCATTTTTACTGTAATGTACTCATGTAATTACGACTGAGTGCGCTCATCCCGAAACGGGGAAGGCATTGGAGTTATGCATG
>NZ_JALFLA010000083.1 GCF_022775115.1 Agathobaculum sp.
GAATGCGTTTCTCGATATAGTGCGTGTTAATGGTGATGAGGGTACACCTGTTCCCATTCCGAACACAGTAGTTAAGCTCATTTACGGTGACAATACTTGGCTGGAGACGGCCCGGGAAGATAACTCAGCGCGCACATAAAACGCCGATCCATATGGGTCGGCGTTTTGCTTTTGGATATTCTATGCATTTTTTGTGCGTTTCGGCCTTGCTAAGATTTTCTCTCCCGTATAGCCTCCCTTTGATGCATATGATATGATAAATATATATGCAGCCATTACGCATAGGGGGCTTGGAATGAATAAGATACTGAAGGAAAAACTCAGCGAAGCGCTGTCTTCGGTGCTGCCAATCACGTTGATCGTTTTGGTATTGAGCGCCACGGTGGCGCCCATGCCTGTGGGTACGCTGGCGCTGTTCTTGACTGGCGCGGTGATGCTGATTGCCGGTATGGCGCTGTTTTCTCTGGGGACCGATGTCTCGATGACACCGATGGGCGAGGGAATCGGTGCGCAGCTGCCCAAGACTAAGAATCTCGGTGTAGTGATTGGATTGACGCTGCTGATCGGCGTTTTGATCACGATTGCGGAGCCTGATTTGCAGGTCTTGGCCGGGCAGGTGCCATCCATTCCTAACGCGGTGCTGATATGGACGGTGGCAGGCGGTGTCGGGCTGTTTTTTGTGCTGGCGATGCTGCGGACATTGTTTCGCATTCGCCTGTCCCTGCTGCTGTTCGTGTTTTATATTGGAGTGTTTACGCTGTCGGCTTTCGTGCCGAATGAGTTTGTGTCCGTGGCGTTTGACTCAGGTGGCGTGACTACTGGCCCGATTACCGTGCCGTTTATCATGTCGCTCGGCATCGGTCTTGCGTCTATCCGCGGCGACCGCGATGCACAGGATGACAGCTTTGGTTTGGTCGCACTGTGCAGTATCGGCCCTATTTTGGCCGTGCTGCTGCTCGGCATTTTTTTTCGCGGGGGAAACCCAAGCTACACGCGGGTGACTGTGCCCGATATACAGGATACCCGGCAGGTGGCGCAGATCTTTTTGCATGGTCTGCCTGAGTACATACGCGAGGTCTGCTCAGCGCTGCTGCCGATTATCGTGTTCTGCGCGGTATTCCAGCTGGTATTCCGCCGTTTCCACCGCTTGCAGATGGAAAAGATCGGCGTCGGCTTTGGCTATACCTTCATCGGCCTAGCGCTGTTTTTGACGGGCGTCAATGTGGGCTTTATGCCGGCCGGCCATTTTCTGGGGCGTCAGCTCGCGCTGAGCGGTCATAGCTGGATATTGCTGCCGCTCGGCATGTTGATTGGTTATTTTCTCGTCACGGTCGAGCCTGCGGTGCATGTGCTCAACCGGCAGGTCGAAGCGATCACAAAGGGCAGTGTCTCTCAACGTGCGATGATGCTTAGCCTGTCAATCGGCGTAGCCTGCTCGGTCGGTTTGGCCATGCTGCGCGTGCTGACCGGCATTTCGATCTATTGGCTGTTGATCCCGGGCTATACGCTCGCACTTTTGTTGACGCTCTTTGTGCCGCGTATGTTCACAGGCATTGGGTTTGACTCGGGCGGCGTGGCCTCCGGCCCGATGACGACGACCTTTCTGCTGCCCTTTTCGATGGGTGCCTGCGAAGCGTTGGGCGGCAATGTTCTGACGGATGCGTTCGGCGTGGTGGCCATGGTTGCTATGACGCCGCTCTTGACGATTCAGGCATTGGGTGTATTATATAAGAGGAAGCAGCGCCGCGCGGAGACGGCAGAGATGGCCGTCGGCGCGGGCGAGGACGAGATCATTGTATTGGAGGAGGGCGTACCGCATGAGTGAGTATCAGCCCCAAATGGCCGCACATGGCGCGATCAATGTGATGGTCGCGGTGGTTGATTCGGCGCAGGGCAAAAAGGTGCTGGAGCTGTGCCGACAGGATCATGTGCTGCTCGATCTGGTATGCCGGGGACACGGCACCGCGCACAGTGAGATGCTCGACCTGCTCGGCATCGGCGAGACAGCTAAGACGATCATCCTGTGCCTGACAAGCGCGCCGCAGGCCAAGCGGCTGCTGACGCGGCTGGGGCGTGAGCTGGAAATGCGCTACCCGGGGCGCGGCATTGCGTTTTCCATGCCGGTGACCGGGATCGGCATGCGGTGGCACAAGCTGCTGACACAGGCGGACGGGAAGGAGGACTCGTGTGTGAACAGTGCGGACAAAGCATGTGGCTATGCTATGGTGGCTGTCATCATGGAGCAGGGCTATACCAACCTTGCGATGGAGGCGGCGCGCAAGGCGGGCGCGCGCGGCGGCACAGTGATCTCGGCGCGCGGCATTGCCGAAAACGAGGTCGAAAAATTCTTCGGCATTGAGATACAGGCGGAAAAAGAGGTGCTGTTTCTGGTCGTCAAAAGCGAGGAAAAGCAGACGGTCATGACCGCGATCATGAAGGCGGTGGGCATGAACACCAAAAGCCATGGTATCGTTTTGTCGCTGCCGGTCTCTGATGCGATCGGGCTGGCGGACTGAACAAGAGGAACACAAGGGAGCGGCGCTGCGGTGCCGCTCTCTTTTTATACCGTGCGGCGGCATACAAGATATAGTGGGCGGCAGGCTGCACGCTATTTGGTGGTTTTTTCCACCCCGCGGACGTATCCACAGTGCGTCCACAGCGCTATGCACAGTGCGGCGGTTGTCCACAGTAGGCTATGCACACTGTCCACAGCGTGGTTTGGAAAAAGTTCAGAGGATTTCACAAGATAGGAACTGATTTTCTTGCAAAAGCACCAAAAAGCCGGAAGCCTCTTGACATTGGCCGGCTGCGGGGGTAGAATATTAGTTACAAGCACAAGATATGGTGCAGAAAAAGATGGAAAACTACGAAATTTAGTAACTGCCGCAGCCGGTGATGGATACAGAAGGGAAAGACAGCTATGATCCAGCAGATCGTGAAACGGGATGGACGCATCGTCCCCTTTGAAATGGACAAGATCGCAAACGCGATTTTCGGCGCGGCAAAGGCTTCGGGCGGGCAGGATTATCAAATGGCGCTCGCACTGGCCGAACAAGTCGAAAAAATGCTCGAAAACGCCGCCGGAAACGACGCGCCCACGATCGAGCAGATACAAGATACAGTGGAGAAGGTGCTGATCGAAAGCGGCCACGCACGCACGGCCAAAAACTACATCCTCTACCGCAATGAGCGTACCCGGATGCGTGAGATGAACACTCGGCTGATGAAGGTGTACGAGGACTTGACCTTTCAGTCCTCGCTCGAGAACGACGTCAAGCGCGAGAACGCCAATATCGACGGCGATACCGCGATGGGTACCATGCTCAAATACGGCTCGGAGGGTGCAAAGCAGTTTTATGAGATGTTCATCCTCGATGCCGCGCACGCGGAAGCGCACCGCGCAGGTGATATCCACATCCACGATCTGGACTTCTTGACGCTGACCACGACCTGCTGTCAGATTGACTTGCTGCGGCTGTTTGAAGGCGGCTTTTCGACCGGCCACGGCTTTCTGCGTGAGCCGAACGACATCCGCTCCTACGCCGCGCTGGCCTGCATCGCCATCCAGTCCAACCAGAATGACCAGCACGGCGGCCAGTCGGTGCCGAACTTTGATTACGCAATGGCGCCCGGTGTGCGCAAGACCTTCCGCAAGCTGTTCCGCAGCAATCTGGCCAAGGCACTTGCGGTGTTCGGTGCGGACGAGAACAGCGAGGTGGATGCCGATGCGCTGACCCGGCGCGTCGAGCGCGAGACCGGCACATGGGTCTGCCTTGCGGGCGGAAACGGCTATGACGAGGCGGTCACTGCCGCGCTTACCGAAACACTGGACGAGCAGACGGCGCGCCGCTGTGTGCGCTTTGCCCGCAAATACGCCGATCAGGAGACGCGCGGCGCCACCTATCAGGCGATGGAGGCGCTGGTGCACAACCTGAACACCATGCACTCGCGCGCAGGCGCGCAGATTCCGTTCTCCTCGCTCAACTACGGCACGGATACCTCGCCCGAGGGGCGGCTGGTCATCGAGCAGCTGCTGCACGCGACCGAGGCTGGCTTGGGCAACGGTGAAACGCCGATTTTCCCGATCCAGATCTTCAAGGTTAAGGAGGGTGTCAACTACAACGAGGGCGAACCGAATTACGATTTGTTTAAGCTGGCCTGTTTGGTGTCGGCCAAGCGGATGTTTCCGAACTTCTCCTTTTTGGACGCACCCTTCAACAAGCGCTACTACAAGCCCGGCCATCCCGAGACCGAGGCGGCCTACATGGGCTGCCGCACCCGCGTCATCGGCAATGTGTACGACCCGGCGCGCGAGATCGTCAACGGCCGCGGCAACCTGTCGTTTACGTCTATCAACCTGCCGCGCATCGCGCTGAACACCGGAAAGGTGGACGAATTTTACCGGGAGCTTGACCGCAAGATAGATTTGGTCATCGAGCAGCTATTGAAGCGCTTTGACATACAGAGCCAAAAAAAGGTGCGCAATTACCCCTTCCTGATGGGAGAGGGTATCTGGCTGGACGCGGACAAGCTCAGCCCGGATGACACAGTGGGCGAGGTGCTGCGGCATGGCACGCTGACCTGCGGCTTCATCGGTCTTGCGGAGTGCCTGAAGGTACTGACTGGCAAGCACCACGGCGAGAGCGACGAGGCGCAAAAGCTGGGGCTTGCCATCATCAGCCACATGCGCGCGCGCATGGACGAGGCCGCAGCGCAGTACAAGCTTAACTTCTCGCTGATCGCCACCCCGGCGGAGGGACTGTCCGGCCGCTTTGTCAAACTTGACCGCACGCGCTTTGGTGAGATTAGCGGCGTGACCGACCGTGCATATTACACCAATTCCTTCCATGTGCCGGTGTATTATCCCATCTCGGCGTTTGATAAGATCACGCGCGAAGCACCTTATCACGCGCTGACCAACGGCGGCCATATCAGCTATATCGAGCTGGACGGCGACCCGACGCAAAACCTCGAAGCGTTTGAGACGATCGTGCGCGCGATGAAGGAGGCCGGCATCGGCTACGGTGCAATCAACCACCCAATCGACCGCGATCCGGTATGCGGCTACACCGGCATCATCGGCGAGACCTGCCCCCGCTGCGGACGGCGCGAGGGTGAGGGGGTGCCGCTCTCCAAGCTGCAAAAGCTGGGACTGTACAAGCATCTCAATAGCACAACGCTCGGCTATCATGGCGACCCGGCGGAGGAATCCGACCGCCAGCCCAACGAGCTGAAGATCGTGAAAAAATGAGGAATATGAGGAGGAAACCTGTCATGGAGAACAAGGAGATCTTGATCGGTGAGGGTGTGGGCTTTGAGCGCATCCGCCGCATCACCGGCTATCTGGTGGGCACGCTCGACCGCTTTAACAACGCCAAGCGCGCCGAGGTGCTTGACCGCGTGGGGCATGAGACCGACAGCCACGTGCTGGAGGATAAGCATACCGCCTGATGAAAGGCAGTATACGCATTGCAGGGACGGTCGGGGAGTCGATCGTCGATGGGCCGGGGCTGCGCTATACGCTGTTCACACAGGGCTGTCCGCACGGCTGCCCGGGTTGCCACAACCCACAGACACATGATTTTTCCGGTGGGCAGCTGGCCGAGCTGGACGCGCTGCTGCGCGATATGTGCCGCAATCCGCTCATCGGGGGCGTCACCTTTTCGGGTGGGGAGCCGTTTTGCCAGCCGGTGCCGCTGTATGAGCTGGCGGTCGAGCTGAAAAAGCGTGGCAAGCATCTGATGGCCTACTCCGGCTACACATGGGAGGAGCTGTTGGCGTTGCCTGATCCGTTTGTGCGCAGGCTGCTGTCCCAGCTTGATTTGCTGGTTGACGGCCGATTTGTCGAGTCGGCGCGCGATATCGGGTTGCGCTTTCGCGGCAGCGCCAACCAGCGTGTGCTGGATGTACCGCGCTCGCTCGCGGCGGGCGCACCTGTTTGGGACGAACGATACCGATAAAAAAACCGCCTGACGGCGGTTTTTTCTTATGCTTATTCGGTTTGTGGCCGGTCAACCGCGCAGATGATATGCAGCAGCTGTTTGCCCTGATAGTGCTTGACGGCGCGCCCCACCGGCCGCAGGCCGCAGGCGGCAGCCACATGCAGCGAGGGGATGTTGCTCGGCTGGATGAGCGCAACGACGCGCTCGGCGTGCAGGCAGTCGAACGCATAGGACAGCATGGCCTGCGCACACTCGTTGCCGTAGCCCTGCTGCCAGCGGTCACGGCGGACGATATAGATCAGTCCGAGACCGGTCTCGCCGTTTGCAAGCGGCTCGTGCAGCAGCCCGGCCAGCGCAATCAGCTCGTCGGTAGTTCGGTCGAGCGCGGCAAAGCAGCCGCAGCCATCCTCGCGGTAGCGGCGAAGCATATCCGCGATCCAGTCGCATACTTCATCATAGCTGAAGCCATGCTGCCATGCATACATGGTCTGTGCGTCGCCCAGAATGGCGGCGACGGCCATAAAGTCATCCGCCCGCAGCCTGCGAAAGCGCAGACGGGTGGAGGAGGTCTCAAAACGCTGTCGTTCCATTGCGGTCTCTCCGTGAAAATGGTGCGCCGCGCCGTGCTTTGCCCGGCAGACTGCCTGTCGCGCCCCTTACTTTGTGCCGAAGATGCGGTCGCCCGCGTCACCCAAGCCGGGGATGATATAGCCGTGGTCGTTGAGCTTTTCGTCGATCGCAGCAACAAAAATATCAACGTCCGGATGGGCTTTCTGCACGGTCTCGATGCCCTCGGGCGCGGCGATCAGGTTCATCAGCTTGATATGCTTGACGCCGCGCCGCTTGAGCCCGTCGATCGCGGCGACAGCCGAGCCGCCGGTGGCCAGCATCGGGTCGAGCAGCAGCACGTCGCGCTCGTCGATATCGCCGGGCAGCTTGCAGTAATACTCGATCGGCTGGAGGGTTTCCGGATCGCGGTACAGGCCGATATGGCCGACCTTTGCCGCAGGGATCAGCTCAAGCATACCCTCGACCATGCCGAGGCCGGCGCGCAGGATGGGGACGAGCGCGATCTTTTTGCCGGAAATGACCTTGACCTTGGCCGGGGCGACCGGCGTTTCAATGCCGATCTCCTTGAGCGGGAGGTCGCGGGTCGCCTCATAGCACATCAGCATGGCGATTTCGGCGGTCGCCTCGCGGAACTCCTTGACGCCGGTGGTCTTATCGCGCATCAGGCTGAGCTTGTGCTGGATCAGCGGGTGATCCATTTCGTGAACGGTTGCCATCATCATCAATCTCCTTTATCCTGTTTGTCCGTTAAGCTGCTTTAGGCGCTCGCGCTCGGCCTGCGGGCGGCGCAGATAGAAAGCGTCGAGCTGCTGCGGCGCGCAGGCCTGACCGGCCGCCAGCAGCGGCAGCGCTGCCGCCGCCACACCGTAGCCGGTGGGATAGCGCAGCTCAGGCGGCGCGGGCATCAGGCCGGCGCAGCGCTCTTTGAGCATATTATAACACAAATCGGCTCCGTCTCCAACCAGAAAATACGCCTCCTGACCGATTTCTTCGGCTAGCGCGGACAGCTTCACCGCGCGGTCGCCGCACAGGCGGCGGGGCACGCCGTCCTGAACAGCGAACAGGGCGTTGTACACCTGCCCGGCGCGGGCGTCCATCACGCAGCACAGGCGGCCGCCAAGGGCGCGCGCGCCGCAGGCCATGGCCGCAAGGGTGGAAACACCGATGCAGGGCTTGTCCGCCCCCAGCGCCAGCCCCTTGACCGTTGCCGCGCCGATGCGCACGCCGGTGAACGAGCCGGGGCCGTGCGCGACGGCAAGCGCGTCTACCTCGTCCAGCGACACGCCGCAGTTTTGCAGCAGGCTCTCCACCATGGGGAGCAGCGTGCGCGAGTGAGTCAGCCCGCAGTTTTGAAAGGACTGGGCGATCAGCCGGTCGTCTTCGGTCAGCGCGACCGAGGCGGAGACAGCCGAGGACTCAAAGGCCAGTATCCTCATACATCGCCCTCCTCAAAGGTGACTATACGGTCATTATTGCTGTTTCCGTATGCAATGTGCACGGTTTTGCGGTGTGCGGGTAGGATACCCGCCGCATTTTCGCTCCATTCGATCAGCACGATCGCGCTGCCGTCGAGGTATTCATCAAAGCCGGTGTCAAGCAGGGCTTGGCTGTCCGGGATACGGTAGAGGTCACAATGCACAACGCGGCCGTGGGGGGTGTCGTACTCGTTGGCGATGGCGAAGGTCGGACTGGTCACGCGCCCCGGGTAGCCGAGACCGCGCAGTATGCCGCGCGTGAGCGCTGTTTTGCCCGCGCCGAGGTCGCCCGAAAAGGCCACCACATCACCGGGGACGAGCGACTGTGCCAGCCGTGCGCCAAGCGCTTCAGTCTCCTCGGGGGAGTGGGTCGTAATTTCCATCCAAACACTCTTTTCTGTGCGCAGAGATTTTTGTTATGATGCCGCGCGGCAGGCGGTTGCCTGTGCATCGCCGGGGGCAAAAGTGTGCAATATGCGCATGCAAACAGTATACCACGGCGGGACAAAAATGGCAAGGCGGTGCGCCGGTACGCCCTTTTATCCTTAGTATTGATATTGGGTAGTTGCCAATCTTATTTGGCACTTTGCACAACGTCCTCGACACAGAACGGGCAACCCATAAAAACAGGGCCGCCCTACAAATGTAGGATTTATTTTTCAATCACAAGTTCTTTGCAAACAATTATGTACACACCGGAGTCAACATTTTGCACATAAGCCTTGTACTGATCAATGTTTCTAGTAAATTCCCCATCAAAATCAAATATATTTAATATGTCAGCTTCATCATCTGCATCGTAGCTGTAATCGCCCTCCAGCAAGCATATTTCTTTCCGCCTTAAAAAAATGCCATGCATGATTCTGTTTATCGTTTCTTTGTCATCAAAACAATATAGACCACCTGCTTCACAGCCTATAAAACTATCGAAAAAATTTACTCTGAAATCAATTCCGGCTACATCTTTAAATTTTATTTTTACCTTAACTTTCTCGCCCTTTGTCTCATCATGCATTTTCGATACGATGATCACCTTTGAGCCGATTTTTTTGTTGCAAGGTTTGACTTCAATTTTAGGTATTCTAGCATCAAAGTTTGCCAAGATTCGTTTCGCTTTTATCATTATTATTACTCCATCAATTCCGATTTGCCGTGTTTATCATCATACGCCTAAACCCGCCCGCAACAGCATTTCGGGCAAAAGGGACCGCCGGTATGCCGGATGGCAGGTAAAAAACAGGACTGCCGCGCTGTAGAGAGGCGGCACTCCCGTCGGAGGGGGATCAGGCTGCGGCTTCGGCCGCGTCCAGCAGGGTGATCTCGCAGGAAAGGATGTGTTCAGCCGCGCTGCCCTCGGCCAGCACGAGCGACAGCGTGTGTGAACCGGGTGCGGCATCCGCCGGCAGGGTGAGCGTGTAGGCGCTGGTGGCCGCGCCGCTGTCAATGCGGAAAAGCGGATTGGAGAAACCCGGGATGGGCTGTCCGTCCAACTGCCACGAGGCCGAGACGCGCAGCGAGGACAGCGGTGCGTCGGCGGCGATGACCGCCTTGACCGGGATGGATACCCCCGGATAGCAGGTGACTGCGCTCGGGTTCAGATAGCCGCCAAGCGTCAGCGCAGTGTGTTCCAGCGGCAGCGTGACCGTACCGGTGCGCTCGGCGCCATCCGGCATGGTAAGCGTGAGCGAGATGGTCAGCGTGTCGCCTTCGGTGCCGTTCGGCACATACTGAAGCGTAGATACACGGCCATTTTTGGCATAGAAGTTGTCGTTGCCGTATCCGGGCACGGGGTTGCCGTTGATATACCACCGTGCCTTGCAGTAGTACACGGCGGTCAGGCCGGACAGGTCGGCGGTGACTGTTATCGGCGCAAAAGTGCGGGCGCTGCCCGACGGAGAGAGCGTGACCTGTGTGGCGGCGCGTGAAGCGTCCCGCCGCGCGATTTCGGCAAAGCCGAGGTCGAGCAGCTGGGCAGAGTCCGAGATGCGCGTGGCGCGGCTGTTCGCGTTCATGGCGATCGCAATGACGCGCCGTCCACCGCGCACGGCGGTGCTGGACAGGCAATAGCCCGAATCCCCGAAGGTGCCGGTCTTAAAGCCGTCCGCCCCGGCATAATTGCCGCCAAGCAGCGTGTTGCCGTTAGTGTAGGTTTTGCCCTCAAAGGTGACGCTGGATTGCGCGGTATAGCGCAGCACCGCGGGATAGGTGTCGATAAAATGCCGGGTCAGCTTGGCTTGGGAGCGCGCGGTGATCTTATTGGGACCGCAGCCGTGTACATTGTAGTACACCGCGTCCAGACCGAGCTGCTGCGCGGTGGCGTTCATGCGCGAGACAAAGGCGGCTTCGCTGCCCGATACTGCCTCGGCCAGCGCGACACACGCACCCGAGGCCGAGGGGACGTGCAGCAGCGTAAGCAGCGTGTCGACCGAGTAGCTGGATTGGGTCAGCGGCACGGAAAGCGGATAGTTCGCGTTTTTCGAGATGGCGGCGGCGTTGGCGCTGATCGGCACTTGGGTGTCGAGCGTCAGCGTGCCTTTTTCCAGCTCCTGATGGACGATGTAGCTGGTCAGCACCTTGGTCATCGAGGCCGGGGTGCGGCGCAGGTCAGCATTCTGCTCATAGAGTGTCTCGCCGGTGTCCGCATCCATCACATAGGCCGAAGTGGCCGTGATCGAAAGGGCAGCGGCAAAGGAGATCGGCTGCAGGCACAGCACGCTACACAGCAGCACACAGCAGGCGCGGGAGATGCTTCATGGGGTATCCTCTCTTTCTCTACTTTTGTAGTACAAGAAAAGTATAGCATATCCTGTCGCCTATGGCAACAAATTGTCGTATTTGGTAGAAAGTAGCATGTGCCGCACATCCACTCACAGGTCGAGCGAGAGCTGACGCTCGGCCAGATTAACAATATCCAGCCCACCCTGCCGCGCCATGCGCACGGTTTGTGCGGTGCCGCCGGGGCGGCCGTCGTAGTAGCAAATCAGCAGCGAGGAGGACTCGACCATAAAGCGGTTGCGGGCTGCATAGCAGCCGGTGTGGTAGGCGCGCGCGAGCGAATAGACGCGGTCGGCCGTGAGCAGGCAATGGTTGAACACGCGCTTCCACGCGGGCGGGAAGCGGTCGGCCTGCTGGTCGAACGGCACGGCGCACAGCAGTGCGACCGGCAGCCGCTCACGTGCGCGCAGCACGGCTTCGGCCGCCCAGAGGTCAAAGCCGGTTGACATACCGGACAGAAAACGGGTGTAGCCCCGGCTGGCTGCGTGCGCGACCGCGCGGTCAAGCGCCGCGCACAGCGCGGACACAGCCGCGGTGTCGTTTGCGGGAAAAGGCATTTTTTCGACGCGGTAGCCTGAAAAACAGCAGGTTGCGGCGCGGTGATCGTTCATAATACGCTCCCTCCCAAAAAGAACAAATGTTCTAATTCGATAGTATACACCCATCTCCGGCAAAACGCAAGTTGTAAATCAGTTAAAAAGCTGATAAAATAATAATAACATAAGGGAAGGGGGCGCGGCATGAACGGGCAGAACCGGCTGTATTATCTGGTCAAACGCATGACTTACCGTTATTTTTCGGACGGTATCTCGCAGGCGGCAGCCGAGCTGTCGTATTTTCTGCTGTTTTCGGTTTTTCCGCTGCTGATGTTCTTAAACGCGGTGCTCGCGCAGCTGGACATCTCGATCGAGAGCATCGAGCCGGTACTCGAAATGCTGCCCAAGAGCCTGCAATCGCTGCTGCGCGGCTATTTGCTGCAGCTGACCGGCACACCCGCGTTCAGTCCCAAGCTGATCGGCATCGGCCTGAGCCTGTATTTTCTGTCGCGCGCGGTGCGCTCGATGATGCGCACGGTAAACGATATTTACCACGTTGAGGTATCGCGCGGCATCGTTATGGATGTGCTGATTTCGGTGGGCATCACGGCGGGCTTTTTGGTTTCGGTCGTGTGCAGCTTTGTGCTGGTGGTAACGGGCAAAACGCTGCTGCGTCTGCTGCGGCAGTATCTGCCCATCCCGGAGCCGACGCTTGAGCTGACGCATGGCGCGGGCTTTTGGGTGATGATCGCTTTTATTTTTGTATTTTTGATGCTGTTTAACAAGATCGTGCCCAACCTGCATCTGAAATTTCGCGAGGTATGGCCGGGTGCTTTGTTCTCGCTGGTGGCGTGGATACTGGTTTCGTGGGTGTTTTCGTTTTATGTGGACAATCTGGCGCGGTATTCGGTGCTGTATGGTTCGCTCGGTGCGATCATCGTACTCATGCTGTGGCTGTATCTGGTCAGCATCATCCTGCTGATGGGGCCGCAGCTCAACCACACGCTGGTCGTCATGCGGCTGTACCGGCTGGAAAACCAAAAGCATTGGGATTGAGCAGGCTTATCCGCCGGCCGAAACGGCGGACAAACGACATAAGGAGGACGGAAAAATGAAGGTCGTAGCGATCAATGGTTCGCCGCGAAAGGGCGGCAACTGCGCGCAGATGCTGGAGGTGCTCGGCGGGGTGCTCGAGCGGGAGGGGATCGCGTTTGAGGTCTGTCAGCCGGGCGCGGGGGTGCGTCCGTGCATGGCGTGCTACCACTGCTTGGATCACGGCACGCTGCGCTGTGTGCAGGAGGACGACGGCGTCAATGACATCATCGCCAAGTGCATCGAAGCGGACGGTATCGTGCTGGCCTCGCCCGTGTACCACGGCGGCATCGCGGGCGGCATGAAGTGTGTGCTCGATCGGCTGATGCTGGCCGCAGGCTGTGGAGACAACCAGCTGCACCACAAGGTGGGCGCGGCGCTGTGCACGCTGCGCCGCTCGGGCGGTATGGAGACCTACCAGCAGCTGCTCGGCACGATGAACGCGATGGAGATGGTGCTGGTCACCTCGGATTATTGGAACGCCGTGCACGGCGCGGAGATCGGTGAGGCCACGCGGGACGTCGAGGGCGTTGAGGTGGTCGAAAAGCTCGGCCGCAACCTTGTGTGGATGCTCCGGGTGATCGAAAAGGCCGGCATCGCGCCGCCCGAAACGCACCACCGCACGATGTTCAATTTCATCCGCTGACCAAAGCGGCCCTTCCGCCTGCCGGGAGAGCCGCATCCTTTTACACGCATGAGCGCGGGCGGGAATTAACGGATTGTTAACATGACCGCCAGCAAAAGGCTCTTGCGGCCTTGCGCCATTCCCGATACAATAAGAACAGGGATTACACCATGTGGTATGATTGCGACAAAGGAGGACACAGAATGACGGTAGAGCACGATATCTTATCGGTAACGCCGCGCGTGGAAGCGCTGGCCGCGCTTTGCAGGGCGAACAGCCGCATCGACGAGCAGCTGTACAGGGATTATGACGTCAAGCGCGGCCTGCGCGATATCGAGGGGCGGGGCGTGCTGGCGGGACTGACCAATATTTCCGACATCATCTCCCAAAAGGAGATAAACGGAGAACGTGTCCCATGCGAGGGCGAGCTGTACTACCGCGGCATCAATATCCACGATTTGGTGGACGGCTTTATGCGCGAGGGGCGCAAGGGCTATGAGGAGGTCGCCTATCTGCTGCTGTTCGGCGAGCTGCCGAACGCGAAGCAACTGATAGACTTCAAAAGCCTGCTGGCGCAGGGGCGCACGTTGCCGACCAATTTCACGCGCGACGTGATCATGAAGGCGCCGACGCATGATATGATGAACAGCCTGTCACGCAGCGTGCTCACGCTGGCCTCGTATGACAATACGGCGGACGATATCAGCCTGCCAAACGTGCTGCGGCAGTGCCTGATGCTCATTTCAGTCTTCCCGATGCTGGCGGTCTATTCCTACCATGCATATAACCACTATACCTGCGGCGGCAGCATGTATATCCACTACCCGTCGGATAGCCTGTCCACCGCGTCCAACTTTTTGCGTATGCTGCGGCCGGACATGCAGTACACGCCGCTCGAAGCGTCGGTGCTCGACTTGGCGCTTGTGCTGCATATGGAGCACGGCGGCGGCAATAACTCGTCCTTTACGACTCATGTGGTCACCTCGTCCGGCACGGATACCTATTCGGCGATCTCGGCGGCGCTCGGCTCGCTCAAGGGGCCAAAGCACGGCGGCGCGAACTACAAGGTCGTGCAGATGTTCGACGACATGAAGCGCAGCGTGACCGACAACCGGGACGACGAGCAGGTGGCCGTTTACCTGCGCCGCCTGCTGCGCCGCGAGGCATTTGACGGCAAGGGTCTGATCTACGGCATGGGTCACGCGGTGTATTCGATCTCCGACCCGCGCGCGCAGGTGTTCCGTTCCTTTGTCGGCAAGCTGGCGCACGAAAAGGGTAGGGACGAGGAGTTTGCCCTGTATGAGGCGGTCGAGCGGCTTGCGCCGCGGGTCATCGCTGAGGAGCGCAAGATTTACAAGGGCGTTTCGGCCAATGTGGACTTCTATTCGGGTCTGGTGTATTCGATGCTTGGCCTGCCGCCCGAGCTGTACACCCCGATGTTCGCCACGGCGCGCATCGTAGGCTGGAGCGCGCATCGGCTCGAGGAGCTGATCAACACGGACAAGATCATCCGTCCGGCCTACCGCTGCGTCCTGCCGGCGAGCGCGTATACGCCGCTCGATGCGCGGTAAGGCAGCGGTGAAAAGGAGGTGCGCGGGATGCAGCAAGCAGAGCTGACGATCGGCGGCATACCCGCCGTGCTGTACGGCGGGGAGGGAAGCGGCGTTTATCTCTATGTGCACGGCAAGCACGGGCGTAAGGAGGGGGCCGCCGCGCTGGCTGATATCGTCTGCCCGAAGGGCTGGCAGGTGCTGGGCATCGACCTGCCCTGCGACAGCGCGCAGACAGAGGGGGACGAGCTTGTGCCGTGGCAGGTCGTGCCCGCGCTGCGTGCGGTTATGGACTACGTCCGGGGACGCTGGACGCGGGTCGCGCTGTACGCGGTCAGTATTGGCGCATGGTTCAGCCTGCTGGCGTTTGCGGACGCGCGGCTGGAAAATTGCCTGCTGGTCGCACCTATCGTCGATATGGCGCGGCTGATTGAGGGCCGGATGGCCGCGGCGGGTGTGTGCGCGGATGAGCTGCGCGCGCGCGGCACGATCGAAACCGCATCCGGGCAGGCGCTGTCTTGGCGGTATTACAGCTATACGCAGGCGCATCCAGTCACGCAGTGGCCGCATCCGACGGCCATTTTGTACCCGGGGCAGGACGAGCTGACCGACCGGGATACGGTCGCGTCCTTTGCAGGCTGCTTTGGCTGCGAAGTGACCGTGCTGGAGGACGGCGCACACTGGCTCCATACAGACGAGCAGCTTGATTTTCTGCGCGCGTGGAGCGAGGCGCACACCGCCCCGGCGGACGCGGTGGAGGTGGTCGCCGCGCTGATTTGGCAGGACGGCCGCCTGCTTGCCTGCCAGCGCCCGGCGCATAAGGCGCGCGGCCTGCTGTGGGAGTTTGTCGGCGGCAAGGTCGAGCCGGGAGAGAGCCGTGAGCAGGCGCTCGCGCGCGAGTGCCGCGAGGAGCTGGATGTGGAAGTCGAAGCGCGGGATGTGTTCATGGACGTGACGCATACCTATCCCGATTTGACCGTGCATCTGACGCTGTTTAACGCGGTCATCACCGCCGGTACGCCGCAAAGGCTTGAGCATCACGATATCCGCTGGCTGCGCGTGGACGAGCTGGACGATTACCCGTTCTGCCCAGCGGATAAGGATATTTTAGAAAGGCTGAAGCAGAATGATACGCCCTATTATGAAGGATGAAGCCTTCCTTGCCCAGCCTTCTGCGCCCGCGACGCAGGAGGATCTGCCCGTGGCGCACGACCTGCTGGACACGCTTGCGGCGCACCGGGAGGGCTGCGTGGGCATGGCGGCCAACATGATCGGCGTGCGCAAGCGTATCATCGCCTTTGATGACGAGGGCGGCTATACGGTCATGCTCAACCCGGAGATCGTCCGCCGCGCCGACCGGTATGAGGCCGAGGAGGGCTGCCTGTCGCTCACGGGCGTGCGCCGCGTGCAGCGCTGGCGTTCGATCAAGGTGCGGTATCAGAACATGGCGTTCCAGACCCGGCTCAAGACCTTCACCGGCTGGACGGCGCAGATCATTCAGCATGAGCTTGACCACTGCGATGGTGTGCTGATATGACCGGCAGTGAGGTGCGGCAGCGCTTGCTTGCCATGCAGGATACTGGCTATCAGGCCTTCCAGCAGCGGCTGCTGCCAACGCTCGCGCCGGAGACCATCCTCGGCGTACGCGCACCCGCGCTGCGGGCTCTGGCGCGCGCGCTTGTGCAGGAGGGCGGCGCGGAGGAGTTTATGCGCGCCCTGCCGCACCGGTATTGGGAGGAAAACACGCTGCATGGCTATCTGATCGCGCAGCTGCGGGTGTATGATGAGGTTCTGGCTGCGCTGGATGTGTTTCTGCCCCATGTAGACAACTGGGCGACCTGCGACCAGCTGCGGCCTCAGGTGTTCCGCACACGGCGTCCGCCGCTGGACAAGATACGCGGCTGGATGGACGCGAAACACGCCTTTACAGTGCGCTTTGGCATAGAGATGTTACAGCAGTATTATCTGGACGAGGCATTCGACCCGGCCTATCTGGAGTGGGTGGCTGCGCTGCGCTGCGAGGAGTATTATGTGCACATGATGGTCGCGTGGTTTTTTGCCACGGCATTGACCAAGCAGTACGAGGCCGCCCTGCCCTATCTGCGCGCGCGGCGGCTGGATCGCATAACGCATAATAAGGCCATCGGTAAGGCAATTGAAAGCTGCCAGATCGCGGCCGCGCGCAAGGATGTGCTGCGCGGGCTGCGTTGGAAGCAGGATGAGGACGCGGAGTGAGCGTAGCCATGGGGGTCGAACATCAGAAAAAGGAGCCGTTTCGCAGAGGCGAGACGGCTCCTTGCTTTTCGGAGATTTTACTGGGGGATAGGGGGCTGCATGGCGGGGGGCGCGTTCTGCTCCTCGCTGAAGGTGGGCATCGACGGCATCCGGCGCGGCTCCGGCGGGCGGATGTCCATAGCCGGGTTGAACGCATAGTAGTTTTTGGCATCCAGATTATCCTGCACGATGCGCAGGGCGTCGCCAAAGCGCTGGAAATGCACGACCTCCCGCGCGCGCAGGAACTTGAGCGGATCGCGCACATCCGGGTCGTCGATCAGGCGCAGCAGGTTGTCATAGGTCGTGCGAGCCTTTTGCTCTGCTGCAATCGCACAAGTACAACATCGGTAGTTTACAACACGACAGAACAGGCAATTCCTACATATCTCATCGCTAGACGTTTACTTTGTAAACGTCTTTTTATTTCGCAATAATATAGCGTTGTTCGGATAAAGATTAGCGGGGTATGCCACATATATTATTGAGAAGTAAAAAGTAACAGATTCTTATACTTTTACAAAACGGAGGATGAAAATTATGAGTAAAAAAAGTATGTGCGGTATTCTGTATACCAATAATGAATATACCCCGGTATATTGCGACACCAGTACAGGGGAGTGTTATTTCAGAGATCCTTTTATGGGTGACATGCGCCTGCTTTCCGAAATATCTATTGATGATCCGGTAGATATTGATTATCCGAGTACTCTATCTGATATGGTTGCTGGAGAGTATGACGAATGCATTGGCGTTATCTTTGACGGGGAGCAAGTTCTATGTATCCTGAGCGAGGATAGGGCAGTGTATCGAGACGCTAGCGACCTAGCTACCGATGTGGGTGAAGTCTTCTATATTGACATTTACCAAGACTACGATGGTGACATTGAGGATGTGTGATGCGTAATGTTCTCCTATGACGATAAAAGCAGGGTACTGAAGATTCAGAAGATACCAGAGCCAGAGATGGAGATGAATCTTGTCGAGTATCAGAAACAGTCTTATGAGCAGTTCTTGAGTAAGACAGTTACGACGGATTTGGATGACCTGGTGACAGTTATGCAGGACAGTTTACCCGTATCTGCTGTAGAGGGTAAGTTTTGTGTGAAGGGGCTACAAAGAAGCGGATATCAGCGGGAGGTCAAGAAGCAGACCTCCCGCTATTACTCTGTCCGGGCGATATTCAAGATTGACGGCGTCCAGTATCCTCCGGGAGTAGACAGTCCAGAAGACTATGGGGCTATAGAGGTTCTGAGGATACCTCACATGGATGATGATGCTATTCTCAATGTCGATGGTGCCCGTAGAATACTCCTTATGCAGTTGGTGGCTGCGGAGCGTGTCTCCTAAACGAAGAAATCCCATTCAGCCTAATTGAGCAGATGGAGTAGAGATCATGTAGGGTGGAGAGTGGCGTTTTGGATGTTATAAAATGCAGACTAAGTATTTGTGCAATATTATCGATTGATTTGTTGATAAGTCCGCACTATACTGGTATCGCAAAAGATAGAAGCATTACTTTATGAAAGGGTTAAAATGGAGGCGTTACTGGTGAGGGCATCTGCTACTGTACTCAGCAACAATATCCTAATGAGGGGTAAGCAAGATGACGAGGAAATAACACCTATGAAACTTCAAAAGCTTTTATACTATGTTTGTG